>NZ_JADPKL010000035.1:0-818 GCF_023073935.1 Bradyrhizobium sp. 147 | reverse complement strand
ATCGTTGCCGAGCACCCGCGATCCTTTGGCCGCGGCGATACCATCTACGACCCCTGGCATTATGTGCCGGTGCTCGCCCGCAAACCCGGCGCCTTGCGCAACGGTGCTCCCTTCAAAGACTGGGTGCTGCCGGCCGCGATCGAGCGGATCCGGCGCAAGCTTGCCAGCACCGACGATGGCAATCGGCAGATGGTCGATATCCTCAACGCGGTGCTGACTGACGGTCTGCCCGCGGTGGAAGCGGCCTGTGCCGAAGCGCTCAGTCACAGCGTCCATTCCGCCGATGTCGTGCTCAATATCCTGGCCCGTCAACGTGAACCCGCTCCACCGGCCAACATCATGACGCCGGCCACACTGACGCTCCGTCATGCCCCGATCGCCGATTGTGCCCGCTACGACAACCTCCGGAGGACCATCTGATGGAACGAACCCAAATCTTCGACCTCATGGGCGAACTCAAGCTCTACGGCATGAAGGCGTCCTTCGACGAGATCATGGCAACTGCCGTCAAGCGCCAGCACGAACCTCAGCGCATCGTTGGCGACCTGCTCAACGCCGAGATCAACGAGAAGCAAGCCAGGTCGATCAAATACCAGCTCACCATTGCCAAGCTGCCGCTTGCCAAGGACATCGCCGACTTCCAGTTCGACGGCACGCCGATCAATCAGACTCTCGTCAATGATCTCGCTGGCAGCGGCTTCATCGCCCAACAACGCAATGTCGTGCTGGTTGGCGGCACCGGTACAGGCAAAACACACTTGGCCATTGCCATCGCCAGAAGTTGCATCCGCGGTGGCGCTAGAGGACGCTTCTACAAC
>NZ_JADPKL010000117.1:0-109174 GCF_023073935.1 Bradyrhizobium sp. 147 | reverse complement strand
CTCCGCATCCGACCCCCTCCATGCTCTGGGAGTCGTCTTCAGAATCTCTCTTGCTCTCCAATGCAATAGGCCAGAGAAATCCATATGCGATTCCCCTGCCATCTTCAGGGATGAGTTCGATCACAGCTTCGAGTCCGCGGTCACGATCATCGTCGGCGAGAACGGCGCCGGAAAATCGACCATTCTTGAGGGCATCGCGGGGTTGGCCGGCTTTGCCAGCACGGGCGGCCGCAAGGGCTTTCAGGAGATAGACGGCGGCGGCATCGAAATCACTGGCGAAGAGCTGTCGTCTGCGTTGCGGGGCGCGTGGGTCCCGAAGGTGACCGACGGCTGGTTCTTCCGTGCCGAGACGTTCTTTTCGATTGCGCGCTACATGGACCGCTCGGCCGTGAGCGCCGCGCAAGCCATGGAGGGCGTGTTTGGTGCAAGCGTTCAGGAGGCGCCGGACTATCTCTCCTTTTCCCATGGCGAGGGCTTTTTGGTCTTCTTCGAGGAGCGCTGCCAGAAGCAGGGCATCTACATCTTCGACGAGCCGGAATCGGCGCTGTCGCCGGCGCGGCAGATGGATTTCCTCAAGCTCCTGCATCGCATGGATCTCTCCGGCAATTGTCAGGTGATCATGGCGACCCACGCGCCCTTGCTGATGGCCTATCCGAATGCGCAGTTGCTGCGGCTGGGTAAATACGGCCTCAAGCCCGTTACGGTTGAGCAGACCGATCATTATCGGGTGATGCATGAATTTTGCGCCGACCCGCGCGGCTTCGTGGAGGCCACGCTGGCGGAATGATTGAGGGCAATCGTCACACCCACTCTCCCGGTCGTCATTGCGAGGAAAGCGAAGCAATCCAGAGTCTTTCCAGGGTGACAGTTTGGATTGCTTCGCTTCGCTCGCAATGACGCAGTACGCGGTATGGAAGCAGCCTGCATCCACCTTGGCCTTTTGGTTGCAAGCACAGGTTCATCTTCTCGCGGCACATCTGCCCGAGCTTTATGGTGGTCGTCGCCCTCGAAGATGCCGAGGGCGCAGGGAAGACCTGGCGCCGGCTGGCGCCCGCGGTCCGCTGTGCGCAAATGCGCTGGAAACACATGCACAGCGGCATACAGGGCAGCCTGGACATCCCGGCCTTCCCTGCGCAGTGGTTTGACGGCTTATGTCGTGCTCTCCTCGGGGAGCGATGCACTATTGCCCCCGTCGCCTTGCGGATGGCTGATGCCGCGGACCCGGTCGGGCTGCAGGCATCACCGCAACACTTGGCGCACAGACCCCGGGCGCCAGGACCACACGATTTTGCCGTACGCAGGCTGCACCCATCGTATGCGCGCGGCATTGGCTCACGGAGTGACCCGCCCTGCAAACCATCTGCGCGCGGCGCTGCCCGCGTCCACCACGTCCCATCCCGCGTTCGTGACGATCGCGATCCGCCCCTCGGCCCGGGTTGGGGTGACCGAAACATGCGATAATTCCGAATTCTAGTAAAGCGAATTATTTTGAATGAACGCATTGACCTTGGCCTCGTGTGGTTGCCCGTCAGGCAACGCAAGGGATGGTGTGGATATTCGACACCACGCCCGCCACAAGCGCGCCACGAACACGTCTCCCCGCGGTCCAAAAATGCGCTACGATGACCTCAGCGCGCTCCAAGTCGCGCAGATTGATGAATGAGGAAACGACATGAGGATGACGATGGGAACGGCGATCGCCGGGGTGGCGGCGCTGGTGGTGGCGGGGATGGCTCTGACGGCGGCTCTTGAGCCGGTCTGGGCCCATGGGCCGACACGGCAGAAGGTGCGGGAATCCATCGAGATCAGCGCGCCGCCGGCCAAGGTCTGGGCGGCGATCGGCAATTTTCAGGACATGAGCTGGCTCCCGCCCGTCACCAAGACTGAGGGCCAGAAGGGCAACGAGATCGGCGCGACGCGGACGCTGACCCTAACCGGCGGCCCGACGGTCGAGGAGGAGCTCTACAAATACGAGCCCGACATGCTGAGCTATTCGTACCGGATCACCAAGGTCGACGTGAAGGTGCTGCCGGTGACCAATTATTCCTCGACCTTGACGGTGTCGCCTGCGCCGGATGGCAAGGCGAAGCTGGAATGGGCCGGCGCGTTCTATCGTGGCTATCCCAACAACGATCCGCCACCGGAGCTGAGCGACGAAGCCGCGGTGAAGGCGGTGAGCGGGCTGTACAGGGCCGGGCTCGAGTCGCTCAAGAAGAAGATCGAGAGCGGTAGCTGATGGTGCGAGCGCTGGTCCTGGCGGCCTTGGCCGCCAGCCTTTGCGGTGCCGGTCTCCCACGTGCGTCCGCCGACGAGGCGTTCGTCACCAACCAGCTCAGCGACGATCTGATGGTCGTGGACCTCGCCACTGCGCGCAGCGTTGCAACCATTCCGATCGGAGGCAAGCCGGCGGGCGTCGCCGTCAGCGCGGACGGACGTTTTGCCTATGTGACGAGCCCCGATGGCAAGGCGGTGACGGTGGTGGACGCGGCCGCGCGCCAGGTTGCGGGGCGGATCGAGGTGGGCGGCGGGCCGCTCGGCATTGCCGTCGCGCCCGATGGCAAGACCGTCTATGTCGCCGACTGGTATGCCGCCGCGGTGCGGGTGATCGATACGGCTTCGCGCAGCGTCACGGCCAGCATCGCGCTCGGTGCCTCGCCATCGGGCCTTGCGGTGACGCCGGACGGCAAGCTGCTGCTCTCGGCAGACCGCGACGACGACAGCGTCTCTGTGGTGGACACGACGACGCGGCAGCGCAAAGCAATGATCAAGGTCAGCACGCGTCCTTTCGGCATCACCATCGACGCCGCGGGCAAGCGCGCCTACACCGCCAATGTCGGATCCGACGACGTTTCCGTGATTGACATCGCCGAAGGCCGCGAGATCGGCCGCGTGCCGGTCGGGATGCGGCCCTACGCGGTGGCGCTGACGCAAGGGCGCGGCTTCGTCACCGACCAGTATGGCGGCACCGTCAGCGTGTTCGATCTGGCGACGCTGAAGCCAATCAAGCGCATCAATGTCGGCGATTATCCCGAAGGCATTGCCGCCACCGCCGACGGCAAGCGCGTCATCGTCGCCTGCTGGGAGAGCAACACGCTCAACATCATCGACGCGACTGATCTGAAGGTACTCGGCGAGGTCAAGACCGGCGACGGCCCGCGCGCGTTCGGGGCGTTTTTGCGCAGGACGGAGTAGGGCGGTAGCCCGCATGAGCGAAGCGACATGCGAGACACCTTCCCGGACCGCGATTCCGCGTTCGCTCGTTTGAGCTGTGGCGAACAAGCAGCTTCATCGGGCTACGAGGCCTATGATTGTTGATCGGCGCGTACGCGCGGTTTTCGCGTCGCGTGGGATGAGAACTCATCTCGGATCGCCTTTGCGATCATCTCGTCCTTTTCGCTCGCAATGTCCGTTGCGCGGCCCCGATCAGCAAGGTCGAAGACAGCGGAAATACCTTCATTTAGGTTAGAGGCAGCTGACATGTAGGTTTCTCCGGCCAATCCTGCCCTAGGCAAATGTTGAGAATATCTTTCATTTGGTGGAAAAGGAAATCCGGCCCCAGCGCCCGCAGCGCCGCCGGGGCCGCATAGCCCCAGCACACTGCACCGCAGGCAATGCCGACGTTGCGTGCCGCCTCGATGTCGCGGACCTCGTCGCCGATCGAAATGACCTTGCTAGGCTCGACGCCCGCGCGCCCGATGACCCGGCGGAATTTCGCCGGCTTGCCGAACAGCGACGCCGAGCAGTCGAAATGCGAAAACAGCGCGGCAGCATCCCCGAGCTTCTCGCGCGCATTGGCTTCGCTGTCGGACGTAACCAGCGCGAGCTGCACGCGGTTGTCGGCAAGCGTCTGTAGCATCGCCTCGACACCGGCAAACAGCGAAATCTCGCTAGCTGCCTCCGCCTTCAGCCGCCGCGCATGCCGCGCGATCGCCGGCAGCTTCCACAAGGGCACCTCGAGGTGGCTGAGGATCTCGCGGCTCGACGCATGCCGCAGCTTTTCGATGTCCTCATCCTTCACGCGGCGAAAGCCGAAGCGATCGGCGACGTCGTTGATGGTGCGCAGGAACCAGGGGAAGCTGTCGGCGAGCGTGCCGTCGAGATCGAAGATGGCGAGGGAGTAGGGCATTGATCTCGCTGAGCGCTTTGGTTCGCGGAGCCTTTAGTTCGAACGTGACGTTGCGGAAGAGATTTACGTCCATTTCACACAGCGCGGCCGTCACAAAGCGAGGACTTTGATCTTTGGGTTGGCAAGGTCTCGCTGTAGGACGCTAGCTTCGCTCGGGTGTTGGGAACAATTTTGTGGGCCTGGTGGCGTCCGCCGCAATGGCAGGGCGGCGCAAGCGCTCCCCCGCCCATTCTACGAAGGCCGCGCGCGCGGAGGAGTCACCAATGACTCGTGCCGGAATGAAAAACCCCTGTCTCGCACTGTACCAGAATGCGACCATGACTGGGCTATCTTGAATCGTCGCAATCTCGTCCCAAGACATCCGGCTCTCGGTGTTCGGACCTCTGTGGACGATCGAGAAGTCGTCAAAAATAACGTGCCTCGTCTTCTGACTGAGACGATCCAACTCAAAGAGTTTCTCGAATATTTGGCGAGAAATCCAGCTCGAGACAAAATACATGTAGAGCTGTCCCACTACTAAGCACAGTATCGCGGCAAACACGGCGGGCGGCGTCAGCCACTCCTGAAGTAAGGCGATATAGCTTGCCACGATCATGAAGGCATAAACGGTCAACGCCAAGGTCATTTGGCTACGCCAATCGATGAGGGCCTTCAGGTTGGCTTTCGCAAGTCTTCTGAAGAATCTATCTTCTTCTCTAGAAATTATGAATTCGAAGCTAAAGCTGGATGAATCGGCTGCATCGCTCAATCTAACCTCCTGCAGGCGAAATCAAAAAAGTATAGCATCAACCTTCAACTGAACCACAGATTGTTGGCCGAGGCGCCACTTGAGATGCGTGCTAACGAATGCGCGTCCGACTGGTCCGAGTCATTTCCGGGAAATTCGATCACGGCTGCGAGGCGGCGTCACTCCGCCGCCTCGCTCGTCCTCCCGCGCTTCGGCTTGCTTGCCTTCTTCAGCACCGGCTCCAGGAACTTGCCGGTATAGCTCCGCGGTGCCTTGGCGATGTCTTCCGGCGGGCCCCAGGCCACGATCTCGCCGCCGCCATCGCCGCCTTCGGGGCCGAGATCGATGACCCAGTCGGCGGTCTTGATGACCTCGAGATTGTGCTCGATGACGACGACGGTGTTGCCCTGCGCGACCAGCTCGTGCAGCACTTCCAGCAGCTTCTTGACGTCGTGGAAGTGCAGGCCGGTGGTGGGCTCGTCCAGGATGTAGAGCGTGCGCCCGGTGGCGCGCTTCGACAGCTCTTTTGCCAGCTTGACCCGCTGGGCTTCGCCGCCGGAGAGCGTGGTGGCCTGCTGGCCGACGTGGATGTAGTCGAGGCCGACGCGGTGCAGCGTGTTAAAGGTCTCGCGAACGCGCGGCACCGCCTTGAAGAACTCGGCGGCCTCCTCCACGGTCATGTCGAGCACGTCGGCGATGCTTTTGCCCTTGAACAGCACCTCCAGCGTCTCGCGATTGTAACGCTTGCCCTTGCAGACGTCGCAGGTGACGTAGACGTCGGGCAAAAAGTGCATCTCGATCTTGATGACGCCGTCGCCCTGACAGGCCTCGCAGCGGCCGCCCTTGACGTTGAAGGAGAAGCGGCCGGGCTCGTAGCCGCGCGCTTTGGCCTCGGGCAGGCCGGCGAACCATTCGCGGATCGGCGTGAAGGCCCCGGTGTAGGTCGCGGGATTGGAGCGCGGGGTGCGGCCGATCGGCGACTGGTCGATGTCGATGATCTTATCGATGTGCTCGAGGCCCTCGATGCGGTCGTGCGGCGCTGCGCCTTCGCTGGCATTGTTGAGCTTGCGGGCGATGGCACGATAGAGCGTATCGATCAGCAGCGTCGACTTGCCGCCGCCGGAGACGCCGGTCACGCAGGTGAACAGGCCGAGCGGAATCTCGGCAGTGACGTTCTTGAGGTTATTGCCGCGCGCATTGACCACCTTGATGGTGCGGCGATGGTTCGGTGGGCGCCGCTCCGGCACCTCGACTTCGAGCTCGCCGGTCAGGTACTTGCCAGTCAGGGATTTCGGATTGCGCATGATCTCCGCGGGCGTGCCCTCGGCGACGATGTGGCCGCCGTGCATGCCGGCGCCGGGGCCGATGTCGAGCACGTAATCGGCAAGCCGGATCGCGTCCTCGTCATGCTCGACCACGACAACGGTGTTGCCGAGGTCGCGCAGGCGCTTGAGCGTATCGAGCAGACGGGCGTTGTCGCGCTGGTGCAGGCCGATCGAGGGCTCGTCGAGCACGTAGAGCACGCCGGTCAGGCCCGAGCCGATCTGCGAGGCCAGGCGGATGCGCTGGCTCTCGCCGCCGGACAGCGTGCCGGAGGATCGGGACAACGTGAGATAGTTGAGGCCGACGTCGAGCAGGAAGGTGAGGCGCTCGCGAATTTCTTTCAGGATGCGCCCGGCGATCTCGTTCTGCTGCGCGTTGAGCGCATCGGGCACGGTCTCGAACCATTCGCCGGCGCCCTTTACGGACAGCTCCGAGATCTCGCCGATATGCTTGCCGCCGATCCTGACGCAGAGCGCCTCGGGCTTGAGCCGAAACCCGTGGCACGCCTCGCAGGGGACGTCATGGAAATATTTCGCCAGCTCCTCGCGCGCCCACTCGCTCTCGGTCTCGCGATAGCGGCGGTTGATGTTGGTGATGACGCCCTCGAACGGTTTTTTGGTGTCGTAGGAGCGCACGCCGTCTTCATAGGAGAACTTGATCTCATCCTCGCCGGAGCCGTAGAGAAGCGCGTTTTGCGTCTTCTTGGGCAGGTCCTTCCACTTGGTGTCGAGCGTGAACTTGTAGTGCTTGCCGAGCGCGTTCAGCGTCTGCACGTAATAGGGCGATGATGACTTGGCCCAGGGCGCGATCGCACCCTTGCGCAGCGTCAGATCCTTTTCGGGGATGACGAGATCCTCGTCGACATGCTGCTCGACGCCGAGCCCGCCGCAGGCGGGGCAGGCGCCGTAGGGATTGTTGAAGGAAAAGAGTCTCGGCTCGATCTCGGGGATGGTGAAGCCGGAGACCGGGCAGGCGAACTTTTCCGAGAACAGGATGCGCTCGGGCCCGCTCTTGTCGTGGATCTTCGCGGTCTTTTTTTTCTCTTCCGCGGGCGCGGCCGCCGGCGTGTCGGCGAATTCGACGACGGCAAGGCCTTCGGCGAGCTTCAGCGCGGTCTCAAAGCTCTCGGCGAGGCGCTGGCCGATGTCGGCGCGCACTACGATCCGGTCGACCACGACGTCGATGTCGTGCGGGAATTTCTTGTCGAGCGTCGGCGCCTCCGCCAGCTCGTAGAAGGTGCCGTCGATCTTGACGCGCTGAAAACCCTTCTTGAGCCATTCGGCCAGCTCTTTGCGGTACTCGCCCTTGCGGCCGCGCACGACCGGGGCGAGCAGATAGAGGCGCGTGCCTTCCGGCAACGCCAGCACGCGGTCGACCATCTGCGACACGGTCTGGCTCTCGATCGGCAAGCCGGTGGCCGGCGAATAGGGCACGCCGACCCGCGCCCAGAGCAGGCGCATGTAGTCGTAGATCTCAGTGACCGTGCCGACCGTGGAGCGCGGATTCTTCGAGGTCGTCTTCTGCTCGATCGAGATCGCCGGCGACAGCCCGTCGATCTGATCGACGTCGGGCTTCTGCATCATCTCGAGGAATTGGCGCGCATAGGCCGACAGCGATTCGACGTAGCGGCGCTGGCCTTCGGCGTAGATGGTGTCGAAGGCGAGTGAAGATTTGCCGGAGCCCGACAGCCCCGTGAACACCACCAGCTTGTCGCGGGGAATCTCGACGTCGATGTTCTTGAGGTTGTGCTCGCGCGCGCCACGGATCGTAATCGCGCGCAGGCTTGAGCCCGCGTTCTGTTGTTGGCGCTTGGCCTTGATCACTTCGTCCATCCCGCTGGTCCTCAAGGAATCCCAAAGACGCGCGCTCGCGCCAATGTAAAAGGCGCGCTTCGCCCGGAACCGGGATCGGCGCCGATGGGTATGTCAGCGAACGTAGGAAGAACGCGAGCGGATTTCCAGTGGCACGTGCGAATCGTCAACGGATTGTTGGTGCGCTGGCGGCATCTGGCAGCAGCAGGAGCGAGCGGAACTGCGCGGATCGAGCCGTAAAACAAAAAGGCCGGCGCGAGGCCGGCCTTTCGTGACGATGTGACGTCGGTAGGCGATCAGTATTCAGCTCAGTACTTGGCGACCACTGGGCCCCCGAAGTGATAGTTCACGCCGACCTGCACGGTGTGGAAGTTGATCGTGCCGGAGGCCAGCGGAGCGCCAAGATTAGAGAAGTAGTTCTCGCTGCCGAGGCTACGATAGAGGTACTCGCCCTTGACCGACCACTGCGGAGCGAAGAAAGCTTCGACGCCCGCACCGACGGTCCAGCCGGAATGCCACTTGCTGTCGGAGACGCTCACGCCGAGGGCGCTGACGGTGATCTTGTTGTCGATCCAGGCGTAGCCGCCGGTGCCGTAGAACAGGACGTTGTTAACGGCCCAGCCGATTCGGCCGCGCACGGTGCCGAGCGCATCGGTCTTGGAGGCGACAGTGATGCCAAGTGCGGTCGCCGAAGCGCTCACGTCAGCCCAGGCGCCATCCGCCTCGATACCGAACACGACGTTGCCGGTCTGCCAGTTGTAGCCGGCGGTGCCGCCGACGAAGCCACCCTGCATCCGCGGATCGGACGCGTTTTCCCAAGCGCCGCCGCCGACGACGCCGAGGTAGAAGCCGGTCCAGTTGTAGACGGCGGCCGGAGCGATCGGGGCCTTGGTATAGGGGCGTGCTGCGAGGTCAGCGGCCGAAGCCGGAGCAGCGAGAGCGAACAAACAGGCCGAAGCCAACAAAACCTTTTTCATTTTCAACTAATCCCAGTCCCAGTTTCTGTTGTCGCCTTCCATGCCGAAGGCAGCGGACTCAACGGCCCAACTAATGCCGTGCTTACACCGCTAAAGCCGCAAGTTGTGTCTCCGAAAAGCCACAACAGCCACAAAACGTCTTGATCACTGACTTATCCGTCCGTCTGCTTCGGATAAAACGAAAAAGGCCGGCACGAGGCCGGCCTTTAATCCTTGAACGAAATCAGAGCGATCAGTACCTCGCGACCAGCGGGCCGCCGAAGCGGTAATTCAGCCGGACGAGACCGATGTCGACATCCTGGCCAATTCGGTCGCTCCCGAACACAACGCCCGCCGGCGTGGTAAAGCCGATCGTGCGGTGGCCGAGGAAAATGTGGTCGTATTCGACGCCGACCGACCAATTTGGTGCGAATCCGAATTCCAGACCGGCACCCACCGTGCCACCCCAGCGGGTTTCACGTGCCGATGCCAGCAGCGTGCCAGCGCCCGGGGTGCCTGCGGCGGCATAGACGTCGTACTTGTCCCCGACCACAGCGGCGCCGCCCTTCACATAGAACAGCACATTGTTCCAGGCATAGCCGACCTGCCCAGTGATCAGGCCAAAACTGTCGATGCGAGAGCGGTTACGATCACCGGTGACCAAAGCGGTGCCAGGGAATAGGGTGCTCACGTTGTCGCCGGAAAAGTCAGCCCAGTTGCCCTGGCCCTCGAAGCCGAACACCCAATTGGTCGACTGCCAGCGATAGCCAATCTGGCCACCGACCGTGCCGCCCGTTGCGTTGTGGCAGCCTTCGCCAACCAGAGTGCCGGTAACAGGCGTCACAAAATCCCAGCACTTGTGGCTCGAACCACCGCCGCCGTTGATACCGATGTAGAAGCCGCTCCAATCGTAGATCGCGGCAACGGCGGGAGCCGGAGCCTTGGTGTATGGGCGCGCAGCGAGATCTGCCGCGCTTGCGGGAGCCGAGAGGCCCAGCGCCATTGCACCGATTGCACTAAACAGAATCTTATTCATTGCAGTCTCCCCAGTTTCGACCGCTTCTCAAACTCCCCGAAGCGGCTAATTAAGGCGCGACGCCCATATGAACTAATTCCGAGGCAACCCTAGCTTACGAAACCGGCAAAGTCCGTCTCCGAAATGCCACACTCGCTGACCGAATGAGCCAAGCGCAACTTGATGAATGTTAAGCGGTTTCTGCCGTTCGCGGGAACCCAAAAAAGTTCCATCGAGCCGCTGCCTTCATCACCAACATCGCGGCTTGAAGGGCCCGATATCCGCCCCGATCGTCACAAAGAACAAATCTGGAACAAAGCCAGTGGCGGTGCTATATGTGGGGATAACCCGAGGGGTGATGGGCTGAGCGGCGCCCGCAAGCGTATAGGGTCGCCTCAACGGGCGGCGGAGGAACGCAGAGGGCGGACTCGGCCTTTGAAATTCAGTGGCATTGGAGTGGAGAGCGGCGATGGCGGGAAGCGTCAACAAGGTCATTCTGGTTGGAAATCTCGGCAAGGATCCCGAAATCCGCCGCACCCAGGACGGGCGACCGATCGCCAATTTGAGCATCGCCACCTCTGAGACCTGGCGCGACAAGAACACCGGCGAGCGCAAGGAAAAGACCGAATGGCATCGCGTCGTGATCTTCAATGAAGGGCTGTGCAAGGTCGCCGAGCAGTACCTGAAGAAGGGCGCGAAGGTCTACATCGAGGGCGCGCTCCAGACCCGCAAATGGACCGACCAGAGCGGCGTCGAGAAGTACTCGACCGAGGTCGTGCTCCAGGGCTTCAACTCGACCCTGACGATGCTCGACGGTCGCGGTGGCGGCGGAGGCGGCGGCAGCTTCGGCGACGAACCCAGCGGCGACTTCGGCTCGTCCGGTCCCGTAAGCAGCGCTCCGCGCCGTCCCGTTGCCGCTGGCGGTGGCCGCAACAGCGACATGGACGACGATATCCCGTTCTGAGAACCCGGATCACGCGGCCGAGGCGCATTGCCTGATTGGGCTCGCCTGGTGTGCCGTGTCAGCAATTCATGTTCATCGGCGGGGTGGGCTCGGATTTTCCGGGCCCGCTTCATGTTTGACGTGAGCTCGGATTGCGCCATGACAGATATTCTGACAGGGCACTCGCAGCGCGATCTTGAGGCGATGGAGGCCATTGCCGAAGGCCGCTTCCGCACCTGTCGGGAGCGGGGCTCGGAAGGGCTTAAGTTGTTGGAAAAATAGGCGGAAAAATCGCTTGCCCTGACCTTCGCGAGGGTAGTTATCGCGGCCCCGATGCGCTATATGATTCCCAGATAAACCTGACCGGATTTCCCCTTGGCTGACGACGAAAACAAGCCCGGCAACCAGCCGGCGCAACCCTCGGACATTCGCCCCGTCTCCATCCTCGACGAGATGAAGAAGTCCTACCTCGATTACGCCATGAGCGTGATCGTGTCGCGCGCGCTGCCCGACGCGCGCGACGGCCTGAAGCCGGTGCATCGCCGCATCCTGTTCTCGATGAACGAGGAAGGCTATACGCCGGACAAGAAGCACAAGAAGTCGGCCGGTATCGTCGGCGACGTCATGGGCCAATACCATCCGCATGGTGACCAGGCGATCTACGACGCGCTGGTGCGCATGGCGCAGCCTTTTTCGATGCGCGAATTGCTGGTGGACGGGCAGGGCAATTTCGGCTCGGTCGACGGCGATCCGCCGGCGGCGATGCGCTACACCGAGTCGCGCCTAACCAAGATCGCGCTGAAGCTGCTCGACGACATCGACAACGAGACCGTCGACTTTCAGGACAATTACGACGGCTCGAGCAAAGAACCGGTGGTTCTGCCGGCACGGTTCCCGAACCTGCTGGTCAACGGCGCCGGCGGCATCGCCGTCGGCATGGCCACCAACATTCCGCCGCACAATCTCGGCGAGGTCATCGACGCCTGCCTGGCGTTGATCGACAATCCTTCGCTGACCATTGACGAGCTCAACAACATCATCCCGGGCCCGGACTTCCCGACCGGTGGCATCATTCTCGGCCGCCAGGGCATCCGCAGCGCCTACCATCTCGGCCGCGGCTCCATCGTGATGCGTGGCAAGGTCACCTTCGAGACGATCCGGAAGGAGCGCGAGGCGATCGTCATCACCGAGATCCCGTATCAGGTGAATAAGGCGACGATGGTCGAGCGCATCGCCGAGCTCTACAAGGAAAAGAAGATCGAGGGCATCTCCGACCTGCGCGACGAGTCCGACCGCGATGGCTACCGCGTCGTCGTCGAGCTCAAGCGCGATGCCATGCCCGACGTGGTGCTGAATCAGCTCTACAAGTTCACGCCGCTCCAGACCAGCTTCGGCGTCAACGCCGTCGCGCTCGATTCCGGCCGTCCGCAAACGATGAACCTGAAGGACATGCTGACGATCTTCGTCGGCTTCCGGGAGCAGGTCGTCACGCGCCGGACCAAGTACAAGTTGCGCAAGGCGCGCGAGCGCGCGCATGAGCAGGTCGGCCTCGCCATCGCGGTCGCCAACATCGACGAGATCATCAAGGTGATCCGCACCTCGCCCACACCGGCGGCTGCGCGCGACACCCTGATGACGCGAGACTGGCCGGCGCGCGACGTCGAGGACATCATTACGCTGATCGACGATCCGCGCCACCGCATCAACGAGGACGGCACCATCCGCCTGTCGCTGGATCAGGCCAAGGCCATTCTGGAATTGCGTCTGGCGCGGCTCACTGCGCTTGGCCGCGACGAGATCGGCGACGAGCTGTCAAAACTTGCCGGCGAGATCGGCGACTATCTGGAGATCCTGCGCTCGCGCGCCCGCATCCTCGACATCATCAGGACCGAGCTCGCCGAGGTGAAGGCCGAGTTCGCCACGCCGCGCCGCACGGTGATCATGGAGCAGGAAGGCGAGGTCGAGGACGAGGACCTGATCCAGCGCGAGGACATGGTCGTCACCGTCTCCCACGCCGGCTACGTCAAGCGCGTGCCGCTGTCGGCCTACCGGGCGCAGCGCCGCGGCGGCAAGGGCCGTGCCGGCATGCAGACCCGTGACGAGGATTTCGTCAGCCGCCTGTTCGTCGCCTCCACGCACACGCCAGTGCTGTTCTTCTCCTCACGCGGCCAGGTCTACAAGGAAAAGGTCTGGCGCCTGCCGATGGCCGCGCCGAACGCGCGCGGCAAGGCGCTGATCAACATCCTGCCGCTGGAGCAGGGCGAGCGCATCACCACCATCATGCCGCTGCCCGAGGACGAATCGACCTGGGGCAATCTCGACGTGATGTTCGCCACCACAGGCGGCAACGTCCGGCGCAACAAGCTGTCCGACTTTGTCGATGTCCGCCGCTCCGGCATCATCGCGATGAAGCTCGATGACAACGAGGCGATCGTCGACGTGCAGATCTGCACCGAGCACGACGACGTGCTGCTGACCGCCGCCGGCGGCCAGTGCATCCGCTTCCCCGTTACCGACGTGCGCGTGTTCACCGGGCGCACCTCGATGGGCGTGCGCGGTATTGCGCTTGGCGAAGGCGACAAGGTGATTTCGCTCGCGATCCTGCGCCATGTCGAGACCACATCGGACGAGCGCTCGGCGTACCTGAAGATGCGCCGTGCGGTCGCCGGCGAAGCCGCGACTGAGGAGACCGCCGCGGACGGAGAGGCCGAGGAGACCTCCGGCAGCTTCCAGCTTGCCCAGGAGCGTTACGCCGAGATGTCGGCGCAGGAGCAGGTCGTGCTCACCGTCTCGGTCAATGGCTACGGCAAGCGCACCTCATCGTACGAGTACCGCACCACGGGACGCGGCGGCAAAGGCATCGTCGCCATGAGCGTCAACAACCGCAACGGCAACTTGGTTGCGTCCTTCCCCGTGGAGGATGCCGATCAGATCATGCTGGTCACCGACAAGGGTCAGCTGATCCGCTGCCCGGTCGAGGGCATCCGCATCGCCGGCCGCTCGACCCAGGGCGTGATCGTGTTCGACACCGCCGAGGACGAGCACGTCGTCTCGGTCGAGCACATCACCGAAGAGGCGGAGAGCAACGGCACGAATGGGGAGTAACGTTTAGCGCAGATGGAGCAGGAGGTCGGTGCCAAGCGCCGACCAAAGGCACAATCCGGACCGCATGTTGCCGAACGTTCGCAATCCCGGATTACGCTTGCGCTCCATCCGAGCTGCGCATTTGCGCTGCTTCGCAAAGCTGCAGCCCGAACCGTCGATGCGGTCTGCGCCGCAATCGGCCACGCACTCGATGCTTCAGATCTCCAGCTCCGTGCCGAACTCCACCACCTGCTTGGTCGGCACGCCGAAGAACGCGGCCGAGCGTTCGGCATTGCGCTGGAGGAAAGCGAACACGCTTTCGCGCCAGACCCACATGCCCGGCACGTCCTCGCGCGGGATGATGGTCTCGCGGCCGACATAGTAGGTGACGTCGGAGAGATCGATGCCGGGCAGCTTGCCGAGGCGCCCGACGAACCCCAATCCCTCATAGATCGTCGGGTTCTGCATGAAGCCGTAATGCAGGATCACGCGGGTGATGCCGGGAATGATCTCGATCACCTCGGCCCGTTCTGCGTCGGGAATGTGCGGGGATTCCTCGATCAGCACGGTGACGAGCAGCACGCGTTCGTGCAGCACGCGGTTGTGCTTGACGAACTGGGTCAGCGCCAGCGGCACGCCGCGCGGCGCGGAGGCGAGGAACACGGCAGTCCCCGGCAGCCTGGCGCGGCATTTGTTGACCGCGGTCTCGATCAGGTCTTCCTCCGGCTGGCGCAGCTTCGCCCGCGCCGCCTCGACCAGCTTCACGCCGGCGCGCCAGGTCAGCATCAGGAAGGCGACGAGGCCGGCGAGCAGCAGCGGAAACCAGCCGCCCTCGAACAGCTTGATCGAATTGGCGGAGAAGAAGATCACGTCGATCACGAAGAAGGTGCCGTTCACGGCCACCACGAGCCAGGGCGAATATCCCCATTGGATCGCCACCAGGGCCGCGAGCAGCGTAGTGATTGCCATCAGCAGCGACACCGCGATGCCGTAGGCGCCGGCGAGCGCGTCCGACGTGCCGAAGCTCAGGACCGCTCCCAACGTTGCGGCGGCCAGCAGCCAGTTCACCAGCGGCACGTAGATCTGGCCGATCGCAGCGCTGGTGGTGTGGCGGATCAGCATGCGCGGCAGGAAGCCGAGCTGGATCGACTGCTGGGTCAGCGAGAACACGCCGGAGATGATCGCCTGTGAGGCGATCACGGTCGCAACCGCGGAGAAGGCGACGAGCGGATAGTGCAGGGCGTCGGGGCAGAGCTGGAAGAACGGATTCTCGATCATGGCAGGATCGGTGATCAGGAGCGCGGCCTGACCGAAATAGTTCAGCACCAGCGCGGGCAGGCAGACCGCGAACCAGGCGAGCCGGATCGGCAAGCGGCCGAAATGCCCCATGTCGGCATACATGGCTTCGCCCCCGGTCACCGCGAGGAAAGCGGCGCCGAGGATTCCGAAGGAGATACGGAAATCCTGGTGGATCAGGAAGTCGACGGCATAGAGCGGGCTTAGCGCCGCCAGCACCGCGGGCGCCTTGACAATGCCGTGGATGCCAAGCGCGGCAAGCACGACGAACCAGGCCAGCATCACCGGGCCGAAGATGCGGCCGATGAAGCCGGTGCCCTGCTTTTGCATCATGAACAGGCCGATCAGGATCGCGATGGTGACGGGCACGACGACGGGCGCAAGCGAGGGGGCGTCGACCTTGAGGCCTTCGATGGCGCTGAGCACGGAGATCGCGGGGGTGATCGCGCCGTCGCCATAGAGCAGGGCGGCGCCGACGAGGCCGACGACCAGCAGATGCGCCCGCCAGGTGCCAGGCTGGGCATTGCGGGCGTGCAGCAGCGCCAGCAGCGCGACGATGCCGCCTTCGCCGCGATTGTCCGCGCGCAGGATCAACAACGCATATTTGAGCGAGATGATGAGCAGCAGCGCCCAGAGAATCAGCGAGGCAACCCCCAGGACAGCATCGTGGCTTAACGTGCCGCCATGGGCAGCCGCCTTGGCGGCTTCCTTCAGGGCGTAGAGGGGACTGGTGCCGATATCGCCATAGACCACCCCAAGGGCGCCCATGGTCATGGCAAGCGGCAGCGGATCGGGATGATGGCCGGAAGCGACTGCGGGCGTACTAGACAATGGCGACCCCCGATGGGAATCGCGCCCGACGGATCATTCCGGCGAGCGCGAGCATCACGCAGTCTGCGACGAGACGTCGCAAATATCCATGGGGTTTGTATTGGGTCTAGCCGGCTAGCGCATGACCCCGAAAAGTGCCCAGCGGTTTTTCGAAAAGATCATGCTCAAACAACAACCTAAAGCGCGATGACGATTCATCCTGATCTCATCGCGCTGTGGCTGACGTGAAACTGACAGGTCCGACTAACGGGTCCGATCGGCAGTCACGAGGCGTGCCTCGCGGACATTGGCCTTGGTGCCGGCGCGGCGCAGACACGAGGCTTCGAAGTTGGGCCAGGCCTGCTGCGAGCAGTCCTTGCCGATGCTGCGGATGTCGAGCCGGTCGCTCTTGGCCAGCGGCTGCGGCACGCTGGCTTCGACGGTCGGGGCGAAGCCGGGCAGCAGGGTGAGGGCGGCAGCAGCACATGCAGAGATGGCGATCGCCGAAAGAGCCTTGATCATTGACAGTCCCCTGTGATGCGGCCGCTGCGCCTTGTGTGCGGCCCGTCATTCGTTGGCTGGATTAGTAACCATGGCCAGTTTCCAGACGTCTTCGCCGGAGCGGGAAATGGTTTCGTGGATGCGCCCTTTGTTTCGTGGCCGCCCCCAGGACGAAACAATTCGAGGGATTCCGACATGGTTTGCGGAAAAACCGGCAGGGAACCCGCCCGACTTGCCGGCCCGGGCCGGGCGGGGTAGGAGGAGCCATGCCGCGCATCGCCTTCTATCCCGGTTCCTTCGACCCCATCACCAACGGCCATCTGGACGTGGTCCGGCACAGCGTCTCGCTGTGCGACAGGCTGGTTGTCGCAATTGGAGTCCACCCCGGCAAGAAGCCGCTGTTCTCCACCGAGGAGCGGCTGAAGATGCTGCACGACGTCTGCGGGCCGGTGGCGGCCCAGGCCGGCTGCGTGCTCGAAGCCGTCACCTTTGACGATCTGTCGGTTACTTCGGCGCGCAAGCACGGCGCGACCATCATGATCCGGGGCCTGCGCGACGGCAGCGACCTCGATTACGAGATGCAGCTTGCCGGCATGAACGAGGCCATGGCGCCGGAGGTGCATACGGTGTTCCTGCCGGCCTCCCCAATGGTTCGCCCGATCACCGCCACTTTGGTGCGCCAGATCGCCGGCATGGGCGGAGACGTTTCGGCCTTCGTCCCGCCGCTCGTTGCGGCACAGCTCAAGGCAAAATTCGCCTGATAACGGCGCGCTTCTTCCTCATCTGATCCGGAGTTGTCATGATCCGAATTCTCGCAGTTCTTGCCGCGCTCGTGTTCGCGGCGCCGGCGGTGGCGCAGCAATTGCCGGCGAACCTCGACAAGGCCAACGCCATCGTCATCGACAGCACCAAGGGCCGCATCGTCATCAAGCTCAGGACCGACATCGCGCCCCAGCATGCCGAGCGCATCAAGCAGCTCGCACGTGAAGGCTTCTACAACAACGTGCCGTTTCATCGCGTAATGGACGGCTTCATGGCGCAGACCGGCGACGGCCAGAACGGCAACGGCACCGGCGGCTCGAAATATCCGAACCTGAAGCAGGAATTCTCCAAGGTGCATTTTGCGCGCGGCATCGTCGGGATGGCGCGGCGCGGCGACAGCGTCGACAGCGCCAACTCGCAGTTCTTCATCATGTTCGCCGACGGCGGCAGCCTTGATAACCAGTACACGGTGATCGGCGAGGTCGTGCAGGGCATGGAGGTCGTGGACAAGCTGAAGAAGGCACCGCCCGGCTCGCCGAGCGGCACCGTCACCGATCCCGACAAGATGGTGAAGGTGCAGGTCGCATCCGACATCAAATAGGAGAGGCCGATGGCGCGCCGCGGTGGCAAGCTCCTGCTGGTTGCCGCGATGCTGCAGCTCGGCATCCCCGGTGCGGCCGCCGCGGATGCGCAGGTCAACACCATCCAGGACATTTTCCGGCATCTGCGCACCTGCTGGAAGCCGCCACCGCCGGCCAGGGCGCGCCCACTCGACATCACCGTCGTCGTGAGCTTTAACCGGGCCGGAAACATTCTGGGCCATCCGAGGATTACCTATGAATCCGCGGAGGCCTCCGACGATGACCGGCTGCAATACCGGATCGCGGTGATGGAGGCGTTGCAACGCTGCACGCCGATGCCATTTACCGAGGCAATGGCCGGCGCCGCTGCGGGGCGTCCATTCGCAATCCAGTTCCGCAGCCGGAAGACTTCACCCCCAACGCAAGAGAGACGAGCATGAGCGTCACCGAAAACACCCTGATCCTCGAGACCACGCAGGGCCCCGTCACCATCGAGATGCGACCTGATCTGGCGCCCGGCCATGTCGCGCGCATCAAGGAGCTGGTCCGCGAGGGCTTTTACGACGGCATCGTGTTCCATCGCGTGATCGACGGCTTCATGGCGCAGACCGGCTGCCCGCAGGGCACCGGCACCGGCGGCTCCGGCAAGAAGCTGAAGGCCGAGTTCAACAAGGAGCCGCATGTGCGCGGCACCGCCTCGATGGCCCGCGCCGCCAATCCCGACTCCGGCGACAGCCAATTCTTCATCTGCTTCGACGACGCCCGCTTCCTCGATAACCAGTACACGGTGTGGGGCAAAGTCACCGAGGGCATGGAGAACGTCGACAAAATCAAGCGCGGCGAGCCGGTGCAGAACCCCGACAAGATCGTCAAGGCGCGGATGGCCGCGGACCAGGAATAAGTGCTCGATCCTCATCCTGAGGAGCGCAGAACGCGCGTCTCGAAGGATGAAGGCCGCTGCTGCAGTTTGGCCTTCATGGTTCGAGACGGCGCCACGCGCCTCCTCACCATGAGGGTCTGACTGTGCGGCGCTGAACTCGATATGCGCACCGATCTCTTCGATTTCGACCTGCCGCCCGAGCGTATCGCATTGCGTCCGGCGAGCCCGCGCGACTCCGCGAAGATGCTGGTCGTCGAGAATGGCGCGTTGCGCGACCAGACTATTTCCGACCTGCCACAATGGCTGAAGCCGGGCGATCAACTCGTCGTCAACGACACCAAGGTGATCGCGGCGCAGCTCAAGGGCCGCCGCATCGGCCGCGAGACCGAGCCGAAGATCGAGGCGACACTGATCAAGCGCCTCGACGGCTCGCGCTGGCAGGCGCTGGTCAAGCCGGCGAAGAAGCTCACAGCCGGCGACCGCATCCGCTTCGGCAATGAAGGCAAGGTCTGCCTGCTCGGCCATCTCGACGCCGAGGTCGAGGCCAAGGGCAATGAAGGCGAAGTGACGCTGTCGTTCTCGTTTCACGGGCCCACGCTCGACCAGGCCATCGCCGATCTCGGCAGCCCGCCGCTGCCGCCCTATATCGCCTCCAGGCGTACGCCTGATGATCAGGATCTTGCCGACTACCAGACGATGTTCGCAGCGAACGAAGGCGCCGTCGCTGCGCCGACCGCCGGGCTGCATTTCACCCCCGCGCTGGAGCAGGCGCTGCGCGAGCACGGCGTCGGCATCGACCGCGTGACGCTACATGTCGGGGCAGGGACGTTCCTGCCGGTCAAGGTGGACGATACCGAGAGCCACAAGATGCATGCCGAGTGGGGGACGATCTCGGCCGAGACGGCGGAGCGGCTCAACACCGCGCGCAAGAACGGCGGCCGCATCATCGCCGTCGGCACCACGTCGTTGCGCCTGCTCGAGAGCGCGGCAAGCGAGGACGGCACCATTCAGCCGTTCGCGGCGGAGACCTCGATCTTCATCACCCCCGGCTATCGCTTTCGCGCCGTCGATATTTTGTTGACCAATTTCCACCTGCCGAAGTCGACGCTGTTCATGCTGGTGTCAGCGTTCTCGGGTCTGGAGACGATGAAGCGAGCCTATGCGCACGCCATCAGGAGCGGCTACCGGTTCTATTCGTATGGCGATGCGTGTTTGCTGTTCCGGGCAGAGCCGTAAGGCGGATGAGCGAAGCGAAATCCGGAATTCCTGCCTTGCGGCTTCCCGCATTTCGCTGCGCTCATCCCGGCTACAACACCGCCGTTGGGTGGGCAAAGGCGCAGAGCGCCGTGCCCACCATCGATCTGCATAGTCGAGGCCGATTGGTGGGCACGCTTCGCTTTGCCCGCCCTACGAGACCGCTACGCCATCGCGCGCTGCGGCAAGAGCTCCGCGATCTGCACCGCATTCAGCGCCGCGCCCTTGAGCAGCTGATCGGCCGCGACGAACATCGAGATCGAATGTCCTGTGGGGTCGCTGAGGTCCTTGCGGATGCGGCCGACCAGGACGTCGTCCTGGCCCGAGGCGTCGATCGGCATCGGGAAGTAGTTCTTGGCGCGGTCGTCGACCACCTTGACGCCGGGCGCCTGCGCCATGATGGCGCGGACCTGGTCCTCGGTGATCGGCTTCTCGCATTCGAATGTGATGGCTTCGCAATGGGCGCGCAGCACCGGCACGCGCACGCAGGTGACGCCGACGGCAATGGTCTCATCCTCGAAGATCTTGCGGGTCTCCTTGATGACCTTGGTCTCTTCATCATTGTAACCGGTCTCCGGATCGACCGCGGTGTTGTGGTTGAAGAGGTTGAAGGCGTAGGGGTGCGGCATCACCTTTGGCGTATAGACCTGTCCGTTGAGATTGGCGCGGGTGGATTCGACGAGCTCCTCCATCGCCGCGGCGCCGGCGCCGGAAGCCGCCTGATAGGTCGATATGATCACGCGCTTGATGCGGTTCTTCTGGTGGATCGGCCAGAGCGGCACCAGCGCTGCGATCGCGGCGCAGTTCGGGTTGGCAATGATGCCCTTGTGGTCACGAATGCGGCTTGCGTTGATCTCGGGGATCACCAGCGGCACGTTCGGATCCATGCGGAAGGCGGAGGAATTGTCGACCACGACCGCGCCGGCCTTGACCGCGATCGGCGCGAACTTCTTGGAGATGCTGCCGCCGGCGGAAAACAGGGCGATGTCGACGCCGTCAAACGCGCGCTCGGTCAATTCCTCGATAACGACCTGTTGTCCGCGGAACGACACTGTCTTGCCGGCCGAGCGGGCGCTCGCCAGCGCCTTGAGCTTGCCGACGCGAAAGCCGCGCTTGTCCATGGTGGCGATGAATTCGGCGCCCACCGCACCGGTGACGCCGACAATCGCGACGACGGGATCGTTACTCACTTTGTCCTCCATTGCGTTTGAGAATTTAGGCAACAAAAAAGCCCCGGACCATCGAGGTTGGGGCTTTGGTAGAGCTGATGCGTTTAAGTCGACGACCTACGCGCGCACGCCTCCCCGGGCCCCTGGGGCCGTGGTGGTTTTGGTCGTGCGTTTGGTGGTCGCGAACATGGCGGCGACTTATGCGGGAGAGTCTTGCAGCCGTCAATGGCTTTCCGCCCCGGTCGATGCCGGGGCCGGGCCCGCCGCTATTTGGCCCGCGCGCCCGGCGGCTCCAGGATGACCTCCTTGAGGTCGTCGCCGCTGATCACGACAATCGCAAAATTGAGACGGCCGCGTTCGCGCACCAGCCCGCCGCTGATTGCCTTGCCCGAGGCCGCGCGTTCGGCGACGCGCACGGCGTCGGCGAGGCGATGCCTGATCGCGCCGAGCGCTGCGAGGTTGTCGCGGTCCTCATGGTCGAGCTCGGCGAGGGGGAGAGCGGCTTCCCCGCCGACCAGCTCTCCAGTCGACGCGTTGATGGTGTGGCGCCAGATCCGGTCATTGTGCAGGGTTTTCACCCGGTAGACCGGGGCGCCGGAGGCTCCATCGAAACTCACATCTGCCGTGGTGGCGCCGGCGTGTCGGCCTTCTGCAATCGCCATGGCCTGGCTGATCGAGATTGACGAGCTGCGGAAGCGCTCGATCTCGCGGCTGACCGCCTGGCGGTCCGCTTCGGCAGCACCATCTGTGTCGCTGTGAAGCGCGGTCGGCGTGCCTGCGGTCACGATCGCCTGTGCCGGTGCGGCGAGGAGCAGCGCAGGCAAGGCGATCGCAAGCAGTTGCGAGGTCCATCGTTTGGCTGTCGTCATGCTCGAAACCCTCGGCCAGCGAGTATGCCGGATGATCGTAAAGAATTCGCGGCCGACCTTTGGGCACTGGTCGGCCGCGGAGCGCCGCATCGGGCTGTACCCGGCGCGACGATCGAAGCGGTACGGACCTCCTTAGGGCTGGTGAAAAAGGGGTCCGTCTCGCCTTATAACAAAACCATACCGTATCGTTTCATTTGGTCAACGGCCGCGCCGCGGGTTTCCGGGGATTTGATCGCGAGCTCACGGAATTGTCAGCGGGACGGGCGCCGCTGCGTGCTCTTTGCGGCGCTCTGGACGCGGTCGGCGGGTCCCAGCGCGCCGGCCAGGAACAGCTTGATCGCCGCACGCATGCGCTTCTCCGCAGGTTTTAGCTCCAGCGCCGTTCCGAACGTCGCCATGCGGTGGGTGTGCCCGACGACCACGTCGAGAAACACCTCGGCTGCAATGGTGGTGTCTTCGACATCGAGTGCGCCTTGCGCCACCAGGTGATCGAAGAAGCGCGCCGTGGTGGCGACGGCCTTGAGCCAGCCTTCCTCCTTGCCGAGCTTGGCGACGTCAGGGAAGTTGATGGCCTGTGACGTCATCATGCGGCTGAAGGCGACGGCGTCGGGACCGCAGGTGAATGTGAGCATCTCGCGCCCGATCTCGACCAGCCGCTGCTCGACCGAGATATTCGCGGCGCTAGAGAGTCGCGTCTCCGCGGCTGCCGACAGCGGTGCAAGCCATCGTGCGATCTCGCGCCTCAGCACGGCCGCAAACAGCCCTCGTTTGTCGCCGTAGCGGGAATAGACTGTGGGCTTGCTGACCCGGGCCGCCTCCGCGACCGCGTCGAGCGAGGTCGCGTCGAAGCCGCGATCGAGGAACAGGCGGGTGGCGACCTCGATCAGCCGCTGATCGCGCTCGATCGCGGCGGTCTTCGTCGGCCGGCCGCCGCGCGATTTCGGCACCTCGCGCCGTGGCGCAGCCGGTCTGGTCTTGGTCGCAGTCAATCCCATGCCCAATGATTCCTGCGCGGTCGCAATATCAGTCATTCGCTCTATATCGCGCAGCAGCGGGGGCGTCATCGCGAATCTGGCCGATTTGGCCGTATCATCAACGGTTTCCCTGTGGCCTCGTTCCGTCATGAGGGATCACGGAAGCGTCGAAGTCCAGGCCTGGCCGGAAGCCGCCTTGTCATATCCGTACTGATACAGCGCCCGCATATAGGCGGTATCGAACCCTTCCGAGGGCGCCGCCGGATAGTCGCGCGCGATGTAGGAGAGATGGAAGCCGAGCCGGTTGCGCTTGGCGAAATCATAGGTGGAGAAGATGATCGAGCGCGTCTGCGACTGGGTGATCGATGACAGGCTGCGCGAGGCGACGTCTACGGTGCTGTTGGAGACGAGCTCGAAATTGCGTTCGATCTTCTTGTTGACGAGGATGTAGATGTCCATCTCCGCGTTGCCCGGCAGGCGGCTGCCTTGGAAGAGCAGGGCTTCCGGCAACGTCAGCACCGGCGCCGTCACCCCGCCGTCGACATGCATCTCCTGGAAACGCCGGCCCTGGCCTTCGGCGTCGATCATGATCGGCGGAAAAACCAGCGGAATGCTGGCGGAGGCCGCCATCACGTCGCGAAACAGTTTTAGCGCCTCGGCTGTCCCGACCGCGGCGATCTTGCCCATGTCCCAGATCGCGGTCCGCTGGGTGTCGAGATCCGTCGTCACCACCAATAGCTTTCGGCCCTTGGCATTCTCGCGCGCGACTTGCGCCATGATCTCGGGTCCGACATAGCGGGAGACAAGCTCGCGCAGCCGCGTGTTGCCGAACAGGCCGGATCCGAATAGCACCCGCATGATGCTGGGATCGTTCAGGAGGCTCTCGGCGATGCCGCTGGTGTAGACCTCCTTCAGCGTGTCGTCATATTGCGAGCCGAGGAATGCAAACGGCGCGATCAGGCCGCCGGTGCTCACACCCGAGACGACTGAGAACGTGGGACGGGTTCTGGACGCGGTCCAGCCGTTCAGCACGCCGACGCCATAGGCGCCGTCGGCACCGCCGCCGGATAGCGCCAGGTAGGTCTTGGTCGCGGTGCTGTTGTCTTTGTCGAAGCTGAATTTCGTAACGGGCTCGTCGGCTTAGCGCCGGAGCCCATCGATATCGAGCACGCGCGATGTGCTGGCTTCAGCGGCCGTGTAGGGCGTGCGGTGCAGGGACGTGCAGGCACCGAGCACCAGGCTGCACGTCAAGACCAGGACTCCGCCCAGGCGGGCTCCTCTCGGCCTTATCCAGCCCTGCGATGGGGCGGACATGTCACTCGAACTTGAGGGGTGGGGCATCGTCGGTGGCGGGCGATCACACTCATACGGCCGCCGGCAAATCTGCCGCGGCATTCTCGTCCAGCCTCCATAGTAAAACTACACTGTATCGTTTTGTTTAACAAGAGTAGCGGACCCTCAATATGGCTCCTGGTGTCTCAGTTGAGCCATTGGCCGGCCGTGGCATGGTTCGGGCGGGTTGATCGATGTCCTCCGACACGCAATAAGCACCGCCATGAATCCCGACAATGATCTTCCCAATCACTTTGAATTGCTCGCTACCGATGGCGCCGCGCGCAGCGGGCGCCTGACCACGCCGCACGGCGTGGTGCGGACGCCGGCCTTCATGCCGGTCGGCACCGCGGGTGCCATGAAGGGCATGCACTGGCGCGAGGTGCGCGACGCTGGCGCCGACATCGTGCTCGGCAACACCTATCATCTGATGCTGCGCCCCGGCGCCGAGCGGATCGCGGCGCTTGGCGGCTTGCAGACCTTCACCGGCTGGAACGGGCCGATGCTGACGGATTCCGGCGGCTTCCAGGTGATGTCGCTGGCGGATCTGCGCAAGGTCAGCGAGCACGCCGTCACCTTCCGCTCGCATATCGACGGTGCCAAGGTCGAGCTCTCGCCGGAGCGCTCGATCGAGGTGCAGCGCTTGCTCGGCTCCGACATCGCCATGCAGATGGACGAATGTGTGCGGCTACCGGCCGAGCGTGATGACATCGAGCGCGCGATGCGCCTGTCGCTCCGTTGGGCCGAGCGCAGCAAGCGGGCCTTCGAGAGCGCGCCCGCCGGTTACATGCTGTTCGGCATCGTGCAGGGCGGCGACTTGCCGCAGCTTCGCCATGCGAGCGCGCAAGGCCTGGTTGAGATCGGCTTCCACGGCTATGCGATCGGCGGCCTTGCCGTCGGCGAGCCGCAGGCAGTGATGCTGGCGATGATTGACGAGACCGCCCCGCTGCTGCCGCAAGAGCGCCCGCGTTACCTCATGGGCGTCGGCACGCCCGACGACATCCTCGAGGCGGTCAAGCGCGGTGTCGACATGTTCGATTGCGTGATGCCGACGCGCAATGGCCGTCACGGCGTCGCCTTCACGCGCTTCGGCCAGGTCAATTTGCGCAACGCGCGCCACGCCGACGATCCGCGTCCGCTCGATGAGGAGAGCTCATGGCCGTCGACGCGCAGCTGCGCCCGCGCCTATCTGCATCATCTCGTCAAGGCAGGCGAGACGCTGGGGGCGATGCTGCTATCCGAGATCAATGTCGCTTACTATCAAACCCTGATGCAGGGCATCAGGGTTGCGATCGCACAGGGCAAGTTCGAGGAGTTCTATCAGCTTACGCGTGAGGACTGGGCGAGGGGCGACATCGCCCCGCGCTAGAGCAACTCCACGATCAGTTGCATACGAACCGCTGCTTGACGGCGTGCTTGGTGACGAAGCCGTAGCCGCAATTATCGCAGGTCCAGAGATAGCTGATCACGTGGTCCGAGACGTAGGCGGATGCTTCGGCGGCGACCATGGAGTCGGCGCAGACCGGACAGGTGGGCAACTCGCTGCAACGCGGATCGCGGTTGAGCGCGACGGTCGACAACACTTCAGCAATTGCTGACATCGTGGTGACCTCTCCCTGCTTTGAGACTTAAGTCTAACATAAGCAGATGCGCTTGACGAGGTCGCAACACAAATGCGTTGGTTTTCTGATGTTGGCAGCTCACGTGATTTTGCGATGCAGCGTATTTAACATGTGCTGCATTGTCGCTTGCGTGTCGCCGCAAGCTGTCCGTAACTGCGCAAGAGCAGCGACAGAAGCGCAGATCGTCGCCACAGGGAGTTCATCATGGACGCATCGTCCAACACGGGTGCAGCGCACCAGCCCGGTCGCGGCCGGATCTATGGCTCGATCGTCGAGGCTTTTGGCGACACGCCGGTCGTGCGGTTGCAGCGACTGCCCGGCATGCACGGCGTGAATGCGACCATTTTGGCAAAACTTGAATATTTCAGTCCGGCCGCGAGCGTGAAGGACCGCATCGGTGCGGCCATGATCATCGCCATGGAGAAGGCGGGCATCATCACGCCCGACACCGTGTTGATCGAGCCGACCTCCGGCAATACCGGAATCGCGCTTGCCTTCGTTGCGGCCTCGCGCGGCTACCGGCTCAAGCTGGTGATGCCGGAGTCGATGTCGATCGAGCGGCGCAAGATGCTGGCCTTTCTCGGCGCCGAACTGGTGCTGACTCCGGCAGCCCAGGGCATGAAGGGCGCCATTGCCGCCGCGGAAGAACTGTTGAAGACGACGCCGAACTCGGCGATGCCGCAGCAGTTCAAGAACCTCGCCAATCCCGAGGTGCACCGCCGCACCACGGCGGAAGAGATCTGGCATGACACGGCGGGCCGCATCGATATCTTCGTCGCCGGGGTCGGCACCGGAGGCACCATCACGGGCGTCGGCCAGGTGCTGAAGCCGCGCAAACCATCGTTGCGGGTGGTGGCGGTCGAGCCGGAGGAGAGCCCGGTGCTCTCAGGCGGCCAGCACACCCCGCACAAGATCCAGGGCATCGGCGCCGGCTTCGTCCCCGACATCCTCGATCGCTCCGTGATCGACGAAATCGTCAAAATCAACTCGACGACGGCAATCGAGACCTCCCGCGCGCTGGCGCGGCATGAGGGCATTCCAGGCGGCATCTCCTCGGGCGCCGCGATCGCGGCGGCGCTCCAGATCGGCAAGCGCCCCGAAGCTGCGGGAAAAACCATCCTGGCGGTGGTGCCGTCCTTCTCGGAGCGGTATCTTTCGACGGCTCTGTTTGAGGGAATCTAGAATATGGCGGATCAACCAAGGCGGCCGCGTACGCTTGGCGATGCCAGGACGGAAGCTGAGGCCGCGTTCAAGAAGGTGACAGCCAAGGCCGCCGTGGCGCCGCCCAAGCAAATCTCCGTTCCCGGCATCAAGGAGCAGGTCACGCTGCGTATCGACCAGGACGTGCTGGAATTCTTCCAGGAGGGCGGACCAGGCTGGCAGGACCGCATCAACGAGGCGCTGCGGAAGGCCGCGGGGAAGTAGGCACCCCAGCCCAGGCAGCGGACCCTCATCTTGAGGGGATTGCGCGGCAAGCGTCTCCAACGATGAACGCCCTGCTGCTGCATCCGGGTCCTTGATCCTTCGAGACGCGCTCCATGGCGCGCTCCTGGGATGAGGAACTCGCAACGAAAAAGCCCGGCCTGAGCCGGGCTTTTGCTTTGATTGGCTTCGCGCCTCAGCGGCGAAACATGCCGCCCATCATGCCGCCGACGACGCCACCCACGAAGGCAGCGCCGGCAGCGTCGCCTGGATTGCTACGCTGAGGAGCGGGTGCGGGCGCACTGCTGGGTGCCGGGGCGCTGGCGCGCCGAGCCGCCTTCTGGCTGTTATCGCTGGCGGTCGGCGGTGCAGCCACGATCTCCGAGAGCAGGGCCTTGTGTTGGTGCTTATTGAGGTAGCCGGAGGAAGGATAGCCGCGCGCGGCCTGCCAGCGCTTGAGCACGGCGCGGGTCTCATCGCTGAACACGCCGGTCTGCTTGGTGTCGAAGCCGAGGCCGGTGAGGCGACGCTGCACGTCGCGGCGCTGGTTCTTGTCGAGGCCGATCTGGTCCTCGGTGAGCTGAGTGGCCTCGTCGATAAAGGTCGCGGGATCGACGCCAGCAGTGAGCGTGCGGGTCGCGGTCGAGGGGCCGCTCTTGATCGCAGCAAGGCGTGCCAGCGCCAGCGCCTTGAACTGACCGTTCGGATAGGCGGCAAGATAAGCGTTGAGCTCTTCCGGCTTGTTGGACTCCTTTAC
Source organism: Bradyrhizobium sp. 147 (assembly GCF_023073935.1). Lineage (NCBI taxonomy): Bacteria > Pseudomonadati > Pseudomonadota > Alphaproteobacteria > Hyphomicrobiales > Nitrobacteraceae > Bradyrhizobium > Bradyrhizobium sp. 147. The sequence continues at coordinate 80,960 of NZ_JADPKL010000117.1, read as the reverse complement.
CGAGCGCCAATATTCGAGCTCGACGCCGTCCGAGCCGCCGCCGGTCGCCATTGGCACGCTGCCAGCCGCGGTCGGAGCCGCGTTGGCGACCTGGGTCGTCGGGGCCTGGTTGAGATAGACGGAGCCGGTCAGGTTGGTGTGGCCCCAGGGCAGCTGGCCTTTGCGGGTCTCTTCATTGACCTGGGCGCGCACCGACGTCATCGCCTGCTGGATCTCGACGCCGGGCTTGGTGATGTTGTCGATCAGCGCGCGGGTGAACGGGCTGTTGTTGCCCTCCTGGCCGTCGAGGGCGGTCTGGCCAGGGCCGGTGGCGAACGCGATCAGCGTGCCTTCGCCGGACTTCATCTCGGCGAGACCGCTCTGGACGTTGACGCTGCGGGTCGCCGAGTTCGACTTGATCTTGGCGGCGAACGGATTGTCGCGGCAGGCATCGAGGAAGACGAGCTTGACCTTGGCATCGCCCATGGTCTGCTCGAGCGTGAGGTCGATGTTGATGGCCGCCCCCAGCTTGACGTCCATCTCCGACTTGATGTCGGCGTCGACAGGCAGGAGATAGTTGGTGCCACTGACCGCGATGCCGTGGCCGGCATAATAGAACAGCGCAATGTCGGAGCCTTGCGCCTTGCGGCCGAAGTCGAGCAGCTTTTCCGTCATCTGGTCGCGGCTGAGATTGGATCCTTCGATCACCTCGAAGCCGACATTGCGCAGCGTCGCCGCCATCGCCTTGGCGTCGATCGGCGGGTTCGGCAATTGCGCGACGTTCTTGTAATTGCCGTTGCCAACGACGAAGGCGACGCGGCGGTCGGCCTTCGCGGCACTGATCGACAGGGCCATGCACATCAGCGAAGCGAGGAGGGTGAAATAGCGCATCTGAGATCCCCAACAGAATCGAATTGCAGGCAGCAACAAATTGGCAACGAACCTACACGAAGTGCCCGACTCCGCGCCACCAAAACGGCAGTAAGTCGCGTCCAAACCGCTGCTGTGTGGCCGAATGTGCACGATGGGAATGCTTCCCGAACGTGATCCAAATCACACGGCCACTTCGTTTTGTCGCGCAAGGCAGCGCGAGGTTCACTGCGCGCGGGCAGGAACGGGCGGAGCCGGCTTCAAATTCAGGAGATTGCCGCACAGGATCAGCGCCGCGCCGAGGACCGTCCAGGCATCGAGCCGCTCGGAATATAGCAGCCAGCCAGCCGTCGCGGTCAGTGGAACCCGAAGGAAGTCCATGGGGACCACGATCGTCGCGTCCGCATAGCGCATCGCGCTCGCGAGGCAATAGTGTGAAAACGTGCCGCAGACGGCGATCACGCCGACCCAGGCCCAGACATGGGCCGATGGCCAAGTCCAGACAAACAGCGTCGGAGCGAAGCCTGCGACCGACTGCACCACCAGCATCCAGAACAGGATCGACAGCGCGCTGTCCGTGCGCGTCAGGGATTTGACCAGCGCCATTGACACGCCAAATCCGACGGCAGCGCCGAGCGCGATCAACTGCCCCGGATTGATCTCGCCAGCGGCGGGACGGACGATGACGATCACACCGACAAGGCCGAGCACGATGGCCGCAACCCTCCACGGCGTCATGCGTTCGGACAGGAAGCTCGCCGCCAGGATCGCCGTCCAGATCGGCATGGTGAACTCGATCGCGACCACCTGGCCGATCGGGATCAGCGTCAGTGCAAAGAACCAGCCAAGCTGAGCCGCATAGTGCACCAGGTTGCGACCGATATGTTGCGGCAGGCGCGACGTCTTGAGCACCTTGAAGCCGCCCGCGCGGTAGATGATCGGCGAGAGCAGCACGAAGCCGAGCAGCGACCTCACTTCCATGATTTGAAAAACGTTCAGCTCGCGCGTGGCTTCGCGCCCGGCAACCGCCATCACCAGCATCAGCGACAGCCAGCCGGCCATCCACAGTGCGGCCATCGTTTTTGACGGTGTCGTGCTCATTGGGACAGATGCTGGAGAATGAATCTTGAAACAACGGCCGGTATCAGCGACATCGCCGCTGTTTGCAACGGCCAACTCTGCGGATGCAGCGATGCAGGTCGGCGTGCTAAGGCGTCAGCGAACAACGAGAAAATCGGGAGGTCTTTGCTCATGCGTATCTTGCAGCCGGCCGAGTGGAAAAAACCGCGCGGCTTTTCCCATGGGGTCCTGGTCGACGGGCCGGGGCGTTGGGTGGTGCTGGCCGGGCAGACCGGCGGCGATGAGAGCGGCAACTACGCGCCTGACATGGCCGCGCAAGTTGCGACAGCGCTGAAGCGGATCATCAAGCTCCTGGGCGAGGCCGGCGCGGGCCCCGAGCACATCGTCCGCCTGACGTGGTACCTGACCAGCCGCAGCGAGTATGAGGCCGCCGGAGCCGCCATTGGCGCGGCCTGGAAGGAAACGCTTGGACGCAACTTCCCACCCTCGACGCTGCTTTACATCGGCGGTCTCGTGGACGAGCGGGCCAAGGTCGAGATCGAGGTCACGGCGTTCGTGCCGCAGGCATAAAAAAATCGACCCGGCGAGATCGCCGGGTCGACTGTCTTGAACGTGCTATCTCAGCGCGACATCGAGATGTTGGCGCCGCGGAACTGGCTGTCGGCGCGCATCGTGACGGTCTGCTTGTTGCCGCTCGTCTTCAGCGCGATATTGGCGTTGAAGCCGGCGGCAGAGGCGACCACTTCGAAGTTTCCGCCGCCGCCGCGGCCCTGGAGCGAGCCGCTGATGTTGCGGCTGGCCTCGGACCAGCTGCCGGTGATGGCGCTGCCCTCTGACTTGACGCTGGCCCCGAGATTGAACTTATAGGCGTCGCTGGCGCAGGTCAGCGACATTTCCATGGTCGGGCCGATCGGGGTGTACTTGGCCCGGCAGCGGATCCGCTCGGTCGAGCCATCATCGAGGATGACGGTACCGCCGCCGCTCCAGGTGCCTGCCATCGGGGCAAACGGGCCGGCCTGGGCTTGGCTTTCAGTGTGGGCGATGCTCGCCGCAAACAAAATGGCGGCCGCGATCAGCAGCCGCCGGACTCTGGCGCGAGCCTCAATTGGTTTACTGTCGCGATGCTTCCCATCGCCCGCTGCATGGTATGCCTGCAGATGCTCCATTCCACTTCCCCGATCCGGCGTTGCCGTTGAGTTGACCGTTGGCATATGCACCATTGATCGAAACTTTCACAAGTCCCTCACGACCGATGGTGCCGGAAACGTTAGCGCCGGGCGCGGTGATCTTGCCGTCGGCAACCGTTAGCATGGAGCTCGCGGTCGGTTCGCAGGAGCCGCTCTTGGTCACGATCGTGACCTGCCAGTTGCCGTCATAAGGGCTCTGGGCAAAGGCGGGAGCGGCGAGGGTGCCGGCGAAAACTGAAGCGGCACAGAACACCGCAATGCGACCAAAACGCATGAATTCCGTCCTTGAATTTGTCTGGTATGCTGACGCTTATTCGGACCAAATGTGACGGAAGTTTGGTGCAATGCCAAACCGAAAATTGTTCCTGTGGAAACAATGGTTTATTTGAGTCTTGGTGCTCCGATTTCCGCTGCAAAATCAAAGCGGACCCGCGTTAAGGGTAAATGTCAGGAGAGACTCGGCGCCAAGGTCGCGAACTGCTCGTCCTGAACTTTGGCCGGCAGCGCCTTGTGGACCTTGGCATAATCGATCACATCGGCCAGCAGCTTGAGGCCGAGGGGCGCAAGCGCGCGTTCCCAGAGCTCCCGCGCCGTCTCGCCCTTCTTGACGAAGCACCAGTCCTGGGCGGCGATGGCGCCCGCGTCCATGCGGTCGGCGAGGTGGTAGATCGTGCCGCCGGCGATCGGATCGCCTTCCTTGATGGTCCATTCCACGGCGGCCTTGCCGCGGTGGCGCGGCAATAGCGAAGGGTGATAGCCGATCCCGCCCAGCTTGGCGGCGGCAAGCGCGTCCCTGCCGATGCGGGCGTGGCTGTGCGCCGTGACGATCAGATCGGTATCGGAGGCAATCTCGGAGGCCACCACCAGTTTAGGATTGGCCTGGACCACCACCTCGATGCCGGCCGCCTTGGCGGTCGCGGCGAGGCGATCCTCGGCATCGGCCACCACGACCCGCGCGATCGAGACGCCGTGCTCCCGGAGCATGTTCAGGGTGGTCACGCCGAAATGGCGGGAGCCGACGAGGGTAATGCGCATGGGTATCCGATCCGTCTCGCAGCTGCGTTATCCCCCGATAACACGTCCGGACGTCCTGTCACCACCCAGGCCGCGTTTGCGCGGGTTATCAACAATGCACCGGGTGAGGGCGCGATGAACTCAGCGATTGTGCAGCCACCAGCGTTGCCGTGGTGCCACGGTCGGATGGGAAATGTGGGCAAGCCGGCTCTTGTGTTTCGTTGTAGACAGAAGAGATCTTCGGTCTGCCGTAAGAGCATGCACAAACCGGGGCTGGCGACATTTCAACCCGCATCTGTTTTCAAACCCGGCTTGGCCGCTGGCGTGATCGCCAGCGGCTTTTTCATACCGCGCATCGCGAAATCATCTGATGGTAATACGTTATCAACCAGCTTGGCGTATCGACGAATCCGTCGCGGATTTGTATTGCGTACCGCGACCGAGAATGTCCCGCCGGCGCAGGTGCGCCGCGCCGGCCTTTTCGCCGGGACCGATCTCATGCCGAGCGCGATTGAGCAGATCGTCGACATCTATGTCCGACTGAAGAACCGACGCGGCCTCGACGAGCTGATGATGCACAGGCAGCGGCTCGCGGTCGATCTGAAGCGCAGGTCGGGCTATGATTTCAGCCTGCCCATCGGTCAGATCGACGAGGAGATCGCAATCATCGAAGCGGGCCTTAGCCGGCTGAAGGCGTCCAACACGGCCGACACCAGCCAGCCGACCTGATCCGTTCAGTCGCGCCGGCCGCCGTCGATGACCGTGAACAGCGGCCGCGCCGGAGTCGGCTCGACCAGGAGCTCTTCCACCAGTGCGGTCGCCGCATCGACATATTTGCGCGTCGGCTTGTCGAGCGGACGCTTGGCCTCGTCGTCGAGTGCGACTTTTGCGGCCTCGACCAGCTTGCGCATGCGCGCCGCATGATCATCGCCCGCCGTTAGCGTCGCGCGTGCCAGCGAACGCAGCACGAACAGCTCGCCCTCAAGGCGGAGCAGACGGTCGTTGAGCCTGGTGAGGACGGCGTTGAGGTCGGCCATGGCGGATGTTCGGCGCGGAGGATCTGTCCTGATCTAGCGGCGATCGGTGAACGGAGTCCAAACACCCTTGGCGCAATTCGGTCGATCCTCGGCTACGAATTTCGCTGCCGCTGCGTCCAGGCACGATCGTTCGATCGGTCAGGGAACGCGGCGGCTCAGCCGATCATCCAGCTCCGGCCCAGCGCCGTCCGAACACCGGCGGCTTCGACTTCACCGCTTCCCAGCCGAAGAAGTGATGCTTGCCCGACCAGCTATGCACCACGCTGCTACAGATGCTGCATTTGAAGCTGCCGGCATGCGCTTCGTCATGTTCCTCCCTTGTCGCGGCGTAGGTCATGCTGCAACCCCGGCAGGTGAATTCTTCGATCGTCCAGATGCTATTGGCCATTGCACAGAATGTCTTTGAGGACCTCAATCCACGGTAGCCACGGGCTTTTGCAGCGGCGTAAACTGGCCCAGGGAAATCCGGTTAACGGACGTTAGCCAAGCCAGGCCGCAAGTCCCGATCAATGCGCATCTGCACGCGCCTGATGGCGAGCAGCGGCAGCTTGCCTTGCACGCGCCCGGAGCGGACTCTGTCGCCGATCGCATAGGCATAGCGCCAGTAGCCCGGCGCGGCATTCCGCTTCAGCGAATAGTGGACGCCGCGGTGAATCCCCGCATGTGCATCAGGCTCTCTGGGACCGGCCGTCATCGTCCTCAAAATGCCGGTAGGTCCGATGCGTTCCTAGTCAGCGGATGTTGCGGGAACCGGTCGCCTTGACGCCCGGCTTGTTGCTGGCAATAACGGCTAGGGCGCCGCAAGTTGCGTTCATGTCGCAAGGAAAGCATTAGCCGTGAAAAGTCTCCGTCAGCTCCTGACGGGTGAGGATATCATCCAGCTCGTGATCCGGCTCGGACTGCTCGCCCTGCTGATCATCTGGACCTTCCTGATCATCCGCCCGTTCGTGCCGATCCTGGCCTGGAGCGGCGTGCTCGCGGTCGCGTTCTATCCGGCCTTCAGCTTGGTCGCGAAGATCCTCGGCGGCAGGCCGAAAACCGCGGCAGCGATCCTGACGCTGATCACGCTCGGCATCGTCATCGGCCCTGCGACCTGGCTCGGCCTCAGCGCCGTGGACGGTGTGCGGGAGCTGGCGCACCAGCTCGGCACCGGCGATCTGGCGCTCCAATCGGCGCCGGAGCAGCTCAAATCGTGGCCGCTGGTCGGTCCGTGGCTCTATGACCTCTGGGACCAGGCCTACACCAACATCCGCGCAGTGCTGCGCGAGGTGGCGCCTTATCTCCAGCCGCTGGCGGGACCGCTGTTGTCGCTCGCGGGCGATGCGGGCCTCGGCACGGTCCAATTCCTATTGTCGGTGTTCGTTGCCGGCTTCCTGTTTCCGCACGGCCCGCGGCTGGTTGCAGCCGGCCGCAGCTTCCTGTTTCGAATTGTGCCCGAGCAGAGCGAACATTTCCTGGAGCTTGCGGGCGCGACCATCCGCGCCGTCGCGCAAGGCGTGATCGGCGTCGCAGTGGTGCAGGCGCTGCTCGCAGGCTTCGGCTTCAAGCTCGCCGCCGTGCCCAGCGCCGGCCTTCTCGCCTTCATTGTGCTGCTGCTCTCGATCGTGCAGATCGGCGCCTTCCTCGTGCTGCTGCCGGTGATCATCTGGATCTGGACCGCCAAGGACGTCACCACGGCGCTGCTGCTCACCGTGTTTCTCGTCCTGGTCGGCTTCATCGATACCATGCTGAAGCCGCTCGTCATGGGGCGCGGCCTGACCACGCCGACTATCGTGATCTTTGTCGGTGTGATCGGCGGCACGCTCGCCCATGGCATCGTCGGCCTGTTCATCGGTCCGATCATCCTGTCGGTGGCCTGGGAGATGATGATGGCCTGGATCCGGACCGAGGATCGGACGGAGGCGGGCAAGGGCTGACCTTGCGCTCGCCGGCGCGACCGGGGCCGCCGCGTCTCACCAGGAGCCAACGGCTCCGTGGCCTCTGATCAAGATGCGTCCCGAACTTGTCTGTCCGACTAGACAAGTTACGATCTGGACGATTCTGGTCTCGATCTACGGCAGTGATGGCGAAGTCTTCCAAGCTGGTTGCCGCCAGGCGCGGCAAGGTATTGTTGGTCAGACGCCGGTCGGACGGCCTCTGGATGTTCCCGGGCGGGCGTAAGCGCGCGCGCGAATCCGAGAAGGACTGCCTGCGGCGGGAGATCAGGGAGGAGCTGCCCAAGCTGAAGCTCGGCCGGATCAGTCTCTGGAAGGAAGTGAAGGCCAGGAACAAGCGCTCCGGCCGCAAGATGAGCGACGCGATCTTCATCGCCAAGGACGCCAAGGGCAGGCTGGCGATCGGCGACAAGAAGGAGATCGACCGCGCGGCCTGGCAGAAGCCCCGCGGCATCCGCCTGACGCCGACCTCACGTTACATCCGCGACCGCCTGTTTCCGAGAAAGTCGGGGCGGTAAGCTAATCCTCTCGCCCCGCAGGTCGTGTCCGCGCGGCGGATGACCTCGACCGGGCTGCTCGCGACTCCGGCGCAGCGAGCCTGATCACCTCGGCCTCGCGCTGCTCTTTGCGGGCTATGCGCGCATTGCGCATCGCGCGCTTGATGAAGGGGTGTTGGGAGTCCTCCGCGAAGAACAGCACCACCTCGCAGCTCGGACATTGCCTGGAATAGCCGTCCTGCAACCGGCCGGCGCGATCGCGAAACACATCCTTGCAGCGTGTGCACTGAATCTGGACGAAACTCATGCGCGATCAACTATCGAAAATGGATGTTCAGGTGATCTCAAATGTCTGAAGAAAGCCTGAAGCGCCTTCGGGAGTTGGTCGACGCGCTTCGTCGCAGCCGATGCGGGTAAGTGGGCCAGTGCTCGCAGAATGCGAGCAGCCGTCATCGCGCCGCCGCAGCGGCCCCGACCGATCAATTGGCTCGATCAGCGCTATTGCTTGGCCGCCATGGTGTCCAGACAACGGTTGAGATAGGCGGTGCGATCCCTCGGCAGCACCTTCTCGAGATCCGCCTTCATCGCGCATTCGCGCTGCCGCAGCTGCTCGGCTCGGCGCTTCTCGGCCGCCTCCCGATACTCGGCGGCAACCTTGCTTGGGTCGACCAGCGCCTGTGAGCGTGCAGGAGCCGTCGCAAGCAGCGCGATGGCCGCAATGAAAATGAATGGTTTCAAAATGCGCCTCCGTAAAAGCGGGCATCCTAGCTCGCGTTGTGCGCGCGCTCAAATCGGAAGATGCGGTACTCCGATCCGGAGCAATTGGGCGTTGAATGCACCGGTCCGCGCCGATCGATATCTTGCCCGCCGCTTTGGAACGACTCCGCCTGCCGAGCGTAGAATCCAGGCTCTCGGCCCATCCCCAACCCCAAAAGCCCCCGGGCCTGAGAGAAAACCTTCCCCCAAAGGTTGGCGACCTCGGTTTCCCCGAGGTCGTTTGATTTGGATGCCGCAAGGGGTGTGAACCAGTTCACAAACGCCCGGCGGAATCGCTGCTATGAGGACGTCATTGCTTAACCGATTCATTTTGAACGAAACGCCCCAGCGTGGCTCCAAGCGCTGGGGTTTTTTCGTGCCTGCTGGATCCGTAGGCGTTCTCCATCGCATTGACTTTCGCATCGAGAGCAGGGTCCGCATTCACGCGTCGGAACGGAGCCAGTTCCGATCTGCCGGGGCCGATCAGCGGCCAAATTGCCGGGATCACGATGACGCCCCCGACGTTGCCCATCAGCGTGCGTTCGCAGGGCAAATCCCATATGCATAGCGGCAAGCAGCCGAATCGAGATGCGAGCGGCTCGCGTGCAGTTGCCGGCGGTTGACGACCAGAGACGGATTCAAGTGAGGCTTTCCAGAAACGCGCGGGCGACCAAAAAGTCGCCGAAGAAGAGCAAGCGGGCGCAGCGCGCAACGATTTCGTCTTCCTCGCCCCTCGGTATGATGGCTCTGCATCTGCTGGCACAATGGAAGCAGTCCGGACGCAGCGGTCTGGTTTTTCTTGCCGAGAGTGAGAACCGGGCGGAGCGGCTGGGCAGCGTCATCCACGCGCTCGACCCTTCCTGCGAGGTCCTGGTGTTTCCGCGATTGAACACCTTGCCGTTCGATCAGTTGGAGCCGTCCCACGAACTCGCGGGGCGCAGAGCCTCGGTCCTGAGGCGCCTCGCAAGATCCAAGAAGCCGCTCTTTCTGGTTTCAACGGCGGAAGCCGTGATGGAGCGCCTGCCGCCGCCCGCCAACCTGTCGCGCTTGAGCGTGAGCTTGAAGGTGGGCGGCGCGTTTTCCGAGCAGGACCTTGAGGCGCGCCTCCAAGCCCTGGGATACGATCTCGAGGACGAGCCCGACTATCCGGGCGGGGCGCTGTTTCACGGCCAGACCTTCGAGATATTTCCCGCCGGCGCGCTGGGACCATTCCGGATCGAGCATTCGGATCGCGCGATCAGGCGGATCGTGGCGTTCGATCCGAAAGAGCACGACATCATCTTCGAGACCAGCGAGCTTCTGGTCGATCCCATGTCGGAGCGGCTTGGCTTTGCCGGCAAGCGCGGCAAGCGCGCGAGCCTGCTCGACTATTGCGGACGTGCCAAATGGATCGCCGATGCAAGGGTCCCATTGCACGCCAGCGCGTGGCTGAGCACGATCGAGGAAGCCGCGCCCCGTGCGGAGCGGGAGCGCGAATATCTGGGCCGAGGTGACTGGAAACGGCTCGCCAAGGGCATGAAAGTGTTGCCGCGGACGGCGCCTTTCCAAACCACGCCGGAGTTTTCGAAGCTGACATCCGCAAGGAAAGCACTTCGGGCCTTCGTCGAGGAGACGCGGCGAGCCGGTTCGCGCCTGATCCTCGTCGCCGCGCAGGAGGACGATCTGCGCGTGATGGAGCGGATGAGCGGCGTCAAGGCGCAGCGCTGTGAGGACTGGGACGAGGCCACGAGTGGGCGCAACGGCGAGACGGCGCTGCTGGCTGATCTGGATGCCGGCTTCGTCCTGCCGGGGAAAAAGCCTCTTGCCGTGGTCACGGCATCCGACGTGCTCGGCAGCCGGGCGCATCATCCGCAGCCGATGGCGCGCGCCTGGAGCGCGGCCTTTGATCATCCGGACGTGCCGGAGCAGGGCACGGTGGTCGTCCATCTCCAGCGTGGTCTTGCCGTGCTCGACGGCTTGCAGACGGTGAACACGGGCGGTGGCGCAATGCGCGAGATGATCCGCCTCAAGTTCGCGGGCGACAATGCGGTGCTCGTGCCGCCGCCCGATCTCGCTTTGATCTGGCCTTACGCAACCGAACTCGGCAAGCTGGCGCTCGACAAGGCGGACGGCAGCACGTGGTGGGCGCGCCGCACTGAGGCCGAGCGCGAAATCCAGATCGCGGGCAAGGTGCTGGCCAAGCACATCAGCCAGCGCCGCCGGCGGCGCGCCGAAAAGCTGGTTCCGCCGGGATCGGCCTACGAGAAATTCGTGGCCCGTTTCCCGTATTTCACCACGAGCGACCAGGCCAAGGCGATCGCCGACGTGCTGGACGATCTCGCGTCCGGTCACCCGATGGACCGTGTGATCTGCGGCGACGTCGGCTTTGGCAAGACCGAGGTGGCGCTGCGCGCGGCGGCCGCCGTGGTGCTGTCGGGCAAGCAGGTGGCGATCGCGGTGCCAACGACCGTGCTGGCCCGGCAGCATGTCGCGACGTTCCAGAAGCGCTTTGCGCCGTTCGGCATCGAGGTGGGCAACCTGTCGCGCGCGACGTCAGGCGCGGAGCTGCGCGAGACCAAGGAGGGACTGCGCAGCGGCCGGATCAAGGTCGTGATCGGCACGCAGGCGCTCATCGGCAAGGACGTGAAGTTCGATGATCTCGGCCTCGTCATCATCGACGAGGAGCAGCATTTCGGTGCCGCCGAAAAGGCAAAGCTCTCCGGCCTCGCCAAGAATGTACATGTGCTCATGATGAGCGCGACGCCGATCCCGCGGACGCTGGCCGCCGGTCTTGCCGGCTTCCGCGATCTCAGCGTGATCGCTTCGCCACCGGTTCACCGGCTGCCGGTCGCAACCAGAATCGCACCGCTGTCGGATGCTGCCATCGCCAACGCACTGCTGCGCGAGCAGCGGCGCCACGGCCAGAGCTTTCTGATCTGTCCGCGCATTCAGGATCTCGATCCCATGCTGGCGCGGGTGCAAGCGGTGGCGCCGGATCTCCGCATCGTGTGTCTGCACGGCAGGCTGGCGGCCGACGAGATCGACGACCGCATGATGAGCTTCGTCGAGGGCAGGGCTGACGTCCTGCTCGCGACCAATATCGTCGAGAGCGGCCTCGACATTCCCCGTGCGAACACCATCGTGGTGTGCTGGCCGGAGAAGTTCGGCCTTGCGCAGCTGCACCAGCTGCGCGGGCGGGTCGGCCGCAGCGGCATCCGCGCCTTCGCCCATTTGCTGACGGAGACGGAGTCCGGGCAATCCGAGAAGCGCCTGGCAGTGCTCGAGGAGTTCAGTCGGCCCGGCGCCGGCTTTGCCATCAGCGAGCGCGACCTCGATCTGCGGGGCGCGGGAGACCTGTTCTCGGAGCAGCAATCCGGCCACGTGCAGGTGTTCGGGCCCGTGCTCTACAGTCACCTGCTGAAAATGGCCTCGGAGAAAGTCGACGAGGGGCGGGCCCCGGTGTGGGTGCCCGACCTCAATTTGCCGGTCGGGGACATGCTTCCTGACAGCTACGTGCAGTCCGAGCCGGTGCGGCTCGAGCTCTATGCACGTGCAGCACGATGCAATGACGAAGACGACCTCGACGACCTCGAGGAGGAAACCTCGCGCCGGTTCGGCCCCTTGCCGAACGTCGCGCGCGACTTCTTCGGCGCAGCTCGGCTCAGGATCGAATGCAAGCGCAGAGGCATCATCCGCCTCGACGTCGGCCCCGGGGCGGTCGCCGCGACGTTCCTGCCCGGGCGCTTGCGGAAGTCGCGGGGAAAGTCGTTGCAGCGCGACGGCGATCGCGTCGTCTATCACAGCCCGGTGCGCGGTGCGCCATTCGAGCGGGTTGAGGAGTTGTTCGAGGTGCTGGACGAGGGCTAAGGGGCGCTTGCGCCTTCGTCAGCACGTGCACCGGAAGCAGGGCAGGCAGGCACGCGGTCTGTCGGCATCGTCCTTCGACCGCAGCTTGACGTCATCTTCAGCGGGTACCCGAGCAGAGTTGCTGGATGAAGGTTGAGGCGCTGCCAAATCTGCGAAAACAACCCCATGCACAGTAGCTAAGTGCTGCCGGCACAACGTCTTCTGTATTCGACGCAAAGGTCGTTTGACGCGTCGGGCAAAACAATGGCATTCTGCCATCTTCGGAAAATCCGCCGCGAAGCATTTGGGTCATTCCTCGATACACCCCGTATTCAGCCGGACTGGCTGAGCATGTCAGCCGCCCAGGCCGCTAACGTGGAATTAATCCGAAACCCCCACAATCTTAGGCACTTGTGTATGGGTGCTGCGTAAAGGAGGCGTCGCGAGGACGTTCCGGGAGCGGCTTCCTTTTGCTCGCTCATTGGGGTCAATGCACGTGACCATGATTTTCGAAACGCAAGGCTTCGTCGAAGAGCTCGACCCTGCAGCACTTGCAGCGGCAGTCGCCGCACCCGCAGTGCCAGAAGCTCCAGCGCCGGTCAAGCGGTCCAGCCGCAAGTCGGTCCTGGCACTGTCGGTGTGTGCCTTGGCCATCAACGGCTCGGCGGCCATCTATACGTTGCCGTTTGAGTTTTCGTCGCTGAATGTCGGCAGCTTGGCTGAACTGCTTCCGCGCCAGGAAGCTTCGGCGCCAAAAACCGATTCGGTTGTCGCTGCTCTGAAGGACATTCAGTCCGCCCAACAGCAACAGGCTGCCTTGCTGAAGGAGAACAATGATTCCGTGCAGCAAAATGCAGCTTTGCTGCAGCAGGATTCGATGGTGCTGCTTTCTCTGCGACAGAGCATCACGGACGAACGGGCCGATGTGAGAAAGATATCTTCGCAGCTTTCCACGCTGATCGCGAAGGTCGACTCGCTGCAAAGTGCAATGATGTCGGACATAACCTCCTCCATCCCACGAGGGCACGCCCGCAATCGGCTGGCGATGCGCAAACGGACGGTTCGGGAAGCGAAGCCTGTCGGGCCTGTTTCGGTTGGTGGAGCTCCGCTGAGTACCCCGGCTACGACGCCGGCTCCGGAAAGCTGAAGCATCCTATTCAGCAGCCTAACCGGCGAACGCAGGGTGCTTTAGGTCTTGGGTGGCTCACCCTCTGACTTCTTCTGAAAGTGGATGTTGCACTTCTTTACGATTGGAGCGCGGCGGTGATTAGCGCAAGGGCCTTCAGTTGCTGGACCTCGACCTCCAGCCGTATTCCTGATGCGGGATCGTGGCGGTGATGTCGGCCTCTTTGTCCGCTGAGAGGCGCCAGGCCGCCACCCCGAAGCACAGGGTCAAGATCAGGGCTGTCGCAAGCAGAAGCATAGAAACGAAATGGCTCACGCGCGTTCACCACAGTTTGAAACCACAGAGAGCGAACACGAGACACCGATTCGGAAAATACAGACGCGCTGACCTAAAGCCTGATTTCCACAGCTAGTCATATGGGGCCAAAGGCGCTCACGATTCCGATCGTGATCGGGACCAACGCGACGATTGTACACAAGGCGGGCGAGCTGGAGGATAGGCCGGCGAAAAAGATCAAGAGACCGAAGCCGACGAGGGCCGCCGAGATGGCATAGGCGAGCGCTTTTTCCATCGTTCGATCCACAGGGAATACGGGATGGATTGCGCCTGTAGGACTCGTTGCCGGTCGAAACGTTCCTATACCCGAATATCTGGATCAGCGGTGCATCAGCATCTTTGATCCGTTGACGGGAGGCATTGGCAAAGGCGCTGGTCGACTTGCTGCTCTACATGGAAGAACTTCAGCACGCAGCCGCAGGAGGTGGTGGGTCGAGCGCTCGCACTCGAGCTGATCCAGACCGTGCGGCTGTCGCTGAGGATGATCGCCAAATACAGGAAGAGCAAATGAAGCGCCGGCGGCCGAACCCACGGGAGGCGCGACCGGCAGCGGCTGATGACGCACCACCGACGGCTAAAAGGGTGAAACAATCAGGGCGCGGGACTTCGGTCCCGCGCTTTCAATTTGGAGGTCAGAGGTGGACGAGGCTCACGAAGACGATGTTGAGCAGAAACTGGTGCAGCACGAAATCGTCGAGTCCACGCTTTCTGTGACCGATGAAGAAATGATCCGCCGGCTCGGCGTGCCGCGGAAAGCAGCGCGCGCAGCGATCTTCATGCTCGACAACGACTTATCGAAGGGCTTCCCCCAAGGGTCACCGTGTGGGGCAAGCGTCGCTATTGGCCGGCGGTGAAGGCGTGGTTTGATCGGCAGTACGGCGGGCGTTCCTGCGAAGTCCCCTTGGCCTCGGCGAGCGGGCCGGTCGCTGACAGGGGCCCGCCGGTTCACGCTCGGCGGGCTTCCTAATAATAGCGATAGTAGCGGCGTCGGGGGCGGCGATCGTAGTAGTCGTCGTCGCCGAAGTAGCCCTGTCGGCCCTGCTGAAACTGCGGGGGTACCGTTCCGTTTGGGTAGCATTGCCCATCTCGGATGTCGACGTCGGCGCCGTGGCCGCAGGGCACCGGATATCTGCGATAGCCGTAGCCACCCCCGCGATTATAGTAGTGCCTCGCAGCCTGTTCCTGAGGAGGAAGGTACCCGTTCGGGTAGCACATGCCGTCACGGGCGCTCACGTCCCAGCCGTGGCCGCACGGCGGGGGATGCACCGGGACCCCATATTGCACTTGATGAACCTGCGGCGGCGCTCCTCTGTCGGGCGCTACTTGGCTCAATTGGAGAGCCACAATTGCAATCGCGGTAATCATCAGATTTCCTCTCAGTCAGCAGTATATATGCTTCTGAGCCGGCTGAATGATCACTGAACGATCCACACTGCGGCCATCCGCCTACAATGCACCGCTGAACCTTTGACCGCCGGCCGGTCACCGGAGTCTGATCGCGCACATGGGGCATCAACCCATCGACGAGCTCGCGCGCATGGAGCGCATCTGCCAAGAGTTGGCAGGTCAGGCGACCAAGCCGGAGGAGCGCGCCGGCTTGCTAATCATGGCAAACAATATCGCGCCGAGATCTCCGGCCGCCAGCGGAGCAATCGATTTGCCAACACGGTGCCCACACAAGGCTTTTTCGGTTGGCTGATATCTCGGCCTAAGTCATTGATCTTAATTGGTGAGCGCGCTGGGGCTCGAACCCAGGACCCCGTGATTAAAAGTCACGTGCTCTACCGGCTGAGCTACGCGCTCCCATGACCGCTGATGGCTTGAAAGAGATCGCCATCGTGTTCGGTCATTTCGAGAAGCATGTCTTGCCGCCACGCTCGACTTGCGTTGCGGGGAAAACCGGCTGTTTCCGGATCATGCTGTCAGCCCGCGCTGTGTAGGGGGAGTGGCTGCGGAGGTCAATAGTGCGGATGGGTGCCGAAGATCGCGGCAGGAGCGGCAATTCGTGCACTGCTTCCGTTGGTTAGGTCAGGAATTTCAACCTGATTGGCGGGCCATCATCCACGCCGAAAGCGAGGATGGCCTGCCATCCGTCAGTTCGCCTCCCGCCGGACCTCGCTCGGCACCGGTTGCGGCGTGCCGCCCGGGTGGGGCAATGCCACGGGCCGCAGGCCGATCAGCTCGGCGGTGCGGATCGCGCTGTCGCGCCAGAACTGGAACGAGTTGATGCGGCTGAGCTCGAGGACGGCAATCGCGACCGCGGCGAGGAACGGCAGGCTTTGGAGCACGAGGACGCCGGCGAAGATGTAGATCTCGGTGATCTGCCTAAAACTGTTGGAGGCGATCAGGACGCCGGCGCCGATCACCAGCAGAGTGCCGATCACGGCCTCCCAGAACGCCTGGAACTCGATCGACATCCGCGACAGGCCGCCTTTCGAGGTGCGGGCGAACGCGATGTGCTCGGTGATGAGGCCCTGCGCGACCGCGCGCGACACGGTCCATTGCACGCTCATCGCCGCGATCATGGCGCCCAGCATCTGGCCGGGCCTGATCGCGACACGGGCACGGTACATCGACAGGAAGTGCGCTAGCGAGACGATGAAGGCGCCGATGATCGGCAGCGTCAGGATCTTGTCGGGGATGGCGATGTCGGCAAAGGCGACGATCGGCACCCAGACGAGGTTGAGCAGCGCCACGACCACGCCGAGGCTTTCGGCGCCAAGCCAGTTCAGCCAGCCGAGGCCATATTCGCGCTTCTGGTCGGGCGTAAGCCGGCTCCTGCCGGGCAGGAAGAAGCGCCAGTGCTTCTTGACGATCTGGAGGCCGCCATAGGCCCAGCGGTGACGCTGCTTCTTGAAGGCCTCGTAGGTGTCAGGAAGCAGGCCCTGGCCGTAGCGATGGTTGGTGTAGTGGGTGATCCAGCCGAGCTCCTGGATCGCCAGGCCGAGATCGGAATCCTCGCAGATCGTATCTGACGACCAGCCCCCGGCCATGTCCATCGCGGCGCGGCGGATCAGGCACATCGTGCCGTGCACGATGATGGCGTTGGCCTCGTTGCGCTGGACCATACCGATGTCGAAGAAGCCGGCATATTCGCCGTTCATGATGTAGTGCATGATCGACAGGTTGCCGTCGCGATGCTCCTGCGGCGCCTGCACGAGGCCGACGCGCGGATCGGCGAAAGCCGGCACGAGGTCCTTCAGCCAGTCGGGATCGACGACATAGTCGGCATCGAGGATGCCGATGATCTCGGCATCCGCCGCGGTGCGGTCCATCGCGATGCGCAGCGCGCCGGCCTTGAAGCCCTGCACCTTCTCGGCATTGATGAACTTGAAGCGTTCACCGAGCGCGCGGCAATGATCCTGGATCGGCTGCCAGAAGGCGGGGTCCGGCGTGTTGTTGATGATGACCACGCATTCGTAGTTCGGATAGTTCAGCCGCGACAGCGCATCCAGCGTCTGCTTGAGCATCTCGACCGGCTCGAAATAAGCGGGGATATGGATCGAGACCTTCGGGTAGTAATTCTCGGGCACGTTCTCGATCGGCTTGCTCTTGGTGAGCAGCCGCTGCGGCCGCCGGCCGAAGGCGACGGCCGCGATCTCGTCGATGCGCGCCATCGCGATGAGGACGAGCGGAACGAGCAGGATCATGCCCAGCGTCAGCGCGAAGGCCGAGCCGAAGATGAAGTAATGGCTGTTCCAGAACGCGAACACGGTGGCGGCCCAGGCGCCGACGCCGTTGGCGGCTGCCGACAGCAGGAAGGCCTGTTTCGCGGTCGGCTTTTCAAGCCGCAGGATCGGCAGTGACAGCAGGATGCCGACCAGCAGCGCGATGCCCATCAGCTTCCAATAATCGGGATTCTCCACCGGGCCGGTCCAGGCGAATTTCGGCTCGCGGCTGGCGTTGAGGATGCCCCAGTACGGACCGACGCCGCCTTCGAAGAACTTCCAGGGCTGATCGATGGCTTCGACGATGTTGTATTCCATGCCGATGGCTTCGGCGCGGGTGACGAAGTTGCGCAGGATCAGCGCTTGCTTGAATGGACCGGGGTCAGCGTTGCGCAAGTTGTAGCCCGCGCTCGGCCAGCCGAACTCGGCAATCACGATGCGCTTGCCGGGAAACAACTTGCGCAGAAGTTCGTAACGGTCGACGGCCTGATCGACAGCCTGGTCAGAGCGGAAGTTTTCCCAATAGGGCAGCACGTGGGCGGCGATGAAGTCGACGTTGGAGGCGAGGTCCGGAAAATCGCGCCAGATGTTCCAGATCTCACCCGTCGTGACCGGAACGCGGACCGCGCCCTTGACCTTCTTGATCTTGTTGATGAGGTCATCGACCTTCTGCTCGCCGCGGAAGATCACCTCGTTGCCGACAACGATGCCGTTCACGTTGCTGTTCTTGCGGGCGAGCTCGATCGCAGCCTTGATCTCCCGCTCGTTGCGATCCTCGTCCTTGTCGATCCAGGCGCCGACGGTGACCTTGAGGCCGAACTCGGCGGCGATCGGCGGCACCAGCTCGTTGCCCTCCGTCGCGGAGTAGGACCGGATCGCTCGCGTGAGGGTCGAGAGCTTCTTCATGTCCGCGCGAATCTTGTTCGGGTCGACGTTGATGTCGACGACGTGTCCCGGTTCGAACGGCGTATAGGAAAGGCTCGGCAGCAGGCCCTTGAAGTCGGGCGCCGGCTCCTTGTCGCGCAAGACTCCCCAGATGCCCGCATGGAGCGCAGACACAAGCAACAGAACGGCGGCGACAACGCGCATCGCGGCTAACCAAAAGGGGCTGAGGTGGCAGGGAAGCGGATCCGACCCCGAGATCCGACCGAGTCCGCGGCAAAGGGAGCATACCTCTGCTGCGCGGTTTCACAACTGACATGGCCTCATGTCCTTATGAGGGCATGGCCTTTTCGAACGACGCGCGGCAGTGCCAACCGTGTCTATGGCCGATCGTTCCTGAACGACAGCTGAAACGACCTTGGCTATTTCTGGGTCGCGGGCGTCGGGCTTGCCGCAGGCGAGGGGCTTGCGGCCGGCTGGGCGGCCTGCGCATTGCCCGGCGTCGGCGCTGGGGTTTGCGCGGCGCTCGCCGCCGCCTGCTGCGGCTGGGACGCCGGGTTGATCCAGCAAGCGTGCACGCGGCTGTCCAGGGTCTCCGCGACCTTGGGGTCGATCTGCCCGCCGAAGCGGGTCAGGCAGCGGAACGCAGCCTGGATGTGGCCGCCGGGGCAGCCGAAACGGTCGTAGAGGTCGAGATGGCGAAATGCGGTATCGAGATCATCCCGCCACATCAGCCGCACCACGCGCCGGCCGAGCCAGACGCATTCGGGATTGCCCGCGGGGCCGTTGATGACCTGGGCCGCTTCCGCGAATTCGTCGGTGCGGCGCTGGTTCTGGGCGGCGTCCTTGGCGGCGTCCGCGGGCTGGGCCGCGGCCTTCTGGTCGGGGGCGGGGGTGCCGCTCTGGGCGGAGGCGCCACCGAGGCCGGCGAGAACGAGAAGGGAGGAGACGGCCAAGGTGGCGGCGAACTGCCGCAGGACCGCATTTCGTAACTCGAACACCCGCTGCCGCATGAATTCCCCAATGTATCTGCTGGTCGTCCGCGTCAGGATCCCGCAGACGCGTCGGTGATGGCGTCCAAATGGGTCTCCAATGCGGCGGAAAAGTCTTTCCGAGTCCATGACCTGTATTTGGAATTTTGTCCAGCAAAGTCACAATCCTAGGCCCCGGTCGAACGGCCGCAGCCAGATTCCTTTGGGAGCAGCGGATCCACACCTGGGCGCACCCCCTTGGCAGACGGCGTGCAAGCAGGTAATCGACGGACCCTTCGCGGAGGACGGAACCGATTTCTCTTCGTACGCCACTGGCGCTTCTGCTCGTTTCACTGGGTGCGATTGCTGCCGTGTGGTGGTGGTTGGCGACGCCAATCACGCTCGCGCGCGCGCCGATCGATCCCGCCGAGAAGGTCCAATGCGTCTCCTACGCTCCGTTCCGCGGCGAGCAGTCGCCGCTGGAGGCGTGGACCCACATCGAGGCGGACCAGATCGAGCAGGACCTGCGCCAGCTCAAGGAGATCACCGACTGCGTCCGCACCTATTCGATGGAGAACGGGCTCGACCAGGTGCCGGCGATCGCCGCCAAGGTCGGCGGCCTGAAAGTGCTCCAGGGCATCTGGCTCTCCAGCAACCGCACCAAGAATTTCGAGCAGGCCGCGCTCGCGGTTCGCCTCACCAAGGAATTTCCTTCCATCATCACCGCGCTCATCGTCGGCAACGAGGTGCTGCTTCGCGGCGAGATGACGACGGCGGACCTCGTCTCCATCATCCGCTCGGTCAAGGCGCAGGTCAGCGTGCCCGTCACCTATGCGGACGTCTGGGAGTACTGGCTGAAGAATCGCGAGGTCTATGACGCCGTCGACTTCGTCACGATCCACATCCTACCCTATTGGGAGGATTTCCCGGTCAAGGCGAAATTCGCCAGCGCCCATGTCGAGTCGATCCGCGAACGCATGGCGGTGGCGTTTCCGGGCAAGGAGATCCTGATCGGCGAAACCGGCTGGCCGAGCGAGGGACGTATGCGTGACGGCGCGCTGCCGTCGCGCAGCAACCAGGCGCGGGTGGTTTCCGAGATCCTGAGCCTTGCGAAGGCACAGAAGTTCCGTGTCAACCTGATCGAGTCCTACGACCAGCCGTGGAAGCGCAAGCTGGAAGGCACCGTCGGCGGCTATTGGGGCTTGTATGATTCGGTGCGCCGCAGCCTGAAGTATCCGCCGGGCGAGCCGATCAGCAATTTCCCGTACTGGAAGTGGTACATGGGCGCGGGCATGGGCCTCAGCGTGCTGGTGTTCGCGGTTGCCGGTCTCACGCTGCGCCGGCGGCCGTGGACGCCGCGCTTCTCGGCCTGGCTCGGCGTGGCCATCTCGGCGACGACAGCGGGGAGCCTGCTCGGGATCGGCGCCGATAAGATGTATTACGAGAGCTACGGCATCGGCGGCTGGCTGCTCTGGGGCGCGCTGCTGCTGGCCGGAATCCTGTCGCCGATCTTCTGCGCGCAGGCGATGGTGATCGGCCGCAGCCTTCCCACCTTCCTCGACCTGCTCGGCCCGCGCGAGGGCCGGAAATGGTCCAAGCTCACCGCCGTGCTCGGCCTGACGCTGGCCGTGGCCGCGGTGATCGCGGCGCAGACCGCGCTCGGCTTCGTGTTCGACCCGCGCTACAAGGATTTTCCCTACGCCGCGCTGACGATGGCCGTGGTGCCATTTGCGCTGCTGATGCTGAACCGGCCGCAGATCGGCCAGCGTCCGATCGCGGAGGCGGTGTTCGCAGGCCTGCTGGCGCTCTCGGCCGTCTATGTGCTGTTCAACGAGGGCCGCGACAATTGGCAGTCGCTGTGGACCTGTGCGATCTACCTCTTGTTCGCGCTCACGCTGTGGCGGGCGCGGGCCGAGCAAATCCAAGAATGAACAGGCCGATCGCAAGGCCCGACAGCACGACATTGTAGAGCACGATGCCGAGGCCGGCGGCGATGACGCCGACGGTGAGCAGCACGATCGACGGCCGCATCAGGTTCAGCGTCGCAACCACCAGCGCGACGATCCCGAACACCGAATTCTTGAACAGCACGGTCGAGACCGAGCGCGCCTTGCAGAGCAGCGTCTGAAGGCCGGCATCGCAGGCGAGCGCGACTTGCGACAATTCGATCGCGAGGTAGCGCAGATAAAGCGCATAGCCGACGGAGGCGAAGCCGACGACGATCAGGAACTGCACCTGGTAGGGCGTGAGGCGGAAGGGCTTTTTTGTCATGCCGGCAATATGGTCGGGATGGCGCGGGCAGGCAACAGGGCAGGCGAAGTTTCTGCTGACCGCATCAGAAGGAACACAAGAGCGGCCGGGCTGGTTCTGAAGGTTGTGACGCCTAACGCATGATGCCTTCGAGGAGTGAGCATGGACAAGCCAACCCAGGAGCAGCTGAAAGAGCTCAAGAGGCTGAGCAAGGAAGCGCGGGTCGACGATTGGTCCGAGGTCGTACAGTCCAAGGATGAAGCGGAGATGCGTATTCGGGATCTGAAGGAAAAGGCCCGCATCGAATAATGATTGCGTGCGCGGAGATCCAGCAGGCTCAATTTTGCGCCTTTCGGCTCTGTTCTGAGAGACGGCGCTCGTATTTCTCAGCCAATGCGAGCAACCGCTTAACGCGGAGCCGAGGGCCACCAGCGCCACGGTCCGCATTCCCACCGGCGTGTCGTTCATATCGCGGTCAATGCCGATCAGCAGACTTGTTCCCGCCGCGACGAGAAACCTCAGCACGTCATCCAGTACGTTCATCAAAGCACGCGAGGTTTCGGATGGGCGACTCTTGAGGCGGCGTTGGACGAGCGCGAACTTGCTGCGAAAGAGCGGCTCAGGTCCAAGCGTCCGATGGCCGCATGCGCTCGCAACGCGCATCTCATCGCTGACCTTGCGGCGAGTCCGCGCGCCGTCTTCGAAGGCGCCCGCGAATGTTTGGGCGCCTATCGCCTGAAGAACGAGGACAGCGTCGATCCTGTAGACGTTGACGCCGCCTCCGGCTTCGCCTGCGGCGCGGGCTGCGCCGCAGGTGGGGGTGCAGGCGGCGGCTCCTCGCGCTTCGAGCGTTTCGAGGAATAATTGCGCCGGCGCTTGTCCGGCTTTGCAATTGGCGCGGGCGCCGAGGCGCTCTCGGCCTGCGGCACCGCCTCCTGGCTCTTCTCGGCGTTCTTGTCTTGAACCCTGTCTTGAGTCTTCTCCGGCCCCTTTTCTTGAGCCCTCTCTTGACCGCGCATCGACAGGCGCTGGCCGTCGAACACGGTGGTCTCGCAGTGGCGGTCGTTCTCGGTCAAGCCCGCGCAGAGCTTTGCGGCGGCGGCGGCGTTGATCAGGGGCCCGGCACCCAAACGGAGCTGCATGCCGAGGCCCGCGGCGCCCTCCTTGATCATGATGATCGGCCGCAACGCTCCAATTTCCGGATGGGATTTGGTCACGCCGCGCCAGAGTGCGCGCAGGCCATCGATCGAGTTGGCGCCGCCGAGGTCGATGGCAAAGCGCGTCTGCTGGACTGCGATCGCGGGGGCTTCGGTCTCGGCTGCTTCCGGGGGCTTCGTTGCTGTCGCGACGGCCTCGGTTGGAGCAGGAGCCGGCTCGGCCTTCTTCTCGGCGGCCTTCTCGGCTGCCTCGGGCTGAACCAGTTTCGTCGCGGCGGCATCCGGGGGCGCCATGATCGACTTGGACGGCACCAGCGGAATCGTCGGCAGCGCCGAAGTCGTGGCCGGTGACTGCTGAACGAGCGAAGCGGCGGCCGCGGACTGCGGCGGCGGGCTCGACGGCTCCTTCGCAGTCTCCTTCGGCGTATCCTTCTGGGTATCCTTCTGAGTATCCTTGGCGGCTTCGGTGCGCGGCTTCTCGCTGGCCGGAGCTGGCGTCGAGACGACCGGCGCGACGCTGGGAGCTGCGGTCGCTGGCGCGACATCCTGCGGCCTGACGGCTTGCGACGGCGTGGCGTTCTGCTTGGCGATGGCACCGGTGACGGAATCGAGACCCTGCTCGAGCACCGTGACGCGTGAATAGAGCCGGTCGCGGTCGCTGTTCAGCGTCTCGATGGCGGCGGCGAGGCGGCGCGCCTCGTTCTGGCTGTCCTTGGTCAGCATTTGGAGCCGGTCGGCCTGGCGCGCGAGGTCAGCGGAGGCAATTTGGTCACGGCGCCAACCAATATGGGCCTGGTTGGCCACCACCGCGATGACGACGGCCCCGACGGCCGCGACGCCCCACGAGCCCAGCCGCCACATCATGCGGCGGTCGAACGCGCTTTCCTCGGCCAAAAGTCCGGAGAACAGCCCGCCGGTCTCCTTGGTGTCGAAGGCATCCGCCAGTGGGTCGGAATCCTTTGCCATGAACGTTAAGTGCCCAGCCCCGTCTGCTTCCCCGAATCAATCAGGGAACATTAACAGGAAAAGCGTGCCGCACTTGAATTCCGGGCGTTTGCGGGGGTAGCAAGACGAGAGCATCTGGGCGGCCTGCCGTCCGCCTCACAATTGATCCGGCCGTATCTGACAGGATTCCGATGACCGCCCGTTCCAGCCTTACGATCGTGCTCGCCGCCGGCGAAGGCACGCGCATGCAATCGAGCCTGCCGAAGGTGCTGCATCCCGTCGCCCATCAGACGCTGCTCGCCCATGTGCTCGCCGCCGCACCAAAGGGAACCGGCACATCGCTCGCCATCGTGATCGGTCCCGATCACCAGGCCGTCGCGGAGGAGGCGAGGCGCAGCCGCCCCGACGCACTCACCTTCGTGCAAGCCGAGCGGCTCGGCACCGCGCATGCGGTGCTGGCGGCGCGCGAGGCGATCGCGCGGGGGGTGGACGATCTCTTGATCGCGTTCGGCGACACGCCGCTGATCTCGGCCGAAACCTTCGCGCGGCTGCGCGAACCGCTCGCCAGGGGCGCCGCCATCGCCGCGCTCGGTTTTCGCGCCGACGATCCCACCGGCTATGGCCGCTTCATCGTCGAGGGCGACCGTCTGGTCGCGATCCGCGAACAGGCCGACGCCAGCGAAGCGGAGCGCAAGATCGATCTCTGCAACGCCGGCGTGATGGCGATCGACGGTCGCCGCGCGCTCGAAATCCTCGGGCAGGTCGGCAATGCCAATTCCAAGAGGGAATATTATCTGACGGACGCAATCGGCATCGCCCGCGACAAGGGATGGGAGTCCGTGGTGATCGAGACCAGTGAAGACGAGGTGCGCGGCATCAACACCAAGGCGCAGCTCGCCGAAGCGGAAGGCGTGATGCAGGCGCGCTTACGCAAAGCGGCGATGGAGGCCGGCGTCACGCTGATCGCGCCGGAGACGGTGTACCTGTCCGCCGACACCGTATTCGGCAAGGACGTCACCATCGAGCCGTTCGTGGTAATCGGCCCGGGCATCTCGATTGCCGACGGCGCGGTGATCCATTCCTTCTCACACATCGTGCAGAGTGCGATTGGCAAGAACGCGTCTGTCGGTCCGTTCGCGCGCATGAGGCCGGGCAGCTCGCTCGGCGAAGGCGCCAAAATCGGCAACTTCGTGGAGACCAAGGCCGCGACTCTCGAGGCGGGAGCGAAAGCCAATCATCTTGCCTACATCGGTGATGCGGTCGTCGGCGCCAAGTCCAACATCGGCGCCGGCACCATCACCTGCAACTACGACGGCTTTGGGAAGCACAAGACGGTGATCGGGCAGGGCGCCTTCGTCGGCACCAACTCCTCGCTGGTCGCGCCCGTGAAAATCGGCAACGGCGCCTATATCGGCTCCGGCTCGGTGATCACCCGCGATGTGCCCGACGATGCGATGGCGCTGGAGCGCAACCAGCAGACCATCCGGGAAGGCGGAGCGGCGCGTTATCGCGAGATGAAGACCGGCGGCAAGACTCCCGAAAAGAAGCCGGAGACGTGAGCGAGGCTATTCGTCGTCGGCGAATTCGGAGAAGATGGCGCGGGTCAGGCGCCAGCCGCGCGGCTTGGCGCGCTTGGCCGGCTCGCCCTCGGGATGCTTGATGAAAAGCGGCTTGTTCTCCTTGCCGCGCAGCGGCGGCGGCCAATGCGCAAGGTGCGTGCCCGAGGTCTCGCTGGCGCGCAGATACATCGACGACCGGCCTTTGCGGCCGGATGAGCTTCTCATGGCCGTCTCTCCCGGGCGGGAATCGTTGGCCAAACATGTTGACAGTGAGTTAACGTGCGAGGTTAAAGGCCGGCCAAATCGACGCCGGCGGGGGCTCGGTGTGATCGGTGCTGTCTCAATCAGCAATAATTATTGAGTACCTGGTTCCGTAGGAGTTTCGCTAAAACGAACCGCGTCGTTTAGGCGATTTTTCGGCGATTTGGGGGATAGTGATCCGCATGTGCGGGATTGTCGGCATTCTCGGGCGCGAACCGGTTGCAGAGCAATTGGTGGATTCGCTCAAACGTCTCGAATATCGCGGCTATGATTCCGCGGGCGTCGCCACACTCGAAGGCAAGCACCTGGAGCGCCGCCGCGCCGAGGGCAAGCTGAAGAACCTGGAGAAGCGGCTCGAGGCGGAGCCGTTGCAGGGTACCACCGGCATCGGTCACACCCGCTGGGCCACCCATGGCAAGCCGACCGTCAACAACGCGCATCCGCACGCGACGGAACGCGTCGCCGTCGTTCACAACGGCATCATCGAGAATTTCCGCGAGCTGCGCGAGGAGCTCGAGACGAAGGGCACGGTATTCCACACCGAGACCGACACCGAGATCGTGGTGCACCTCGTCGACGATCTGCTCGCGCGCGGCAACAAGCCGGTCGAGGCGGTCAAGCTGACGCTGGCGCGCTTACGCGGCGCCTTCGCCCTCGGCTTCATCTTCGCCGGCGACGACGACCTCATGATCGGCGCCCGCAACGGCCCGCCGCTTGCGATCGGCTATGGTGACGGCGAGATGTATCTCGGCTCCGACGCCATCGCGCTCGGCCCCTTCACCGACACGATCAGCTATCTCGAAGACGGCGACTGGGTCGTGCTCACACGTAACAGCGCGGATATCTTCGACAAGGACGGTCACCCCGTCCAGCGCGACAAGATCAGGCACGCGGCCTCGACCTCGCTGGTCGACAAGGCCAACTACCGCCACTTCATGGCGAAGGAGATCCACGAGCAGCCCGAAGTGGTTGGCCACACCCTCGCGCGCTATGTCGACATGGCAACCGAGCACGTCGCGCTGCCGGTCAAGCTGCCGTTCGACTTCAAATCGATCCAGCGCATCAACATCACGGCCTGCGGCACCGCGAGCTATGCCGGCTACGTTGCAAAGTACTGGTTCGAGCGTTTTGCGCGCGTGCCGGTCGAGGTCGATGTCGCCTCCGAATTCCGCTACCGCGAAGCGCCCTTGCGCAAGGGTGATCTCGCCATCTTCATCTCGCAATCCGGCGAGACTGCCGACACGCTGGCGGCGCTGCGCTATGCCAAGGCCGCGGGCGTGCACACGGTCGCCGTCGTCAACGTGGCGACCTCGACGATCGCGCGCGAGAGCGAGACCGTGCTGCAAACGCTTGCCGGTCCCGAGATTGGCGTCGCCTCGACCAAAGCCTTCACCTGCCAGTTGATGGTACTGGCAAACCTTGCCATTGCGGCCGGCAAGGCTCGCGGCGAATTGTCCGACGAGGACGAGACCAAGCTCGTCCATGGCCTCGTCGAGATCCCGCGCTTGATGTCGGATGCGCTCACCACCGAGGTGGAGATCGAGCGTCTGGCCCGCGAGATCGCAAAGTCGCGCGACGTGCTCTATCTCGGCCGCGGTACCAGTTTTCCCCTAGCGCTCGAAGGCGCGCTGAAGCTGAAAGAAATATCCTACATCCACGCCGAAGGCTACGCTGCCGGCGAGCTGAAGCACGGACCCATCGCGCTGATCGACGAAGCCATGCCCGTCGTCGTCATCGCGCCGTATGACCAGGTGTTCGAAAAGACCGTCTCGAACATGCAGGAGGTCGCCGCGCGCGGCGGCAAAATCATTCTGATGACCGACGCCAAGGGCGCGGCGGAGGCGACCGTCGATTCTCTCGTCACCATCGTCATGCCTGACATGGCGGCGGCGTTCACGCCGATGGTCTATGCCGTTCCGGTGCAGCTGCTCGCCTATCACACGGCCGTGGTGATGGGCACCGACGTGGACCAGCCGCGCAACCTCGCAAAATCGGTGACCGTGGAATAGGCACAAGGGATATCGGTTGGTCGCAGTCTTCCCAAACCTGCTAGAAGACCCTAGCTTGTGTGCTGCGACCTACCTGGAACCCGAATGACCCCCCGCGACGACGCGCCTGCGCCACTTGATCCCGTCCCGGAACCGCATACCGGCCTGATCGGCCGTTTCCGCAATTATTTTCTGACCGGCCTCGTCGTGACGGGGCCTATCGCGATCACGCTCTATCTGGTCTGGTGGTTCGTGACCTGGGTCGACGGCGTGGTGCGGCCGTTCGTGCCGCTAGCCTATCGGCCTGAAACATATCTGCCCTACGTCATTCCGGGCTGGGGACTGGTTGTCGCGTTTTTCACGCTGACGCTGGTCGGTTTCCTCGCGGCCAACCTGATCGGCCGGACGCTGGTCGATGTGGGCGAGACCTTTCTCGGCCGGATCCCGGCCGTGCGCGCCATCTACCGCGGCCTCAAGCAGGTGTTCGAGACACTGTTCTCGGGCAAGGGCTCGAGCTTCCGGAAAGTCGGCCTGGTCGAGTTTCCTTCGCCCGGCATGTGGTCGATCGTGCTGATCTCGCAATCGCCGAACGAAGACATTGCGCGCAGCCTGCCCGGACAGGAGGAACACGTCTCGGTATTCCTGCCGTGCTCGCCGAATCCGACCACCGGTTTCTTCTTCTATGTCCCCAAAAGCAAGATCATCGAGGTCGATCTCACCGCTGAGGACGCGGCCACGCTGATCATGTCGGCCGGCGTGGTTCAGCCGGGCTCGGCGCCAGATCCGAAGAAGGCCGCCGCGCTCGCGGGCGTCGCCAACGCCGCACGCATCGCGAATGCGTCTGCGCTCCAACCTGCGAAAGTGGAGTAGGGCCATTCCCGCGCGGGATGGCCACGTTCACGCAGGCATTCGCGTCCTCTGCTAGTGTCCCGTCGACTGAGCGTATCGTTCGGAATTCGACCTGGAGTGCATGATGTCCAAAACCATTGCGGTCCTCGCGCCGGGTGCCATGGGCAGTGCCGTAGCTCGCCGCCTCAGCGAGAATGGCGCACGCGTGCTGACGTCCCTGAAAGGGCGAAGTGAGGCCACACTGAAGCGCGCGGCGGATGCTGGCATGGTCGGCGCCGAGGACGACGCGCTTGCTGAAGCCGACATCGTCCTCTCGATTGTGCCTCCGGGCGAAGCAGTGGCGCTGGCTGAACGGCTGGCCGCGCTGATCGTCCGGCGCGAGAAGAAACCGGTTGTGGTCGACTGCAACGCCGTCAATGTCGACACCGTGCAAAGGATCGCGGAGATCATCGGCTCTGCGGGGGCGCCATTCGTCGATGCCGGGATCATCGGCTTTCCGCCGCAGCCGGGGGGCAAGAGCCCGGCGTTCTACATGTCCGGCGAGTACGCCAAGGACGTCACCGTTCTGAACGACCTTGGTCTCGACGTGCGGATCGTTGAAGGCCCGGTCGGCGCAGCCTCTGCGCTCAAGATGTCCTACGCCGGAATCGTCAAGGGTCTCGCCGGCATCGGCGCGGCCATGGTAATCGCGGCAACGAAAGCGGGCGCGGCCGAGGCGCTGCGCGACGAACTCGCGCTCAGCCAGCCCGCGATCCTGGCGCGGCTCGAGGTCGCGCTGCCCGACATGATCCCGAAAGCCTATCGCTGGGTCGCGGAAATGCGGGAGATTTCCGGATTCCTCGGCCCCGATCATCCGGCCAGCCAGATCTACGAGGGCTTTGCGCGGTGGTTCGAGCATCTCGCGGAGGACGCGAAGGGCGAGGCGGTTGATGCGGAGCTGATGAAGGCGCTCGCTGCGCGTATCGCGAAGAAATCCTGATCGCCTGATCTCACGTCACCACAATCATTCACTCGCCGTGCGCTGAAATGGATTCCAGAAAGCCCTGGATATCCCGGTCGCGTCTCAGGCGCACGACCGGGACATCAGCGCCATGTTGGATGCGCTCGGCCTCGATGGCGGGCACGCGCTCCGTGTTGTAGCGCCACGCCTCCTTCATCAGTGTCCAGTCGAACTGTTCCGGACATCCCTCGGGCAAATCGGGCCGTGCGGTAGCGCGGTCGAAAGCCGAGCGCCAGAGAATGCGCCATTGGCAAGCCAGCGCGGACGGTCGATAACGACCAGCGTATCGGCGCGCGCGAGCGTGAGATCGAAAGCCAGCCCCGAGAAGCTGCCGTCGACGACCCACGCATCGCCCGCGATTGCCTCAGCGACGCGCGAGCGAAAGCTTGCCTTGTCGGATGGCTTCCAGCCCGGCCGCCAGTAGAGCACGTCGAGATGGACCACCGGCAGATCGAGCTTTCGCCCGAGCTTCAGGGCGAGGCTCGTCTTTCCGCTTCCCTGGGAGCCAACGACGATGATCCGACGCATGGCCGAAGGGTTTCACGAAATCGCCCGCAACGAAAGATAGCACTCTTTGGCCGAGACCGAGGTGGCCGCATCCTTGGCTGCCGCGAGACGATTGGTCGAGATGCGCAGGTCTGTATCCATGACGGGGAGGAGGCGCGCCCCGGCTGTAGCTCAGCCCGCCCCGATCAGCGGAATCGCCTCGTCCCGCTCATACAGATACAGCAGGCACCGCAACGCTTCGCCGCGCTCGCCCTTCAGCTTCGGATCGTCCTTCAGGATGCGCAGCGCCTCGTCGCGCGCCTGGGTGATGAGCTGGCCGTGAACTTCCGAACGCGCGATGCGGTAGCCGGGCAGGCCGCTCTGGCGCACGCCCAGCACGTCGCCTTCGCCGCGCAGCTTTAAATCTTCCTCGGCAATGCGGAATCCGTCGGTGGTTTCGCGGATCACCTTCAGTCGCGCCTTCGACATCTCGCCGAGCGGCTCCGAATAGAGCAGCAGGCAGGTCGAGGCCTCCGAGCCGCGCCCGATCCGGCCGCGCAGCTGATGCAATTGGGCAAGACCAAATCGTTCCGCGTTCTCGATCACCATGATGGTCGCGGCCGGCACGTCGACGCCGACTTCGACCACGGTGGTCGCGACCAGAAGCCCGATCTCGTGGGCGGCGAACTGGCCCATCACACGGTCCTTCTCGGTGCCCTTCATCTGGCCGTGGACGAGGCCGACGCGCTCACCGAAGCGTTTTTGCAGGCTTTCGAAACGCTTCGTCGCATTGGTCAGGTGCTCGGTGCCCTCGGCCTCGGATTCCTCGACCAGCGGGCAGATCCAGTAGACCAGCTTGCCGGATTGGAGCGCGCGGCCGATGCCGTCCATGACCTCCTCGATTCGGCTCATCGGCACTGCGCGGGTGTCGATCGGCTGGCGGCCGGCCGGCTTTTCGCGCAGCTCGGAGATGTCCATGTCGCCGAAATAGGTCAGCACCAGCGTGCGCGGGATCGGCGTTGCACTCAGCACCAGCACATCGACGGATTCGCCCTTCGAGGTCAGCGCGAGGCGTTCGCGCACGCCAAAGCGGTGCTGCTCGTCGACGATGGCGAGCGCGAGGTCCTTGAAGATGACATCGTCCTGGATCAGCGCATGCGTGCCGACGAGGAGGTCGATCTCGCCGGCTTCAAGCTGCGCCAACAGCTCCCGACGCTCCTTGCCCTTTTCGCGGCCGGTGAGGATCGCAACCCGCATGCCGGCGCGCTCGGCGAGCGGGGCGATGGTCTTGATGTGCTGGCGCGCCAGGATCTCGGTCGGGGCCATCAGCGCGGCCTGTTTGCCGACCTCGGCGACCGCGGCGGCAGCTAACAGCGCCACCACGGTCTTGCCAGACCCGACGTCGCCCTGGAGCAGGCGCAGCATGCGCACGGGCTGTTTCAGGTCCTCGGCGATGGCCGCGGCGGCGCTGCGCTGCGAGGGCGTGAGCGCGTAGGGCAAGGCGTCGATGACGTTGTTGCGCAGGTGCCCGTCGCCGGCATTGCGCACGCCGGCGGGGCGGCGCAATTGCGCGCGGATCAGGCCGAGTGCGAGCTGGCCGGCGAGCAGTTCGTCGAAGGCGAGACGCGACCAGAACGGCTGGTCCGGCAGAACGTCCGTAAGCTCGACCGGCTGGTGCACGCGCGTGAGCGCCTCGGTGACCGGCGGAAAATTGCAGCGACGCATCACCTCCGGACTGATCCACTCCGGCAGGGCTGGCAGCTTTTGAAGGGCCTGCGCGATCGCGCGGCGCAGCGAGCCGAGCGCGAGGCCCTCGGTCAGCGGATACACCGGATCGATGCCAGAGAGCTTTGCAATCGCCTCTTCGTCGAGCACGCGATCGGGATGCACGATCTGCGGGATACCGTCATACATCTGCAGCGTGCCGGAGACGTAGCGCTTCTCGCCTACCGGCAGCAGCTTTTCGACATAGCCGGGCTTGGCGCGGAAGAAGGTCAGGACGACCTCGCCGGTGTCGTCGCTGGCGTAGACGAGATAGGGCGCGCGCGTGTTGCGCGGCGGGGGCGGGCGATGGCGGTCGACGGTGACCTCCAGCGTCACCATGGTTCCCTGGACGGCGTCGCGGATTTTTGGCCGGGCCCGGCGGTCGATAACGTGGCTCGGCAGGTGCAGCAGCAGATCGACAAGCCGCGGCGTCTCGTTGCGGCTGAGCAGGTACTGCAACAGCTTGTCCTGCTTCGGACCGACGCCGGGCAGGCTGGTCACGGGAGCAAACAGCGGATTGAGCAGGCTGGGGCGCATTCTCGCAACAATCGTCACGCGCGGGCTCAACCCGCGCATCCATGTATTCAAGAGGATGGATTGCCTGGTCAAGCCCGGCAATGACGACCACAAACAATTGCAACAACAAAGGGCTGACACGGCCGGTCCGAGTGGCTATATCCCCCCCCGCCCGGCACGTCCGGGCTTTCTGCGTTTGATTGGATTTGAGACATGACGGGAACGACACGATCGAGCAGCGGGCTGGACGACCGCCGCAAGCGGCTTCTGTTCCGCTGCTGGCACCGCGGCACGCGCGAGATGGACCTGATCCTCGGCCGCTTTGCGGATGCCGAGATCGGCAATTTGTCCGAGCCTGAATTGATCGAGCTCGAGCGCTTGCTCGAGGTCAACGATCCCGATCTCTATGCCGCGGTCACCGGCGACAAGGTGCTTCCGGCCGATGTCCCCGGCGCGCTGTTTGCCCGCATCAAGGCATTCCCGATCGCGGACCGCGACGCATGAAGCAGGGCATGAAATCACCGGCCGAGCTGCTGACGGCCGGCCGCGCGCTGACGCTTGCCAATGTCGCCGAGGGCGCCGAAGGCCTCGTCGTCTCCGATCTCGCCCGTGCCATCGCGGCGCGGCCGAAGAAGCCGGCGGTCAGCCTTGCGGTGGTCTGCCGCGACGGTCCGCGCATGCAGCAGCTCGAACGCGCACTGCAATTCTTCGCGCCCGATCTGCCGGTGCTGACCTTCCCGGCCTGGGACTGCCAGCCCTATGACCGCGTCTCGCCGCATGGCGGCATTTTGGCGCAACGCCTGACGACGCTGGCGCGACTGGCTTCGCTCACTGGCAGCGACAAGCCGCTGATCGTGCTGACCACGGTGAACGCCGTGGTGCAGCGCGTGCCCGCGCGCGACCTCGTCGCGGCGCAGGCGCTGTCGGTGGCGCCGGGCAACGTGGTGCCGATGGACACCATCGTCGCCTGGCTCGAGCACAACGGCTACAACCGCTCCTCGACCGTGCGCGAGCCCGGTGAATACGCCGTGCGCGGCGGCATCCTGGACCTGTTTCCGGCCGGCCTCGATCAGCCCGTGCGCTTCGACTTCTTCGGCGACAGCCTGGAGTCGATCCGCTCATTCGACGCCGAGACCCAGCGCACGCTGCTCGACATGCGCGCGCTCGACCTCGTGCCGATCTCGGAATTTCAGCTCGTCACCGATACCATCCGCCGTTTTCGCATGGGCTATGTCGCCGAGTTCGGCGCGCCCGAGCGCGACGACGCGCTGTACGAGGCGGTCAGTGAAGGCCGCCGTCATCCCGGCATGGAGCACTGGCTGCCGCTGTTCCAGGATCGGATGGACACGCTGTTCGACTATCTGCAAGGCGCGGCCGTCGCGATCGAGCCGCAGGCCGAGGATGCCGTCCGCGAGCGCTTCAAGCAGATCCTCGACTATTACGAGGCCAGACGCGAGGCGCTGGAGCATCCCGGTGGCGGCGCCATCTACAAGCCGCTGCCGCCCGACCGGCTCTATCTGACCGAAGAGGAGTGGGGCAAACGCCTTGGCGACGTCCCGTTGGCGCGGCTGACGCCGTTCTCAGTGCCGACCGACGGCACGAGTGTCGTCGATGCCGGCGCGCGCAAGGGCCGCGACTTCGCGCCGGAACGCAATGACACCACCGTGAATGTGTTCGAGTCCGTCGTCGCGCATGTGATGGCCTTGCAGGCCCAGCGCAAGAAGGTCGTGATCGCGCTGTGGACCGAAGGCTCGCGCGACCGCATGACCTCGATGCTGCGCGACCACAAGCTGGCCCACACAACCAGCGTCAACAGCTGGCGGACGGTGCAGGCGACGCCGCGAAACGAGACCATGCTCGCCGTGCTCGGCCTCGAAAGCGGCTTCGAGACCGACGAGATCGCACTGATCAGCGAGCAGGACATCCTCGGCGACCGTCTGGTGCGGCCGCGCAAGGCGAGCCGCAAGCTCGATAATTTCATCTCGGAAGTGACGAGCCTCGCCGCCGGCGACATCGTCGTCCACGTCGATCACGGCATCGGCCGCTTCATCGGCCTGCAGACCCTCGACGTCGCGGGCGCGCCGCACGACTGTCTCGAGCTGCATTATGCCGCCGAGACCAAGCTGTTCCTGCCCGTCGAGAACATCGAGCTGTTGTCGCGCTACGGCTCCGACCAGACCAGTGTCGAGCTCGATCGCCTCGGCGGTTCGGGCTGGCAAACCCGCAAGGCCAAGCTGAAGAACCGCATCCGCGAGATCGCTGGCGAGCTGATCAAGATCGCGGCCGAACGCATGCTGCACGAGGCGCCGAAGCTGCCGGTGCAGCAGGGCCTCTACGACGAGTTCTGCGCCCGCTTTCCCTATGACGAGACCGAGGACCAGCTGGGCGCGATCGAGTCCACCCTGAAGGACCTCGAAAAGGGCCGCCCGATGGACCGCCTGATCTGCGGCGACGTCGGCTTCGGCAAGACCGAGGTGGCGCTGCGCGCGGCCTTCGCCGTGGCACTCGACGGCAAGCAGGTTGCGGTCGTGGTGCCGACCACGCTGCTCGCCCGTCAGCACCACAAGACTTTCTCCGAGCGGTTCAAGGGCTTTCCGGTCAACGTGGCGCAGGCCTCACGCCTCGTCCCGACCAAGCAGCTTAACCAGGTCAAGAAGGGCCTCGCCGACGGCTCCGTCGACATCGTCGTCGGCACCCATGCGCTGCTCGGCAAGGCGATCAAATTTCGCGACCTCGGCCTGCTCATCGTCGACGAGGAGCAGCATTTCGGTGTCAGCCACAAGGAGCGGCTGAAGGCGCTTCGCGCCGAGGTACACGTGCTGACGTTATCGGCGACTCCGATCCCGCGCACCCTGCAATTGGCGCTCACCGGCGTACGCGAGCTCTCGATCATCGCCTCGCCCCCGGTCGATCGGCTCGCGGTCCGCACCTTCGTCGCCCCGCACGATCCCTTGATGATCCGCGAGGCGCTGCTGCGCGAGCGTTATCGCGGCGGCCAGGCGTTCTACGTGGTGCCGCGCATCGACGACCTCGCCGAGGTCAAGGATTTCCTCGACAAGAACGTGCCGGAGATGAAGGTCGCGGTCGCGCACGGCCAGATGCCGCCCGCCGTGATCGAGGACATCATGACGGCATTCTACGACGGCAAGTTCGACATCCTGCTGTCGACCACGATCGTGGAATCCGGCCTCGATATCCCCAACGCCAACACGCTGATCGTGCACCGCGCCGACATGTTTGGCCTGGCCCAGCTCTACCAGCTCCGCGGCCGCGTCGGCCGCTCCAAGCTGCGGGCGTACGCGCTGTTCACGCTGCCGGCGCAGCAGAAGATCACCGCGCAGGCCGAGCGCCGGCTCACCGTGCTGCAATCGCTGGAGACCCTCGGCGCCGGCTTCCAGCTTGCCTCGCACGATCTCGACATCCGCGGCGCCGGGAACCTGCTCGGCGAGGAGCAGTCCGGCCACATCAAGGAGGTCGGCTTCGAGCTGTATCAATCGATGCTGGAGGAGGCGATCGTCAACCTCAAGGCCGGCGTCTCCGAGCCCGCCGCCGACCGCTGGTCGCCATCGATCACGATCGGCATGCCCGTGCTCATTCCGGAGGACTATGTCAGCGACCTCTCGGTGCGGCTGTCGCTGTATCGGCGCCTCGCCGATCTCGACACCGAGGAGGAAATCGAGAATTTTGGCGCCGAGATGCGCGACCGCTTCGGCGTCTTGCCCGACGAAGTCCGCTATCTGTTCAAGGTCGCCGGGATCAAGGCGTTCTGCCGCCGGGCCAATGTCGAGAAGATCGATGCAGGTCCCAAGGGCGCCGTCATCGCCTTCCGCGACAATTCCTTCGCCTATCCCGATCGCCTGGTGACGTTCATCCGCAGCCACGGCCAGGCCGCGAAGGTGCGGCCCGACATGAAGGTGGTATTCCTCCAGGACTGGGAGACGCCCGAAGAGCGTCTCGCCGGCACCACGGAGATCATGCGCCAGCTGGCGCAGCTCGCGCAGAGCAAGAAGGCGGCGTAGGGGTTATCGTGTCCCGGACAAGCGTAGCGCAGAGCCGGGACCCAGTTCTTGCTTCGGCGAGGTGATGGGCCCCCGTTCTGCAACGCACCGCTCCCGGACGATGCTTCGCATCGCCTCGAGGGGCGCTGCGCTGCGCCCGCGGAACGAGACGCTACGACGCCGCCCGCGACGCATCGGCGGACAGCCGCCCAAGGAGCGAGCGCGCCGTATCGGATGCCGAGAGCGAATCCACGCTGACCACGGGATCGCTGCGCATCTCGTGCTTGCCGTTCGCGGTGTGCCGCATCACCGCCGACAGACGACGCGCGATCATATGGGCGGTGCGGAAGTCGGTCTCCGCGAACACCACGATCACCGAACCGTCCTTCTGCGCCGCGCCAAAATCCATCGCCGCATCAGGCGGCTCAGGATCCGCGCGGCATCGAGCTGGGCACGGGGATTATTGGGATCGAAGGCGAAGCGGGCGACAGAGAGGCCGCCGCCGCGGGCCAAGGTCTGTTCGACCGCCTTGGCAAAATCTCGGGCGAAGGCTTCCACGGTGAGTAGGCCGCTGCGCGGATCGATCCAGCCACCGGCGTCGATCGAGCGCAGCGTGCGGCTCAGCTGTGCTTCCATCGCATGCTGGCGGATTAGTGGCAGTGCATTGGCGGCGACCTTCACCGGCTCGCCGGAGATCAGCTCGAGATTGGCCAAATCGTAACTTTGCGCGAGCTGGTGTGCGGTGACGACCACGGGCAGGTTACGGAAGCGGGTGTCCTCGGCGAACACCGTCAGGAAGGCATCGGTGACGCGCGCCGTAAAGCCTTCGGCGAGCACGACGCCATCGAGGTCGCGGGTGTTGAGATGCTTGGCAGCGGCTTCGATCGAGAGCGCGCCGATGACGCCGATGCGTTCGCCGAGCGCAACCGACAGCGCAGGATAGGCCGCGCCGCGGCCGATCAGAAGCACGGTGGCATCGCGCGCGGGATCGGCCGCCGGCAACGGGACCGTCGCTTCCGGCAGCCGGCGCAGCACGGTGGCGTGAAGGGTGCGCACACGCAGCGCAGCGCGGAGCCGCGCGATCAGGCGGTCGGGATTGCCGCCGCGTGAGGCGAAGGGCAGGGCGTTATGCGGCAGCGTGCCCGCGGCATCCATGGCCACGAAGGGAAGGTAGGGTGATTGGCTCGCAATCTTCTTCGCGAGCGGAGCCATGTGCGGCTCGTGTCCGGGATGCATCGCCGCGAGAACGGCGGCCGGCTGCACCTGCTCGACCGCGCGTGCGGCGCTGGCCCAGTCGGTGTCGACCACGGGAAAGAGCCGGGCCTCGTCCAGCGCCGCAATGAAGGGCGGCCGTTCGGCATTGGACACAAACAGGATCGGGCCCGCCTGGGACATTGCAAACTCTGATCACGCAACAGATGCCGCGCAATCTAGTTTGGCCGCCTTAATGCAGCGTCAACGGAACGGGTCAACCTGGGCTAGACCTGCCCCGAGCGGTCGCGAAAAGCCTCGACCATCAGGGGGTTGAGCCCGAGCTCGCTGAGCGCCTCGCGGGCGCGGGCGTTGTCCTGGGCCCGGCCTGCCAGACGGTGGCCGGAGAGGCGGTCGGGCAGCGCGGTGAGCAGGGCACCCTGACCGAGGCGGCGCGCCCATTCCTGCAGATCGTTGGAGAGGAAGCGGTAGCCGCCGACAGCCATGATGCCGGAGGGCGGCGCGGTGATGCAGATCGCGCCGCTCGGACGGTCCAGCCGCGCGGCATAGCCGGTATCGACATAGTCGCGCGGCGGCTGCGCGACCAGCGTGTCGCCGACCGGCTGCGGCGGCGCGTAGGCTGCGATCGGCACCATCGGCCCGCGCAGGCCGAGCGTGCCCTTCGGGGTCAGCAGGATCTCGCCCGCGATGGAGGAGCCGGACTGCTCGCGCGGGGCGCCGTGCGGCCCCGGCATCACCGCGACAGGCATGCCGTCCTCGCCGCGGCGGGCGCCGAACAGGCCAGCCTCGCCGAACAGATAGACATCCGTCAGCCGCGCATGCGGCGCGATCCAGGCATCGCTTGCGGCGACCTGCTCGGGCGCGCGCCAGAGGCCGATGACGTTGCGCAAGGTCGGCATCCGCGCGGCGAGATCGGAATCGCCGAGGCGCAGCGCGAGCTGGGCAGGCGCGATCAGCACCTCGCATTCGTGCTGGTTGATCTGCTGCTCCAGCACCTCGCTCTCGAAGGGATGATGCAGCGCCAGCGTGCCGCCCGAGAGCAGCCAGACCGCCAGCGAAGAGGCTAGCCCCGCGAACGACATCGGCGCGAACGCCGCCATCACGGTCGCGCCCTGCTTGACGTCGGCCTCGAGCGACATCGCGAGGCCACCGGCGATCAGGCTGAAATGCGGCCGCGGCACCGGGCGAAAACCTTCCGCGGTGACGTCGAAAGAGATCATCGCCGCCTTGCGGCCGTCCTGGATCACGGTGCGCGTGGTGCCGGGCGGGCGGGCCAGCACGTCGTCGAGCGAAGCCATGCCCTCGGGCAGATCGGTGCCGAAGCCGCAGACGTGACGGATCGAGAATGCTTCTGCCGCTGCATGCATCGCCAGGTCGGCATAGCTGACGCCATCAACCGTGCTCATGGTCACGATGGTGCGCGCCGCGGTGCGGTTGAGCGCGGCGGTCAGTTCCGCATGCCGCCACAGCAGCGGCAGCACGGCGACGACGAGGCCGGCGCGATGGGCGGCGAGCACCGTCAGCACGAACTCGACCGTGTTGGGCAGCTGGATCGCGATGACGGAATTGGCCGGCAGGCCCGATTCGACGAAATGCGCCGACAGCGCCTCGATCGCCGCATCGGCCTCGGCGTAGGACATCCGCCGCGGCTGGTGCCCGGTCACGCGCGTCTTGTTGAGGGGATCGAGCAGAGCCGGCGCGTGCGGCTGCCGGGCCAGCGTGCGCTGAAACAGCGTGTCGAGCGTCGGCGATATTGCTGGCTGGTTCACGGCGTCACTTTGCTTGATGAGCTTGCGGCTGCCCCTTCGACCACCAGGTCTCCGGCAGATAGCCGGACAGGGAAGTGGCCTTGGGCCGTTCTATCCGATTCCAGCGCGCGATCCATTGCTCGGATACGTTAAACAGGGGGATTGTGTAGAAGCCCGCGACCAAGGCGCGGTCGAGCGCGCGCACCGCCGAGACGAAATCCGTATGTTCACGGGCCTCCAGCAGAGCGGCGATCATGGCATCGATCGCGGGATCCCTGGCGCCCATGTAGTTGCGGGTCCCCGAATTGTCGGCGGCAGCGCTGCCCCAATAAAAATACTGCTCGTTGCCGGGCGACAGCGACTGGTCCCAGCGGTTCTGGATCATGTCGAACTCGTAAGCGAGTCGACGCTGATCGAACTGCACGGGATCGACCGAGCGCACGGTCGACTCGATGCCGGCGCGCTTGAGGTCGCGCTGGAAGGCGAGCGCGATGCGCTCCTGGTCGCGGGTTGTGACCATGATTTCGAAGGTGAAGGGCGCCTTGGTTGCGCGGTTGCGCAGCACGGTTCCGTCGAGATCGTAGCCGGCCTCCGACAACAGTTTCAGCGCGGCGCGCAGTGTCGCGCGGTCGCGACCCGAGCCGTCGGTGACCGGCAGGCGGTAGCTGCCGTCCATGATGTCGGGCGGGATCCCGGCGGCGAAGGGTTTCAGCAGCTCACGCTCACGCGCATCCGCAGGGCGGCCGTAGGCCGATAGTTCCGAGCCGGCGAAATAGCCGGCGACGCGCGAATAGAGGCCGAAGAAATAATTGCGGTTGACCAACTCGAAATCGAACAGCAGCGTCAGCGCCTTGCGCACGCGGATGTCGGCGAAGATGGGTCGGCGGGTGTTGAACACCAGGAATTCGGAAGGCTGCGGCACCCCCGGCTTGACGGTATCGCGGATCACTTCACCGCTTCGTGCAGCGGGAAAATCATAGCCGTCGTGCCAGCGCAGCGGCTCGTGCTCGACACGAAAATCATAGAGGCCGCGCTTGAAGGCCTCGAACTGGCCGTTGGCCTCGCGAAAATAGTCGAGCCTGATCTCGTCGAAATTGTACAACCCGCGATTGATCGGCAAATCACGGCCCCAATAGTCGGGATTGCGGGTCAGCGTCACGCTGGCGCCGGGCCTCACCGCCGTGACGCGATAG
This sequence comes from Bradyrhizobium sp. 147, assembly GCF_023073935.1. Classification (NCBI taxonomy): domain Bacteria; kingdom Pseudomonadati; phylum Pseudomonadota; class Alphaproteobacteria; order Hyphomicrobiales; family Nitrobacteraceae; genus Bradyrhizobium; species Bradyrhizobium sp. 147. The sequence goes on along the minus strand of NZ_JADPKL010000117.1, from coordinate 40,872 downwards.
GGGCCCGAGCCGATCGGGCCTGTCAGCGTCGTCTCCTCGAAGCTGGCGACGTCCACCACATGCTTTGGCAGGATTGGCATCAGGCCGAGGATCAGTGGCAACTCGCGGTCATTGGCGCCAGAGAGGTCGAAGCGGACGGTGAGGGGGTCGGGCGCCTCGGCCTTTGCGACCTTGGCGTAATATTGCCGATGATTGGGACGGCCGTGGTCGCGCAGGAGCTGCCAGGAGAACAGCACGTCTTCAGCCAGCACGGGTGTGCCGTCGGAGAAGCGGGCGCGCGGATCGAGGTGGAACGTGACAAAGGTCCTGTCGTCGTTGGTTTCGACGGTCCTGGCGAGCAGGCCATAGAGCGTGAACGGCTCGTCCTGGCCGCGCGCGAGCAGACTCTCGACCACGTAGCTCCGCACCTGCTGCACAGCCAACCCCTTCACGATGAAAGGATTGAGGCTGTCGAAGGTGCCGAGAACGCCCCACGTCATGCGTCCGCCTTTGGGCGCATCCGGATTGACGTAGGGCATGTGGGTGAAATCGGCAGGTATCGCCGGCTTGCCGTGCATGGCAATGGCATGAGCTTCCTCGGCACGCACGCCATCTGTCGACCATCCGACGGAGAGGGCCAAAACGAGGACCGCGGCGAGACGGCAAAGGCGGAGTCCGGGGCCCTCGAAGAGGCGCTGGAACATGAACATCGGCACACGTTGATTCGAGGACCGGCAGGCCTGAATCCTATCACAGGGAATTTCCCCTGGGCGCAGCTGCGGGTGTGGCCAAAGATGGCTGTCGGCATTGATCTTTTCGTCGGCCACGTTAAGAAGGCGGTCAATCGCGCAAGAGCGCCGAGTCCGTCACTTATCCGCCTCAATTGACGGGAAGAGAGCCGCGCCCAAGGCGGCCAGGTTCGGCGCTTCGGAGCGGTTCGGGCACTTCCCGTTCAGAAAGGGTTTTCCGCAATGAATTTCCGTTACTTGGCCGCGTCCGTCCGGCCGCGCGGGCGACTTCTCGCCCTGTTGACGGCGACGGCGTTGGCCGTTCCGTTTGCCGCTGAGGCCCAGGCTCCCGCACCGGCTCCCGGCGCGCCCGCGCCAAAGGCGACTCCGGCCCCGAAAGCCGCGCCGAAGGCTGCCCCCAAGGCTCCGGCGCCGGCGGCCTCACCGCAGGCCCAGCAGGCTCCGGCGCAGGGCGGCCAGCAGCAGGGCGCAGCCCAGCCGGCCGATCAGCAGATCCAACTGATCTATGCCCCCTGGACCAAGTTCTGCCTGAAGGGTCAGGACGCCAACGCCAAGCAGGTCTGCTTCACCGGCAAGGACGGTCGCATCGAGTCGGGCCAGCCGGTCATCGCCGCCGTGATCATCGAGCCCGAAGGCGAACCCAAGAAGATTCTGCGCGTGACGCTACCGCTCGGCATGCAGCTGGTGCACGGCACCCGCATCATCGTGGACAGCAACGCGCCGCTGCAGCAGCCCTATGTGATCTGCTTCCAGAACGGCTGCATGTCCGATTACGAGGCCACGCCCGAACTCATCAACAGCATGAAGAAGGGCCAGAACCTCGTTGTCCAGGCGATCAATGCCAATGGCGCGCCGCTGACTCTGCCGCTGCCGCTCGCCGGCGAATTCCAGAAGGCCTATGACGGTCCGCCGACCGACCCGAAGGTGTTCGAGGAAACCCAGAAGAAGCTTCAGGAAGAGCTTCAGAAGAAGGCCGAGGAGCAGCGCAAGAAGCTTGAGCAGCAGGGCACGCCTCCCGGCACAGCTGCGGCTGGTCAGAAGTAATCGGAACCACATCCAAACATGAAAAAGGCGCTCGGTTTGAGCGCCTTTTTTGCGGGCTGCTTGCTGGCGGCGAATTTCAGTTCAGCGACGGATTGCGCGGGCGATAGCCGCCGGCCTTGTCCTTGATGAAGATCTCGGCAACCTGTGAATGCCGGACCGGCTCGCCGGAATCGTCGGGCAACAGATTCTGCTCCGAGACATAGGCGACGTATTCCGATTCCGCGTTCTCCGCGAGTAGGTGATAGAACGGCTGGTCCTTGTGGGGCCGCACCTCCTCGGGAATCGAGAGCCACCACTCCTCGGTGTTGTTGAATTCCGGATCGATGTCGAAGATCACGCCCCGGAACGAGAAGATCCGGTGGCGCACGACCTGTCCGATCTGGAATTTGGCGGTCCGCGCTTTAATCATCCCCCGTCGATAGACCAGGATTGTGGCCGATGCTAGTGGCCTTACCGGAATTAACCTTCGCGTCAGGGGTGGATAGCCCCCAAGTCTTCAGAAAACACTTCATCAATGGTCAATATCCTCAATCTGGCCCTACCTTATTTCGGCTTGATCTTCGTCGGATTCGCCTGCGGAAAGGCCAAGTCCCTGCCGGAATCGGGCCTCGCCTGGATGAACTTCTTCCTGCTCTACGTCTCGCTGCCGGCGCTGCTGTTCGCGATCATGTCAAAGACGCCGTTTGCGGAGCTGAACAATCCGCCGTTCCTGGTGGCGACCACGCTGGCGACGGTTGCGGCGTTCACGCTTGCGCTGGCCGTCGGCAAGGGTCTCGGCCGGCTGACGCTGCGCGAGGCGACGCTTGCGGGCCTCTCCGGCGGCTACGGCAATATCGGCTATATGGGGCCGGGCCTGGCGCTCGCAGTGCTCGGGCCGAAGGCGTCGGCGCCGACTGCGCTGATCTTCTGCTGCGACAGCATCTTCCTGTTCACGATCGTGCCGCTCTTGATCGAGCTGTCCGACCGCGACCATCCCTCGCTCGTCCACGCCTTGGGCGTCGTGCTGAAGCAGATCGTGCTCAACCCGCTGATCATGTCGGCCTGTTTTGGCGCAGCGGTTGCAGCGCTGCATATCGAGCTGCCGGTTGCACTCGACCGCACCATCACCTTCCTCCAGAACGCAGCTGCGCCGACCGCGCTGTTCGTGCTCGGCGTGACCGTGGCGCTGCGCCCATTCGACCGCGTGCCCTGGGAGGTGCCGGGCGTGATCGCGGTCAAGCTCCTGATCCATCCGCTCACGGCATTCGGCCTGATGCTGGCGTTCGGTCCGTTTGCGCAGCCCTGGGCCGCGACCGCCGTACTGATGGCCTCACTGCCACCGGCACTGAATGTGTTCGTGATCGCTCGGCAGAACGATGCCTGGATCGAATCCGCCTCCGTTGCGGTGCTGCTCGGCACCTTCGCATCGGTGGTCACGCTGACCAGCGTGATGTGGGCGATCCAGAGCGGCCGGCTGGCGTTTCCGTAAGTCGGCTTACCTTCGCCACGTCGGCGTCAGGCCCTCGCGCATCGCAAAGCGACGGAGCGGGCCGATGGCACCGAGCAGGTGCATGCCAAGGGCGCGGACCGGCTGCAGCGGCAGGAAATCGTTGAGCAGGGAGCGGTTGGCCATGTCGATTGCAAAGGTCCGGCTCAAGACGTCCGGACGCCGCGCCCGGTCGTAGCGCTTGAGCACGTCGCTCGCGCCCGGATCCCGGCCTGCTGCGAGAGCCTCGCCCGCGACCCGGGCGATGTCGGCGGCATCGCGCAGGCCGAGATTGAGGCCCTGGGCACCGATCGGGGGAACCACATGGGCCGCCTCTCCGACGAGCGCGATACGGTCATGGCCGAAGGATCTTGGACGCTCGATCGCCAGTGGGAACAGGTTGCGGCCGGGCTCGACCGTCATGCGTCCCAGAATCGAATGCGACTGCTTCTCGATCGCGGCGGACAACTCCTCGTCACTCAGGCCGCGAAGCCGCTCAGCCTCCGCCGGCGCCGCGACCCAGACGATGCTGGAGCGATCGCCGGGCAGGGGCACGAACACGCAGGGACCGTGCGGCGTGTGGAACTCGGTCGAGACATTGCGATGCGGCCGTGCATGGCAGACGTTGAAGGTTAGCGCGGTTTGCGTCAGCTCGCGCCGCGTCACCGCGATGCCGGCAGCCTCGCGGCACAGCGAATGCCGACCATCGGCGCCGACCACGAGCCGGGCCGAGAGGAATTGCGCCGAGGCCGTGCGGATGGCGACGGCGTCGGATTCGATCAAGACGCTTTCCGCCTCGTCGTCGAAACGGACGAGGTGGGGGAGTTCGGCCGCGCGTTCTTCGAGCGCCAGCATCAGCGAACGATTGTCGATGTTGTAGCCGAACGCGTCGAGACCGATTTCGTGACAGGAGAAGCGGACCTCCGGGGCACGGAAAAGCCGGCCGGTGTCGTCGACGAGGCGCATTACCTCGAGCGCGGCCGCCTTGTCCTTGCAGCGCGACCAGACGCCGAGGCTCTCCAGAAGATCGACGGAGGCCCCCAACAGCGCGGTGGTGCGGTTGTCTGCATAGGGCACGCGGCGCGCCACGAGCGCGGTCCGCGCACCCGCCTGCGCCAATGCGATCGCCGCTGCAAGTCCTGCCGGTCCGCCGCCGATCACGGCGGCGTCATGGAGTGTCGATGCGTCTGTCATGGAAGGACAATTGACACGCTCCGCGGCAAATTCAAGCCCGCTGATTTTGCCTGATTTTATGACGAATTGCGCAAGGGCGCGCCGCAATGGCGGATGTGCAAATCGGTCTCATTCTGGTAGCAGAAGCCATGGACAGCCAAGAGGATTCCCTGAAGCCCAGCCCCGCGATCCGCGCCGCGGCGTTCTCGGTGCACATCTTCACCGCGTTCGGTGCGGCGATCGCGCTGTTGGCGATGCTGGAGGCCGTGCGCGAGCACTGGGCAGCGATGTTTCAGTGGCTGGGCGTTGCTCTGATGATCGACGCGATCGACGGTCCGATCGCGCGCCGGCTCGACGTCAAGAAGGTGCAGCCGAACTGGTCGGGCGACGTGCTCGATCTCGTGGTCGACTTCGTCACCTATGTCTTCGTGCCGGCTTACGCGATCGTCGCCAGCGGGCTGTTGCTGCCGGTCGCAGCTCCCTTGCTCGGCGTCGCCATCATCGTCACCAGCGCATTATATTTCGCCGATCTGCGCATGAAGGCGGACGACAATCATTTCCGCGGCTTCCCGGCACTGTGGAATGCGGCGGCGTTCTATTTGTTCCTGCTGCACTGGCCGCCGCTCTGGTCGACGTTGCTGATCGCCGTGCTCGTGGTGCTGACCTTCGTGCCGTTTCACGTGCTGCATCCGGTGCGCGTCGTGCGGCTGCGCTGGCTGACGATGTCGTTGATTGCTATCTGGGCGCTGCTCGGCCTCTACGTGCTGCAGATGGATTTCCGCGTCGGCACCGGTGTGACAATCGTGCTTTGTGCCATCGCGCTCTGGATCAGCTTCAGCGATGCCCTGATACGACTGGTAAGATCCTTCGCATGATCGATCTGCTCACCAGTCCCGAAGCCTGGGCCGCGCTGCTGACATTGACGGCGCTCGAGATCGTGCTCGGCATCGACAACGTCATCTTCCTGTCGGTGATCGTCTCGCGCATTCCGGAGACGCAGGCGCATCGCGCCCGCCAGATCGGGCTGGCGCTGGCGCTGCTGTTCCGCATCATCCTGCTCAGCCTCCTGGTCTGGCTGATCGGCCTGACCGCGCCGGTGTTCGCCGTCAAGGGTTACGCCTTCTCTTGGCGCGATCTCATCCTGATCGCCGGCGGCCTGTTCCTGATCGCCAAGGCGACGCACGAGATTCACGGCGAGGTCGAAGCCGATGACCGCGAGGGCGACGAGAGGTCCGCCGGCAACGCCTTCTTCTGGGTGATCGTCCAGATCGTGATCATCGATATCGTGTTCTCGCTGGACTCGATCATCACCGCGATCGGCATGGCGCAGGACATCGAGATCATGATCGCGGCCGTCGTGATCGCCTGCGTGATCATGTACATTTCGTCGGGGCCGGTGTCGCGATTCGTCGCGGAGCATCCGACCACCAAGATGCTGGCGCTCGCGTTCCTGGTGCTGATCGGCGTCGCGCTGGTCGCGGACGGATTCCAATTCCACATTCCGCGTGGCTACATCTATTTCGCGATTGCGTTCTCGGCGGCGGTCGAATTCTTCAACGTGCTGGCCAAGCGCAACCGCAGGAAAGCCGGCACGCCGTCCGTCTAGCCGTTCCTAACTGGGTCGAGTTGACAAGGCGGGCGCGATGCCGTTCGCTGAGCCGCGAGAAGAGGAGGTCAGGTGATGACCAAAGCCGTCCGTGTGCACAAGGTCGGAGGCCCCGAGGCCCTGGTCTATGAGAGCGTCGACGTGCCGGCGCCCGGGCCCGGCGAGGTGCGCATCCGCCAGCACGCGGTCGGCCTGAACTTCATCGACGTCTATTACCGTACCGGCCTCTACAAGGCGCCGGGATTGCCCTTCATCGCCGGCAACGAGGCCTCGGGCGAGGTCGTCGCGGTGGGACCGGGCGTCACCAATTTCCATCCCGGTGACCGCGTGGCCTATTATCACAATCTCGGTGCCTATACCGGCGAGCGCAACATCCCCTGGGAGAAGCTGGTCAAGCTGCCCGACCACATCACCCACGAGCAGGGCGCCGTGCTGATGCTGAAGGGGCTCACGGTCTGGTATCTCTTGCATAAGACCTTCAAGGTCGAGCCGCATCATCGCGTGCTGATCCACGCTGCCGCCGGCGGCATCGGCTTGCTTGCCTGTCAATGGGCGAGGGCGCTCGGGGCCCACGTCATCGGCACGGTGGGTTCGCGCGAGAAGGCCGAGCTTGCGGAGGCCAATGGCTGCGACCACGTCATCCTCTACAACGAGGAAGACTTCGTCGCGCGCGTCAAGCAGATCAGCCGCAACGAGGGTTGCGACGTGGTCTATGACGGCGTCGGCAAAGCGACCTTCCCGGGCTCGCTGTCCTGCCTGAAGCCCCGCGGCATGTTCGTCTCGTTCGGCAATGCCTCCGGTCCCGTGCCGCCGTTCTCGATCGCCGAGCTCAACAATCACGGCTCGCTGTTTGCGACGCGGCCGAAGCTCAACGACTATGTCGGCAAGCGCTCGGAATTGCTGGAAGGCGCCGACACGCTGTTCGCCGCCGTCATTAATGGCAAGCTGCACGTGCCGATCAACCACGCCTACGCGCTCAAGGACGCCGCGAAGGCGCATATCGAGCTGGAAAGCCGCAGGACGACGGGCGCGTCGATCTTAAAGCCGTAGGTTCTTCCGTCGTCACCCGCTCCGGTGTCTCGGACAAGCTGCAGCGCGCAAGCGCTGCGCGGCGTAGAGCCGGGACCCAAATGCGCACCGTGCAGAGAGATGGGGCCCCGGCTCTGCAGCGCACCGCCGAAGGGGCGCTGCGCTGCGTCCGGGGCACGAGACGCGTCTTACGCCACCCGCCGTGCCGCGCCGGCCTTGGTCAGAATCCCGTCGAGACAATCGATCATCTCGGCGATCTCGGCCCGCGTGACGTTCAGCGCCGGCATGAAGCGCAGCGTGTCGACCTGCGGCGCGTTCAGGAGCACGCCGGCCTCGAACGCCTGCGCGACGATCCCAGGCGCGATCGGCAGCTTGAGGTCGAGCGCCAGCAGCAAGCCTCGGCCCCGCACGCCGCCAAGCCCATGCCGGGCGGAGACTTTCTGCAGCTCGCTTTCGAGCAGCAGACCGGTCTCGGTGACCGACTTCAAAAAGTCCGGCTTGCTGACCGCTTCCAGCACCGCAAGCCCCGCCGCGCACATGATCGGGTTGCCATTGAACGTGCCGCCCTGATCGCCATGCGCGAAGCAGGAGGCGCGTTCGGTCGCAAGCAGGGCGGCGAGCGGCACGCCGCCGCCGATACCTTTGCCGAGCGTCATGATGTCGGGTGAAATCCCGGTGTGCTCGTAGTGGAAGAGTTTTCCGGTCCGGCCCATGCCGGTCTGAATATCGTCGAAGATCAGCAGAAGGCCGTGCGACTCGGCGAGCGCGCGCAGCTCTTGCAGGAACCGATCGCTCGCCGGCCACACGCCGGATTCGCCCTGGATCGGCTCGAGCATCACAGCGACGGTGTTGTCGTTGATCAGCTTCTCGACCGAGGCAATGTCGTTGAGCTTGGCCTTCTTGAAGCCAGCGACTTTTGGCTCGAACAGCGGCTCGAACGCCTTCTTGCCCGAGGCCGACATCGTCGCCAGCGTCCTTCCGTGGAAGCTGCCTTCGAAGCTGACGATCTCGAACGCGCCGCCCTTGTGGAGGCTGCCGTATTTGCGCGCCAGCTTGATGGCGCCCTCGTTGGCTTCCGCGCCTGAATTGGCGAAGAACACCTGGTCGAAAGCGCTGCCTTCGACCAGAGCCTGGGCGAGCTTGAGGCTCGGCTCGTTGTAGAAGGCCGGGCTGGGCGTCAGCAGCCGCTTGGCCTGCGCGGCGAGCGCATCGGCGATCGCGGGCGGCGCATGGCCAAGGCAGTTCACGGCCCAGCCCTGCACGAAATCGAGATAGCGCTTGCGGCTGTCGTCCCAGAGGTAGGAGCCGGCGCCGCGGACGAACACGGCCTTGGGTCGTGCCGTGATGTCCATCAGCGCGTCATACGGATGGGTGGCGGTGGTCATGTCGAACTCCTCTGGAGGCGGATGGAAAAGACGCGCGAAAAACAAGAAGGCCGCACTTTGCGGGTGCGGCCTTCTCGAAAACTCTGCTGAATTCAGGCGATCAGCGGCGTCGTCGGACATGGCGCAACCCATCATCGTCGCGGGTGCGACGACGGAAAGCTGCGCGGCGGTGGGTCCGAGAGTTGATCATGGGGCGCGTCCCTACAGCCGAACGGGAGGGCTTGTCAAGCGGACGTTTTAGAAAGCACGCGCCTGGCGTGTGTCAGTCAGGTACGAAGCGCGGCTTCCTCGGTGTCTTCGCCGGATGCAGGTCAAGTTTTGACGAGCCGTCAGAATCCCGCGACGCTGCCGTGCAGATCGTATGCGTCGGCGCGCTCGATCTTGGCGGTGACGATCTCGCCGACGCGCAAGGGGCGGCGGCTGGAGAGATAGACGGCACCGTCGATCTCGGGCGCATCCGCCTTGGAGCGGCCCTTTGCCACCGTCGGGCCGACCTCGTCGATGATGATCTGCTGGCGTGTGCCGACCTTGCGCTTCAGCCGCCGTGCCGAGATCTTCTGTTGGCGGGCCATCAGCGCATTGTAGCGCTCCTGCTTAATCTCTTCCGGGACCGGGTTCTCGATCGCATTCGACGTGGCGCCCGCGACCGGCTCGTATTTGAAGCAGCCGACGCGGTCGATCTACGCTTCATCCAGCCAGTCGAGCAGATAGGCGAAATTGGAATCAGTCTCGCCGGGGAAGCCGACGATGAAGGTGGAGCGCAAGGCGAGATCGGGACATTCCTCACGCCAGCGCTTGATGCGCGCCAGGGTCTTGTCCTGCGCGGCCGGGCGCTTCATCGTCTTCAGCACCTCGGGGCTCGCATGCTGGAACGGGATGTCGAGATAGGGCAGCACCTTGCCCTCGTTCATCAGCGCGATGACCTCATCGACATGCGGGTAGGGGTAGACATATTGCAGCCGGACCCAGGCTCCGAGCTCGCCGAGCTCGCGCGCGAGATCGAGGAATTTGGCACGGACCTGGCGATCCTTCCACGGGCTCTCGGCGTATTTGAGATCGATGCCGTAAGCGGACGTGTCCTGCGAGATCACCAGCAGCTCCTTGACGCCGGCGCCGACCAGGCGCTCGGCCTCGCGCAGCACGTCATTGGCAGGGCGCGAGACGAGGTCGCCGCGCAGCTTCGGGATGATGCAGAAGGTGCAGCGATTGTTGCAGCCTTCCGAAATCTTCAAATAGGCGTAGTGGCGCGGGGTCAGCTTGATGCCCTGCGGCGGCACCAGGTCGAGATGCGGATTATGGGCCGGCGGCAGCGCGCGATGCACGGCGTCGAGCACGCTCTCATATTGCTGCGGGCCGGTGATGGAGAGCACGCCCGGATAGGCCTGCTCGATCTGCTCGGGTTCCGCGCCCATGCAGCCTGTTACGATCACCTTGCCGTTCTCGGCCATGGCCTCGCCGATCGCCGAGAGCGATTCCTGCTTGGCGCTTCAAGGAAGCCGCAGGTGTTGACGATGACGATGTCCGCCCCGTCATGCTTGCGGGCGAGCTCGTAGCCCTCGGCGCGCAGGCGCGTGATGATGCGCTCGGAATCCACCAATGCCTTGGGACACCCTAGGCTGGTAAAAGAAATGCGCGGCGCTCTTTCCATGAAGCTCGGATCGGGTTTGTTGGGATCAAGCGCTTCAAGTAATTGATGCTATAGCAAAATTCAACCGCCGGACGTCTCCCGGCGATTAGAAAGTTCCTTGTGCTATGAGATGCGCATGATCCAAACACGCAGCTGGATAGCGACGAGCGGCGGTCCTCACCTGCTGATTGCCGATGAACAGCTCTCGCATTGGCGGGGTCTTGAGGGATGGCACGATCATACAGCTGACCAGAGCGACTATGCCCGCGCGTGCAGAGTAACGACGTGGTTGGGGTCAATTGCCTGCCACCATGGCAAAGCCGTTGTGTTGTCTGGTGATGCCGGCGACATCGCATGGTACTCCAACGATCATGCCGACGGCGGTTTTCTCGTTCAATGGATTGGCGTTGATGATGAACGACTCATCGAACCTGCATTGCGCACCCCACAATTGCGTGACCTTTTGGAAGGCTCAGCCGCTGAGCAACTTGAATGGGAGACAGCTGCGTCCGGCAAGATGTGGCTGATTGATGCAGCAGATCGAGGCTGTGATCTGAGCGGCAACCATCAAGCTCTCGCGTTGCTGCCAGGCAGCTATCTCGCGAAGGCTGCGTATTACCGTTCTTCCGGGCTGTCGATGGTCGTTCGGGAAGTCTGCCGGTCTCGCTGAAGTTCGAGAACAGGCGCTGCTCGGGCGCACCCGAGTGACACGAAGCTGACCTTGGGCGCAGCCGTCTGATCCATATCTGAACTGCCTGATTGACGGCCTGAGCTAGTCCCAATTGCCCACAATTACAACCCTTTGCAGGGCGTTCCGGCGTGCTATGGATGAATCACCTGCCGTGAGTGAGCTATGAGCGCCGAACAGTCGCCCAAAATCGTGATCGTCGACGAAAGCCCGATCCGGGCTGCGATCCTGGAGGAAGGATTGCGGGAGGCCGGCTTTACGCAGGTCGTCCATATCCGCGAGATGCAGAGCCTGCTTGCCCGTATTTATGCGGTCGACCCCGACATCATCCTGATCGATCTGGAGAACCCCAGCCGCGACGTGCTGGAGGCGATGTTCCAGGTGAGCCGCGCCGTGAAGCGGCCGATCGCGATGTTCGTCGACCAGAGCGATTCCGCCTCGATCCAGGCCTCGGTCGAGGCGGGGGTGTCCGCCTACATCGTCGACGGGCTGAAGAAGGAGCGCATCAAGCCGATCCTCGACCTCTGCGTGTCGCGTTTCAACGCCTTCGCCAAGCTCCAGGAGGAGCTGGAACGCACCAAATCGCAGCTCGAGGACCGCAAGATCATCGAACGCGCCAAGGGCATCCTGATGAAGGTGAAGGGCCTCACCGAAGACGAAGCCTATGTGCTGCTGCGCTCCACCGCGATGCGCGAGAAGAAGAAAATCGGCGAGATCGCGCAGTCGATCATCACCGCGTCGGAGATGCTGAAATGACCGCGCCCCTTCGCATCGGGTTCATTCCGCTGGTTGATGCCGCCGCCCTGATCGTCGCCGTCGACAAGGGCTTTGCCGCTGCCGAAGGGCTCGAGGTCGAGCTGGTGCGCGAGGTGTCCTGGTCCAACGTCCGCGACAAGCTCAATATCGGCCTGTTCGACGCTGCGCATCTGCTCGCGCCGGTCGCGATCGCGTCCTCGCTCGGGCTCGGCCACGTCAAGGTGCCGATCGCCGCGCCCTTCAATCTCGGCATCAACGGCAACGCGATCACGGTGTCGCCGGCGCTCCACGCCGCGCTGATGGAGGAGATCGACGGCGACCGCTTCGATCCGCTTGTCACCGCCAAGGCGCTGGCGCGAGTGGTCGCCAAACGCCGCAAGGCCGGCGCCGATCCGCTCACCTTCGGCATGACATTCCCGTTCTCGACCCACAATTACCAATTGCGGTTCTGGATGGCGGCGGCCGGCGTCGATCCTGATGAGGACGTGCGCCTCGTCGTGCTGCCGCCGCCCTACATGGTCGACAGTCTCAAGAGCGGGCACGTCGACGCATTCTGCGTCGGTGCGCCCTGGAACTCGATCGCGGTCGATCTCGGCATCGGCCATATCCTGCATTTCGTTTCCGACATTCTGGTGCGGGCGGCGGAGAAGGTCCTCGCCGTCCGCCAGGTCTGGGCCGACAAGCATCCCGACCTGGTCGCCAGCCTCGTGCGGGCGGCGGTGAACGCGGCCGAGTTCATCGAGCATCCGGAAAACCGGATCGAAGCGGCGCGGATTCTGGCGCAACCGGAGCGGATCGGCGTCGATGCCGAAGTCATCCAGCGCACCCTCACAGGACGTCTGAAGATTTCGCCGGACGGGACGTTCCGCGAGAGCGGCCGCTACCTGCTGGTCGGGCGCGAGGAGGCTGGGCGTCCCGATCCGGTCCAGGCCGCCTGGCTCTATGCGCAGATGGTACGTTGGGGGCAGGCGGCGTTGAGCCCGGACGGCGCCAAGACGGCGATGGCGGTGTTCAGGCCCGACCTTTACGATGCCGCCCTCGGCCGCCGCCAGCCCGACGAAGCCCCGGCGGCATTTGGGGCCTTTGCCGGGCCGGCATTCGATGCTGACAACATCCTGCAACATCTAGAGGCCTTCAACGTGGGGCGTTGGAAGGCCTGATCGTCTCTGCATAATTTTCAGGCAGTCCAGCTCATCGACTATATTTTGAGCTGACTGCTCGAATTTCATGAGGTGATCCGCGACCGGAATGTTCCGGAGCTGCTGCTAAGTGATTGAATTCTCCATTTTTCTTATTTCGTCGAAGCTGGCACGCAACTTGAATGTTGCACTGCGGCCAGCTTGTCACAGGTGCCTGCTGAGCCGAAACCCGCAGCAACGAAGCTGATCGGACCGTTGGGTAACGAGGCCGGCTCTTGGAGCCAGCCGAGATACCTCGCGGGTCGTGCCAATTTCCATCGATACCACCTCGGTGGCCGCAGGAGCTTCGTTACCGACCATGAAAATCGATACGCTCGCAGTCGACTTTACCGACGAGCAGAAACGCTATCTCGAAGGCTTCACGACCGGTCTGCAGATCAGCCGCGTCGGTCGCGGTCTCGGCGGCGGCGCCGCCAAGGCGAGCGCCGAGCCCACCGGTCCCGATGCCGTGCACATCAAGGCGCAGGACAAGGTGATCGCGTCGGGCAAGAAGCTTGCCGACCAGGAGAAGTTCAAGCGCGAGGAACATCCTTTCGATGCCTATCCGCGCCTACGTCAGCAGGCGCTCGACAACGCGCCGCCGAGCCCGGCGGACAATTTCCGCTGGCGCTATTACGGCATCTTCTATGTCGCGCCGACGCAGGATTCCTACATGAGCCGTTTGCGGATTCCTAACGGCATCATGAAGCACTGGCAGCTGTCCGGCCTTGCCGATCTCGCCGACGAACTCTGCGGCCCTTACAGCCACGTCACCACGCGCGCGAATCTCCAGCTCCGCGAGATTCCGCCGAAGAACGCGGTGAAGCTGATCGAGGGCATCCAGGACCTCGGCCTGTGCTCGCGCGGCTCCGGCGCCGACAACATCCGCAACGTGACGGGAACGCCGACGGCGGGAATCGATCCGCAGGAGCTGATCGACACGCGGCCCTATGCGCGCGAGTGGCACTATCACATCCTCAATGACCGCTCGCTCTACGGCTTGCCGCGCAAGTTCAACGTTGCCTTCGATGGTGCCGGCAGGATCGCGGTACTCGAGGAGACCAACGACATCGCATTCACCGCGTACGAGGTGAAAGACGGTTTCGGCGTCGAGCCCGGAGTCTGGTTCCGTCTCGGTCTCGGCGGCATCACCGGCCACAAGGATTTCGCCAAATATTCCGGCATCATCGTCAAGCCGGAGCAGGCGACCGCGGTCGCCGACGCGATCGTGCGCGTGTTCATCGACCACGGTGACCGCACCAACCGCAACAAGGCGCGTCTGAAATACGTGCTCGACAGCATGGGCCATGACGGCTTCCTCAAGCTGGTCGAGGAGCGATTGAAGACGCCGTTCACGCGCGTGCCCGAAGAGGCCTTTGCGCCTCGGCCGGCCGCGGACCGCATGGCGCATGTCGGCGTGCACAAGCAGAAGCAGGACGGTCTCAACTGGATCGGCGTATCGCTGACGCTCGGCAAGCTCACCTGCGATCAGATGCGCGGCCTTGCCAAGATCGCACGGGATCTCGGCGACGGCGAGATCCGCCTCACGGTCTGGCAGAACCTGCTGATCTCGGGCGTGCGCAACGAGAATGTCGAGCTTGCCATCGCGGCGATCAAGCAGATCGGGCTCGCGGTCGAGGCCTCGCATATCCGCGCCGGCCTGATCGCCTGCACCGGCAATGCGGGCTGCCGCTTCGCCGCGGCGAACACCAAGCGCCATGCCGAGGAGATCGGTGACTGGTGCGAGCCGCGCGTTCCGATGGACAAGCCGGTCAACATCCATGTCACCGGCTGCCACCATTCCTGCGCCCAGCACTACATCAGCGACATCGGTCTGATCGGGGCGCGCGTGCCTGTCAACGAGGAGGACACGGTCGAGGGCTATCACCTCTTCACCGGCGGCGGGTTCGGCCCTGACGCGGAGGTCGGGCAGGAGGTCTATCACGACCTCAAGGCCGAAGATGCGCCGAAGACGGTCGAAGGACTGCTCAAGGCCTATATCGCCCATCGTTCGTCTCCCGATGAAACCTTCCTGTCCTTTGCGCGCCGCCATGACGGCGAAACACTGCGCAAGCTCGCCGATGCACAGGTGTCCGCATGAACCAGATCACGCCTCCGCCGAAACTCGACATCATTCCCGCCAGCGCACCGTTCTCCGATGCGCAGCGTTCCTGGCTGAACGGCTTCTTTGCCGGCCTGTTGTCGCCTGACGCCGCCGCGCCGCTGTCGGCAGAGCAGGGCGCCGCCGTCATGCAAGGCGCCGCCGGTGACGGCGACGACGGCGAAGCGCCGTGGCACGACCAGACCATGCCGATTGCCGAGCGGATGAAGCTCGCCGAGGGCCGTCCCCTGCGCCGCAAGATGATGGCGGCGATGGCGCAGCAGGATTGCGGCCAGTGCGGCTACAATTGCCACGATTATTCGGAAGCCATCGCGAGCCGCAGCGAAGCACGGCTCAACCTCTGCGTTCCCGGCGGCAAGGAAACCGCGCGAATGCTGAAGTCGCTGTACGAGGAGCTCGACAAGGCACCGGCGGCCAAAGCGGCGGACAAGCCGGACACGGCCGCGCCAGCCGTGACCGTGACCATCGCAGAGCCGGGCCGCTCGCGCGACAACCCCGTGCCCGCGACTTTCCTGTCGCGCCGTCTTCTCAACAAGGGAAAGTCGGAAAAGGAGACCTACCACATCGAGTTCGATCTCTCCGAGAGCAGGCTCGACTACGTCGTCGGCGACTCCTTTGGTGTGTTCGCACGCAACGATGTCGGCCTCGTCGACCAGATCATCGCGCTGCTCGGCGCCTCCCACACCACCAAAGTCAACGGCAAGACGTTGCGCGAGGTGCTGATCGAGGATGCCTCGCTGTCGCCGGCGCCGGACACGCTGTTCGAACTGATCTCCTTCATCACCGGCGGCGCGGCGCGCGAGAAGGCGCGGGCGCTGGCGCAGGGGGAGGATCCCGATGGCGATGCGGCGACGCTCGACGTCATGGCCGCGCTCCAGAAGTTTTCGGGCACGCGGCCGCATCCGGAGGCCTTCGTCGAGGCGCTGGAGCCGCTTCAGCCGCGGCTCTATTCGATCTCGTCCTCGCACAACGCGACGCCCGGAAAGCTGTCGCTGACGGTCGATTCGGTGCGCTACGTTGTCGGCAAGCGCAAGCGCCTCGGCGTCGCCTCGACCTTCCTCGGCGAGCGTATCAACGAGGGCGAGAAGCTCAATGTCTATGTGCAGAAGGCACACGCCTTCGGCCTGCCACAGGACCCGAAGACGCCGATCATCATGGTCGGCCCCGGCACCGGCATCGCGCCGTTCCGCGCCTTCCTGCTCGACCGCAAGGCTACCGGCGCGCCCGGCAAGAACTGGCTGTTCTTCGGACACCAGCGCAGCGATTGCGACTTCTTCTACCAGGAGGAACTCAACGCAATGAAGACCTCGGGTCTGCTCACGCGCCTGTCGCTGGCCTGGTCGCGCGACGGTGAGAAGAAGTTTTATGTGCAGGACCGCATGCGCGAGGTCGGCCGTGAGGTCTGGACGTGGCTTGCCGAAGGTGCGCATTTCTATATCTGCGGCGATGCCAAGCGCATGGCCAAGGACGTCGAGCGCGCGCTGGTCGACATCGTCGCCCAGTTCGGCGCACGTTCGACCGACGAAGCCGTCAGTTTCGTCGCCGAGCTCAAGAAGACCGGCCGCTTCCAGGCTGACGTTTATTAAAACGCCAGAACATCGGGATGAGTCGTCCGATTGATCGGACGGCCTTCCCAGGGTTTGGCCTGGCCGTCATCTTTGCCATCCGAGCCGGTTCCGGCTGCCTCGGAATTTAACGAATGAGATTCTTGGAACCTGCGCTTGCGGAGAATATGTATCCGCAATGGGCCTCCTATGAAGAAGCTCATCGCTTTTTCTGCCGGCGTCTTGCCGGCACCCCGGGTTGATCCTCCATAATCCCACAAATGGGGCGTTGGAGATCGACCATGCGCGAACTATCGGCGGAAGCCAGGCTGCACTTCTACGCGCGTTCGCTCTCGCGTCGGACCAGGACGAGCATGCATCATGTCGCGCTCTATAGCGCGTTTGCCGTCATCGCGGCGATCGTGTTCGGCACGTTGTCGGTGCATCCGTTCTGATCACGCCCCGCGCTTGAACGGCGCGACCTCGATCCCCGCATTGTTCAGCGCCTGACGCACACCGCGCGCGATCTCGACTGCGCCAGGCGTATCGCCGTGGATGCAGACCGTATCCGTGCGCATCTTGATCACCTTGCCGGTAACCGAGACCACCGCGCCATCCTGCACCATGCGCACTACGCGATCGGCGATCGCCGTGGCATCGTGCAGCACCGCGCCGGGTTTCTTGCGCGAAACGAGATTGCCGTCGTCCTCATAGGCGCGGTCGGCGAACACCTCGTGCACCATCGGCAGATTGGCCGCTTCGCCGGCCTTCACCAGCTTCGAGTTCGCGAGCACGACGAAGATCAGGCTGGGATCGACCGCCTTGATGCCGGCGGCGATCGCCTTCGCCGTCATGTCGTCCTCGCAGGCGACGTTGGAAAGCGCGCCATGCGCCTTCACATGGGTCACCTTGTACCCGGCTGCGGTCGCGATCGCCTGCAACGCGCCGATCTGGTAGGCGACGAGGTTCTCGATTTCGGATGCTTTCAGCCCCGCGATCGGATGCCGGCCAAAGCCGTGCAGATCGCGATAGCCGGGATGCGCGCCGACCGAGACCCCGCGCGCTTTCGCGAGCTCCACCGTCCGGCGCATGATGTCAGGGTCGCCGGCGTGGAAGCCGCAGGCGACGTTGACCGAGCTTGCCAGCTCGATCATCGCCGCGTCATTGCCCATCTCCCACGCGCCAAAACCTTCGCCGAGGTCGCAATTGAGATCGACTGTCTTCATGGGGTGCACTCCGCCTCTGGTCTTGTTGCCGTTCACGGTTCCGCGGCGACCTGCCACGTCCCGGCATCGACGGCGCTCACGGCATAGCCCGCAACATTAGCATCGCTGAGCGCCTCGATGTTGAGCGAGATGGTGTCGGCAGAGCGCAGGCGATCGGGCAGGCTGCGGATCAGTTGCGCGAACTTGCGCGCCTCGTCCTGCGCCTCGGCCATGCTGACCGCCTTGAAACGGAACGCGGTTCCCGCCGAAGTCTGCGCGAGCCGGCCGATATCGGCCGTGATGACGGTTGCGATCTTCGGATAACCGCCGGAGGTGCCGCGATCCATCATCAGCACGATTGGTGCGCCGTTGCCGGGCACTTGGATGCTGCCATTGACCGTGCCATCGGAGACGATGTTGTGGCCGTGCAGATGCTTGATGGCGGGGCCCTCGAGACGGTAGCCCATCCGGTCGGAGGTCGCCGAGATCTTCCACTCGCTGTCCAGAAACAGCGTCTTGTTGACGTCGTCGAATTCATCGTCCTGCGGGCCCATCAGAACACGGATCGGGCCGCTCACGGGCTTCGGCAACTCGATCCGCAGCTCGCTCGCGCCGCTCGCGGCATCAACGTTGAATTCGTCGCCGGCCTGGAGCGGGCGCGGGTAGGGGCTGCCGAGGCCCGCGCGCGCATTCACGGCGAGGCTGCCGAACACCGGCTCGCCCTTGATGGCGCCCTCGATCGCGAGATAGGTGAAGGCGCTGCCGCGGGCAAAGCCCAGCGTCAGAGTCTTGCCATCCTTCAAGGTCACCGATGTGTCCATGGCGATCGGATTTCCGGCGACGTCCGCATTGCGCGGCGCGCCCGATATCGCGACGCGCACGGCGCCATCACGTGCGGTGAAAGAGGCGCCGAACGGGCCGATCTCGACGGCGGCCGCAAACGGCCCGTTGCCGACAAGCGTGTTCGCCGCAGCAAGCGACAGCCGGTCCATCGCCCCGCTCACCGTCAGTCCATAGCGCTGCGCGCCGTGGCGGCCGCCATCCTGAACGGAGCTTGCGGGCCCGATGCTGGTGACGACGAGCCGGCTCATGCGACCACCTGGTCGGCGACGATTTCGCCGGCTTCAGCAGCGCGGTCCAGTTCCTCGAACGACTTGTGGTCGATGGCGTAAAACGTCACGCGATCACCGGGTTCGGTGAGGAAGGTCGGATTGCGGTGGAGCTGATAGGTCCGCACCGGCGTGCGGCCCAGAAGGTGCCAGCCGCTCGGGGCGGCCAGGCATTGGATTCCGGCCTGGACGCCGCCGATCGAGATCGTGCCGGCGGGCGTCAGCACGCGCGGATTCTGTCGCCGCGACATGTGGAGAAATTTATCGAGCCCGCTGAGATAGGACCAGCCCGGCGTAAAGCCGATCATGGCGACCTTGTAGTCGCCGGCGACGTGACGGGCGACGATGTCGTCGGGGGTGGTGTTGAGGGCCTTGGCGACATCCTCGAGGTCGATGCCGTGCTCGCCGCCATAGGCGACGGGAATGCGCCAGCGGCGAGCCTTGGTTGCCGGCGGCAGCTTCTGGCTCGCGAGCGCGAGCAGCTTCTCGCCGAGCGCGTCGAAACCGATCTTGCCGGGATCGTAGTGCACCAGCAGCGAGCGATAGGTCGGTACGGCCTCAGTGATTCCGTCGATCGGGTTTGCTGCAAGCGCCTTGTCGAGCGCCAGCACGCGCTGGTTGGCATCATCGTCGATGGTGCGGCTGAACTCGACCGTGACGGCGCTGTCGCCACTGGGCAGAAGGCGGGGCGGGGGAAGCGTCGAGGCCATGAGCTGTCGAAATCGGACTTCTGAAGAATGCGGTCCCCAGCGTTCGAGTTCCGCTTCGTCCTGCTTCGCGTAAATGCGCCCGCAAGTCCAATAAATTAATGCAAGGGGAAGCGATAAAGCCTTGTTATCGCATCGCATAATAGCCCGGCGGCCCTGCGTTATTGCTAGCCTCTTGGCCCTTGACGCAAGGGCTGCGGCTCGCAAGATGCGCGCGTTCTTTCCCGCCCATCCGGAGCTCGTCTGTTTCCATGTCGCTGTCCCCCGAAGCCCGCAAGACCCTCGCCGGCATCACCACCGCCACCATCACCACGGTCCTGCTGAAGAAGGGCCTGCGCAATGTGTGGATGCGCGGCGCGCGTCCGTTGCGCCCGGGCCTGCCGCGCCTGGTGGGCCCGGCCTTCACCCTGCGCTTCGTGCCCGCACGCGAGGATCTGGCGACGCCGGAATCCTGGTCATCGCCGATCTCGACCCGCACCGCGATCGAGGCAATGCCCGAAGGCTGCATCGCCGTGGTCGATGCCATGGGCATTACCGATGCCGGCATCTTCGGCGACATCCTCTGCGCCCGCATGGTCAAGCGCGGCGTGACCGCGCTCGTCACCGACGGCGTGGTGCGTGACGTCGAGGGCGTGCTTGGCACCAATCTTCCGGTCTGGTGCGACGGCTATGCCGCGCCGCCGTCGGTTGCGGGCCTCACCTTTGTCGGCTGGGGCGAGCCGATCGGCTGCGGCGGTGTCGCGGTGTTTCCCAACGACATCGTGGTCGCCGACCAGGACGGTTGCGTGCTGATTCCGCAGGCGATGCTCGATCACGTGCTCAACGAGGGCGTCGAGCAGGAGCGGATGGAAGCCTGGATCGTCAACGAGGTGAACAACGGCGCCGTGCTGCCTGGCCTCTATCCCATGAACGCCGAGACCAAGGCGCGCTACGCCGCTAGCAAGAAGTAACCGGGAGGAGCGAGGTAATCCCCATGGAGATCACTGTTGCAGGCACGCGGCCGACCCGCCGTGCGCCCAAGGAAAACTTCACCGGCACCGTGTGGCAGGATCCGGTCATCATGGCGCCCGCGCCGGCACGGTTGAACTGCTCGCGCGTCGCGTTCGAGCCGGGCGCGCGCACCAACTGGCACCATCATCCGCTCGGCCAGACGCTCTACGTCATCTCCGGCGTTGGGCGCGTGCAGTCCAAGGGCGGCCCGATCCGCGAGATCCGCCCGGGCGACACCGTCTGGATTCCGCCGGGCGAATTGCACTGGCACGGAGCATCGCCGACCAACGGCATGTGCCACATCGCCATGCAGGAAGCGCTCGACGGCGTCTATTCGACCTGGCTGGAGCCGGTCACCGACGCCGAATATGGGGCAGCGGTCGGCTAAGACGCTCGCGTGCGGGACAAGGTGCATCGCCCCAGGGCGGTGCATCGCCGATCCCGGGACGCAGAAATTTGGGACTACGCGAGCGCTGGGTCCCGACTCTGCGCAGAAACGCCGTCAGCGCGTTTACGGGCGTCTTCGCTGCTTGTCCCCGCGGCACCATCACATTCTTTCCGCCGTCCACGTCCCCGTGCACATGGCACCACGCCAGGTGCCGGAGCCGGAGGTGCCGTTGAGCCGGCCAAAACCGACGGCGCGCTTGATGCCGGTGCTCAGCATGACGTTGATGTTGCCGGCATCGGCGACGCGGCCCGACGCCCTCACCGCGGCGCTGCTCGATGCAATCTGCCCATTGTTGATTCCGATCGAGACGGTCGCGCCGTCGCCGCAGGCCTGGATCGAGGAGGCGATGCGGACATTCCATGCACCGTCGAAGGTGGAGCCCGCAGCATCGGCCTGCGCCAGCGGGAAGGCGATAGCGACAATGGTGGCGAAGAGAGCCTTGCGAAAGCCGTTCATGACACGCCCCTGTGGTTGACCGTTCGGGGATCGTGACATGGACCCGGAACCGGCGATGTGAGGGCTGTCACATGCGCAGGAGGTTGTGTGAGTTTGCGCACCTCGCAACCGAAGGGCGCGTAAAAACAAAGGGACCCGCCTCGGGCCCCCTTGCATTGGTCAATCAGCCCGATCTCAGTTCACCCGCGTCCAGGTCTGGCCGCCGCAGAACATGCCGCCGAAGGCGCAGCCCTGCACGCGCAAGCGGTCGGTGCCCTTCATCGCGATCGTCGAGTCGTAGGTCGAGCCGGAATTGGGGTCGAGGATGCGGCCTGACCATTTCTGATCTTTGCCGGGCTTCATGTTGATCAGGACCTGCTCGCCGTTCTGGTTCGATTTCGAATCGACCGAATAGCCGCAGAGATTGGTGCCGCATTGCTCGATGCGGACCTTGCCTTCCTTCTCCTCCGTGAGCCAAACGCCGAGCGGCGAATTCAGATCGCGCGTGGGCGCGGCTGCCGGAGGAGGCGTGGCTGCAGCCGCCTGAACGGGAGCGGGGGCAGGCGCCGGCGCGGGTGGCGGAGGCGGCGCCGGTGGTGCGGCAGCCACGGTCGGGGCGGGCGGTGGCGTCACAGCGGGCGCCGCCTGCTGCTCGACGGGAGCAGGGGCCGGAGGCGGCGCAGGCGGCGGCGCCACGGCCGTGTCGGCAGGCGTGTTGTTGGCGGTGGCCGGTGGCGGAGCGGGTGGTTGCGGCGCTGCGGGCGGCGTTGCTGCGGCGGCGGGTGCAGGCGCCTGCACGGCTGCGGGCGGCGCGGCGGCGGGAGCGGGGGCCGGTGCCGGAGCAGCAGCCGGCGCTTGCGGATCCACCGTGGCCTGCTGCGGCGCCTGCTCGTTCTTCTTGACCTTCTTGGCCTTGCCCTGGCCGGTGTTGTCGTACACGCCGGGGATCTGCACCGTGCCGCGGTCGGGATCGATGCGGATGGTGCGCCCGCCATATTCGAAGGTGTATTGTGCCTGAGCAGCCGTGCTCGCCAACAGGAATGCGGCCGTAGCCAACAGCTTCCTCATTTCGCATCTCCTGAACAGATGGTCCCCGGACCGACGCTTACACGCCGGCTCGACCGCGAAAAGTGATCTAGATCACTGTTCTCGGTATGAGTCGCCTTCCCCTCGATCCTGGTTCAATAAGATCGAAGTCGGTCCAGAGTTGGACGGGGATGCGCCGCGCCTCTGGACCGGTCACAGCATGGACATGTACAACCGTTGTGGTTGAATGATCCGAAAGCACACGCTCATGTCACAGCTACGATTTGGCGCAATCATTCTGACTGCCGTCTATTGCCTTGCTGCGACGCCGGCACAAGCAGCCGGGCTCCGGTTTCTCGAAGTGCCCGCGGATGCCGCCGGGCCCGCGCTCAAGGGCATGGTGTGGACTCCATGCGCCGCCCAGCTATCCGAAATCGCCTTGGGCGGTGGTATCACCCTGGCAGGCGTGAAGGACTGTCCGGTAGCGGGCAATCGACTGCCGCTGATCGTTTTCTCGCACGGGCGGCGCGGCTCGTTTTTGAGCCACAACGATACTGCTGCGATACTGGCGGATGCCGGCTTCGTAGTCGCCGCGATCAACCATCCGGGTGACACCGCAAGGGACAGTAGCCGGACCGATGAGTTTTCCGTGCTGGTTGAGCGTCCCCGCGACATGAAGCGGCTCACAGATTTCATGCTTCGTACCTGGACGGAGGCTGCGGTCCTGGACTCCAAGCGGATTGGCCTGTTCGGATTCTCGCGGGGCGCCTATACCGGTCTCGTCGTGATTGGCGGCAACCCCGATTTCGGCGCGCTTGCTCCGCTCTGCGAGAAGGAGCGGGGGGCGACGCCGAAATGCCAGGACGTTCGCGATGGCCGCGCGCCAACCGAGCCGGCCGTGCATGATCCCCGCATCAAAGCGGCTATCTTGGCGGATCCGCCACTTTTCGAAGGCCTCTTTAATCGCGAGCGGCTAGCCGACGTGAATATCCCAATTCTCTTGTGGCGTTCGGCGCTCGGAGGCGATGGCGTCGTGCCTGATACCATTGATGCGCTGGAACAGCTGCTTCCGAAACGCCCCGACTACCGGATCGTGCCGAACTCGGCGCATTTCTCCTTTATCGCGCCATGTCCACCCAAGTTGACCGAGGCCGCTCCGATCCTGTGCACCGATCCTCCTGGCTTCGATCGGAAGGCGTTCCACGACGCCTTCAACAGCGCGGCCGCGACCTTTTTCCGCACGCATTTGGAGTGACGGAAGACGGATACGACCAGGCGTCGCGATAGTCGCTAGTCGAACCAAGCGTTGTAGATTTTCCTGTAGCTGCCGTCTTCCATGGAAATATGCAGCCATTGGTCGACGAAGGCCTTCAGCGCCATGTCGCGCTGCAGCCAATAGGCCTTCTCCGAAAAATCGAACGGCTTTTCAGGGTGCACCGCGCAGAGCACGCCGGCATGCTGCTTCTGCTGGTATCGCGTCTCGGAGGCGTCGGTCATCATCAGATCGGCGTTGCCCTTGGCGATCTCGTCGAAGATCACGGTGTTGTCGGCGAAGACAGTGATCTCGGCATCCTTGATGTTGGCGCGCGCGAAGCGTTCGTTGGTGCCGCCGGGATTGACGATGATTCGGGTGCCCTTCTTGTCGATGTCGGCGATGCTCTGGTACTTGGCCGTGTCGGCGCAGCGCGCGATCGGCGTCTTGCCCTCGCGCATGATCGGCGTGGAGAAGAAGCCTTTCTTCTGCCGGTCGAGCGTGACGGAGACGCCGCCCATGGCGATATCGAACTGGTCGGCCTCGAAATCCTTCATCAGCTTCGGCCAGGCCGTCGGCACGAATTCGACCTTGACGCCGAGCGCGTTGCCAAGGGCCTGCGCCATGTCGACGTCGAAGCCGCTGAATTGCTGCGTGGTCTTGTCCAGATAGGTGAAGGGCTTGTAGTCGCCGGTCATGCCGACGCGCAAGGTGCCGCGCTTGACTATCTCGTCGAGGCGCGAGGGCGCCTGCTGCGCATGCGCCGAGACATTCACCAGCAACGCCACGGCCAAAGCTGCCCAGATTCGAACGATCATCTCTTTTCCACCCGTGCCCGAACTGTCATTGTGCGGAGTGGATTTAGACCAGATGCCCGTCGCTGGCGAGGCGGAATTGAAGGGAATTCAGAGGTGACGATCTCGATGTACGAGGCCTCGGTTGGCCTCTTCGTGCCGTACTTGCGCAACCTGTCCGGATTGCTCGACAAGGGCGTGGCCTATGCCGAGACCCGCAAGTTCAATCCGGCGGTTCTGCTCGGTATGCGCCTGGCGCCGAACATGTACGATCTGGCGCAGCAGGTCGGCGAGGCCTGCCGCCATGCCGTGGTCGCCCCGGCCTTGCTGGCGGAGCGCGAACCGATCACGCTGCCGGTGCTGGAGCACGACATGGCCGGACTTCAGGCACGCATCGCGACGTCGATCGAGTTCATCGAAAGCCTGCCGCGTGCCGAGATAGACGCGTCGGCCGAACGCAATGTTTTCTTCAAGCTGAAGAACGGCACCGAGCTGCCCTTCACCGGACGAACGCTGCTGCTGACCTTCAGCGTCCCGCAGTTCTTCTTTCACGTGACGACGGCCTACGACCTGTTGCGGCACGCCGGCGTCGAGCTGGTGAAGAAGGATTATTTGGGAAGGAAGTAGATGCTCGGCCTCCACCTCTCCCCGGCGGGGAGAGGTGTATAGCGACGTCCGAACGCACGTAAACCTACGCTTCGCCCTTGCGCTCGAATTCGGCGAGCGAGCTGCGGCCGGCAATTTCGCTGCGCAGCTCTTCGAAGTGCCGATGCGCTTCGTGCTCCTGCGCGTCGACGAAATGCACGGCGGCTTCGCTCGTCATCGGGCCGCTAACCACGGGCGCCGACTGCTCGCCGATGGTCTCGTGGACGTAGAATTGGCCGTCGTCGCCGCGATGGACCGTCCATTTGAGGCGGATCGCCACCATCGGGCCCGGGCCGACCTTGCTGTAGCCGTCCGCATCAGTGTGCTCCGGCACCAGCGGCTGCTCCTCGACCACCGGATGCTCGTTGACAATTGGCTGCTCGTCGGCGGCGATGTGCTCACGTTCACCAGCGACCACCATTTCGGTCTCGGTCTCACGTACGGCGAGAACGGGCTCGGGGTGCTCTAAAATGCTGGCGATGGTCGCCAGCGCGTGGTCGGTCGGGTCGATCTCTGCCAAGGGTCCATCCTCCAGCTCGACGCGGCCGGCTGGTCTGTCCCACTGCCGGTGCGCCCTGGCTCATTACGCGCGTTTGATTAAGGCTGAGTTGGGGCTCGATCTGCACCAAAATGGGACGGTTTTTGGTCGTCCCAAGCGAGCGCCTGCGCCGCCCGCCCGGAGTTCGGCTCAGCCCAGCACGTCCTGATTGATGACGTTCTGCCGGATCGGATCGCCGTCCAGCGCACTCAGGATGTTGCGCGCGGTCTGCTCGCTCATGCGGCTCACGGCCTCGACGGTAACGCCGGCAACATGCGGGGCCATGATGACGTTGGGCAGCGCAAACAGTGCGTTGCTGAGCGGCGGCGGCTCCACCTCGAACACATCGATACCGGCACCGGCGAGCTTGCCGGAGACCAGCGCGTCATAGAGCGCGGCCTCGTTCACGATACCGCCGCGCGCGGTGTTGATGAGATAGGATTTCGGCTTCATCCGACCGATCCGTGCCGCATCGAACAGGCCGACCGTCTCCGGCGTCTTCGGACAATGGATGGTGACGAAATCGGCATGAGGCAGCGCGGCATCGAAATCGGCGACGGGCTCGCAGCCGGCAGCCTTGATATCGGCAGCCGGCTTGTAGGGATCATAGACCTGTACCTTCATCTCCATCGCCAGGCAGCGCTTGGCGGTGCGACTGCCGATACGGCCGAAGCCGATGATCAGCACGGTCTTGCCGTAGAGATCGAACGGCAGCATGCCGAGCCGGTCGGCCCATTTGCCGTCCTTGACGCAAGCGTGCAATTCCTGCGCGCGCTTGGCCAGCGTCAGCATCATAAACAGCGCGGCTTCCGCGACCGAGGGCGAGTTGGCACTGCCAGCGACCATCAGCGGCACCTTGCGGCGGGAGAGGGCGGGCACGTCGACGGCGTCGTAGCCGACGCCGATGCGGGTCACCACCTTCATGTCTTTTGCGGCTTCGAGCTCGGTCTCGCCAAAGGCGGTGGCGCCGAGCGCGACGCCATGGACCGGTGCATGGCTCTTGAGCAGAGCCTCGAAGTCCTTGGCGGAGATCAGGTTCGGAAACTCGACGAGCTCGATATCGTCCCGCTGGGTGAGGAGGGCGCGTGCCCCTTGCGACAAAGTTTGCGTAACGAAAATCTTCTTCTTGTTGGTCGCCATCGTCTCCTGCCTGCGCGAGTTTCTTGGACCGGCATCACAACACGACGCCGGACGCCTCGTTTAGCAGGTGCATGTTGTTGAGGTCCATCGCCAAACGCATGGGTGCCCCGTCCTTGGCGCCGGCATTGGGATCGACGCGGCCGCAGACCGGCGTGCCGTCGAGCCCGAAATAGACCAGCGTCTCCATCCCCATCGGTTCGGTTACGTCGAGCACGGTCTCGAAGGTTTCGACGCCGGGCGCGAGATGCGCATGCGACTCGGTGAGGTGCTCGGGGCGAAGGCCCAGCAGCAGCTTCTCGGTGCGCGGCAGAGTCTTGTAGCGTGCGGCGCGGGCTGGCGGCAGCGGGAAAGCGATGCGGTCGGTGAGACGGATCTGGAGCGTGCCGCCGACGTCCTCGAGCCGGCACGGAATGAAGTTCATCGCGGGCGAGCCGATGAAGCCCGCGACGAAGCGTGTCGCCGGTTTGTGGTAGAGCTCGTTCGGCGTGCCGATCTGCTCGATACATCCCTTGTTCATCACAACGACGCGGTCGGCCAGCGTCATCGCCTCGACCTGGTCGTGGGTGACGTAGACCGTGGTGGTGCGCACCTTCTGGTGCACCTTCTTGATCTCGATCCGCATCTGCACGCGCAGCTTGGCGTCGAGATTGGACAGCGGCTCGTCGAACAGGAACACCTTCGGATTGCGTACGATGGCCCGGCCCATCGCAACGCGCTGGCGCTGGCCGCCGGATAGCTGCTTCGGCTTGCGATCGATCAGGTCGGTGATGTCGAGGAGCCGGGCGGCCTCGGTCACTCGCGCCTTGATCTCGGCCTTGGGATAGTGCTTCAGGCGCAGGCCGAACGACATGTTCTCCGCGACCGTCATGTGCGGATAGAGCGCGTAATTCTGGAACACCATGGCGATGTCGCGGTCCTTCGGCGGCACGTCGTTGACCACGTCGCCGCCGATCATGATGTCACCGTCGGTGATGTCCTCGAGCCCTGCGATCATGCGCAGCGTCGTCGACTTGCCGCAGCCGGAGGGGCCCACCAGCACGATGAATTCATGATCGGAGATATCGAGATCGATGCCGCGCACGGCTTCGACATCGTCGTAACGCTTGATCACCTTACGCAGGGAAACGTCGGCCATTGCACTTCAACCCCTCGATTTCAACCCTTCGTCGCGCCGGCGGTCAGGCCGGCAATGTAATAGTCCATCAGGAAGGCGTAGATGATCAGCGGCGGCGCGGCGCCAAGCAGCGCCCCGGTCATGATCTGTCCCCAGTTGAAGACGTCGCCCTTGATCAGTGTGGTGGTGATGCCGACCGGCAGCACGAGCTGATCGATCGAGGTCGTGAACACCAGCGGATAGAGGAACTGGGCCCAGGACACCGTGAAGGCGAAGATGGTCGCCGCGATCAGCCCGGGCAATGCAACGGGAATGAAGATCCGGGTCAAGGTCTGGAGCCACGAGGCGCCATCGATGAGGGCGGCTTCATCGAGCTCCTTCGGGATCGAGGCGAAATAGCCGATCATGATCCAGGTGCAGAACGGCACCGTCAACGTCGGATAGATGAACAGCAGCACGTACCATCGGTTGAGCAGCGTGATGCCGGTGTAGTCTTGGACGACCCCGAGCATCTTGAACAGCGGGATGAAGAGAAGACTGTCCGGGATCAGGTAGGTAAGAAAGACGCCGGTGGCCAGCGTCGCTGAGCCCCAGAACTTCATCCGCGCCAGCGCAAAGGCCGCGGGGATGCTGATCAGCATCGTGATGATCACGACCACGATCGACACGATCGACGAGTTCCAGAAGAAGCGCAGAAACTGGTTCGAGCTCAGCAGCTCGACATAGTTCGACAGCGTCGGGTGGAATACCCACCAGGGATTGGTTGCCGCCGATATCTCCGCGCTGCTCTTGAGCGAGGTGATCAGCATATAGATCGGCGGCGTCAGGAAGAAGATCGCGAACAGCACCAGGAAGAAGTAGGACCAGCGCAGCGCCCAGGCGCGGTCGCGGCTCATGCTGCCATACTTGACCTTGCGGGAGGGGCCGGCCTTGTCGATTGCGAGCGTGCTCATCAGGCTTCGTTTCCGCGTTTGTTGACATCGCGCAGGATGAAGATCGCAGCGACCGCCAGGATCGGCACCATGAACAGCGAGACACAGGCGCCGAGCGGGATGTCGCTGCTCTGGATGCCGACCTGGAACGCCCAGGTGGCGAACAGATGCGTCGTATCCAGCGGACCGCCTGAGGTCAGGATGCGCACGATGTCGAAATTGGCGAAGGTGACGATCAGCGAGAACAGCGTGGTGATGGCGATGATATTGCGCATCATCGGCAAGGTGACGTACCAGATCCGCTGCCACCAATTGGCGCCATCGATCGCGGCGGCCTCGTAGAGTTGATCGGGGACGGATTTCAGCGCGGCCAGATACATGATCATGAAGAAAGGCGCGCCGTACCAGATGTTGACGAGGATGACGGAGAAGCGTGCCCAGAAGGTGTCGCCGAGCCAGGGGATCGGGCCGACGCCGAAGAAGGACAGCGTGTAGTTGAAGGCGCTGTAGGAAGGGTCGAACAGCCACAGCCAGGCCAGCGTACTCATTGCCGGTGGGATCACCCAGGGCACCAGCAGCATGCCGCGCCATTTGCGCTGGCCCTTGGCCGGAATGTTGTGGACGAAATGCGCGACGATGAATCCGATCAGCGCTTTGAAGATCACGGCCGTGATCGCGAAGATGCAGGACTGCTGCACCACCATCCAGAACGTCTCGCGCTTGAACAGGAAGGTCAAGTTGCCGAAGCCGACGAACTTCGTCATCGACTTGTTCAGCGTGGCCAGATGAACGGAATAGAAGGCGGGGTAGAGCACGAGCAGCGCGATCAGGAGGATCAGCGGCAGCGTCAGGAAAAACGCGACCGTCGATTTGCGCCCGAGCGCATTGCGCAGGCTCGTTCCCCTGCGGGCGCCCGCCGCACGGGCGATGCGACCTCGCTCAACGACGACATCGGCCATATCAGAATCCTTGGGTCAGTCTTTCTGTATGCTCTTATGCTGTCCAACCGTGAGGCCGGCGAGGCGGCTCCACCGTCAAGCAGATTGAAGCACGGAGCCAGGGCGGCTCACGCAGGTGACGCGAGCCGCCCTGTCAGCAGGCCCCGGCCTAGCTCCGCATGAAGCCTTCGCACTCGCCCTCGGCCCAGGCGAGCGCCTGCTCCAACGTTTCGCCTCGCGCATAACGCAGTGCCATCTTGGTCAGCGTCGCCTGGAAGTAGATCTGCTGTGCGATCTTGGGCGGCGCTGGCGATGCCGCGATCGACAGCGTCTGATGCTTGTACGGGTCAGGATAGTGAAAGAGCGTTCCCTTCGGCGGCCCTTCTTCCGCCCAGGTCTTGAACTTGGTCATGTTCGCATAGGCCGGCAGGTCATAGCCGCCGCTCACCGCGACGAACTTCTCGATCGATGACGGCGCGGACAAGTGAACGAGCAGGCTCTTGGCCGCCTCCTTGTTCTTGCCGAAGCTCCAGACGCCCCAGAAGTACGGCAGGTACGGCGCAAACCGGCCCTTCGGACCGGACGGGAAGCCGTGCGTCCAGCACTGCTCGGCGACCTGCGGCGCATCGCGCTTGGCAACAGCCCAGGCGCTCGGCGGATTCAGGATCATCGCGCCACGGCCGGAGATCAGCCATTTGTTGTTCGAGGCATCGTCCCAGGAGGGTGCATCCGGCGGCAGAAACGCGATCAGCTTCTTGTAGAATTCCATGGCCTGGCGAACCTGATCGGTCTTCACCGTGATATCGCCCTTGGCGTTGACGAGCTCGGCGCCGAAGGACTGAAAGATCGCGCCGGCGGTATCCACGCTGTCGGTGGTCTCGCCGAGGCCGATGCCGAATGCAAAGCCGGCCTTCTGGCAAGCCTCGGCTGCCTTCAGGAAGGTCTCCACGGTCCAATTGTCCGCTTTGGGCGGGCTGCCGGCCGGGTACATCTCCTGTACGTCGATGCCGGCGTGCTGCTTCATCAAATCGATGCGGGAGCAGGGCCCCTTGATCTGGCTGCCGGGGGTCGCGGGCACTGCGAGCCATTTGCCGCCCGAATTCCCGAGATATTTGACGGTGCCGTTCACCTCGCCATTCTGCTTGAGGAGCGGCTCCATGACGTCGTTGAGCGGCTCGAGGTTCTCGGCATAGGCCTGCGGCCACCAGCTCGGCATCTGAAGAATGTCATGACCCGACTTGGCCTGGGCTTCGGCCGCGGCGGTCAGCTCGATCTTCTTGTTGTTGCTGGTGATGTAGTCGATGGAGACTTCCACCTTCTCCTTCGCGGCCCATTCGTTGACGAGATCGGTCGAGGCTTTGTTGGCGCCGGGCACCCAATGGTCCCAGAAGCCGATTGAGAGCTTGCCGGCGGCATAAGCGCCCCTGACATAAGGCGCCGTGATCAGCGCCGCGGAGGACATTGCAGTGGCAGCCACAAATTGACGTCGCGTCAGTGTCTTGCGTGACATCTCGTTTCCTCGCTTGGGTGTTGTTGTTGGAGTTTCCTCTGAGAGACTTCTTTCTTGAGTTCTCGTTGTTGGATTTTCTTATTGGTGCCGTCGGCTCGCGGTATTCACGCGAGATCGCAGCAAATTGGTAGCGCGATCAGATCATGATTGATCGCATCTGTCGAGAAAGCCGAACGGCTCCTCGTCTAGAACTAATGGTGTGCCCCGGCAGCGCCGCGAGCGCATTCACGACCGTGTGTTGCAGGCAAACCGCGGACGTTCATTTTGCGACGCACACTTGGCGCTAACGAGCCCTCGAACGATCCGTGCGCAATTACGCCGCAGTTTCGAATAAGCCTGCATAACCGCTTCGCGCGAAAGACTTTTCGGGCGTGGACGGCGATTGGTGGCGTCTGGACCTCGGCGCGGCGGAAACGATAGAGTTGCAATTGCCATGGGCCTTTCGCCCGACAGGCCAGCCAGATCGACGATGGAGACGAGAATGATCAAACCGGTGCTGCCAGCGCGGCTTCACCTGCGACGATGGTTGGCGCTGGGGTCCGTGCTCGCGCTGCTGCTGGGCGTCGCCGCGGTGGCGAACGCCCAAGGTCTGGTCAAAGGCGTTCAGGAGGGCGCGGCGGCCGGAAACAAGGCGGCAGGTCCGGTCGGCGGCGTGCTCGGCGGCGCCATCGGCGGCGTGGTGGGCGTCTTCACCGGCGTGCTCGGCGTCGGCAACAATGGCAATCAGGCGCCGCCGCCCAAGGAGGCCAGCAAGGATGCAAGCAAGGATGCCAAGCAGCCGGGCGGCAAGGACAAGGACGCCAAGAGCGCCAAGGCGGGGAAGGGCACCAAAGCGAGCAAGGAAGCGAAGAACGCCCCGCAAAATGGCAAGGACAATAAAGAAAATAAGGATGTGACGGTTCTCACCCAGACCGGCGCTCCGCAGCAGAGCGCGGAACAGATCGTTGCCAACAGCGATGCCTATATCGAGCGGATCAAGACCGAACTGAACCTCACGCCCGATCAGGAGAAGCACTGGTACGGCTTCTCGAGCGCCATGCACTACCTCGGGCATAATGGTGCAGAGCGGCTCAACCTTCGGGTCGCGCGCGCCAAGCGCGATCCGCCCGACGATATCATCGAGCAGATGCGCAACGAGGCGCAGTTCCTGATCGACCGGGCGGCCGACCAGCGCAACGTCGCCGACGCGGCCGAGCCGCTCTATTCAAGCCTCGATGACAAGCAGAAGCAGGTCTTCATTCAGGAGATGGTGCGCCTGAGCCACGAGCGAGGATTGGATTGATCAAGTTGAATCGGATCGGGCGCGTCTGAATTAAGGGCGCCGGCCACGAATTCGTGTATCCTCTCCGCAATTCGGTTATGGTTAGCTTCGTAAGGCTGACTGCGGGGTTGATATGGCGGACGGACTCTCCGTTTTCCTGGTCGAAGACGAGGCGTTGATCCGGATGATGATCGCCGACATGGTGGAGGAGCTCGGCCACCGCGTCGTTGCGGAAGCGGACAATGTCCGCGATGCCAGCGCCTTTGCCATGACCGCGCAGTACGATCTGGCCATCCTCGACATCAATCTGATGGGCGTCTACGTCGATCCCGTCGCCGACCTGATCGAGCGACGCGGAAAACCGTTTCTGTTCGCGACGGGTTATGGACCGGAGCTGCTGCCGTCCTTGCTGCGGCGCAGGCCGATCCTGCGAAAGCCGATCGCGATGGATCAGCTCAAGGCGATGATCGATTCGATGTTTCCGGAAGCCACAGAGAAGGCGCCGCATTGAATGCCGGCCTAGACGCCGCACTGGTGACGGCGAGACGCCGCACTGAGATCACCAACGAAAATGGCCGCCCGTCGGGGACGGCCATTTGGCGAAAGAGCTCGGCGCGCTGTCAGATCAGGCCGGCGCTGAGATCGATGCCACGCGCGATCAGGCCGAACGAGACGGCCAGGCCGGTGCAGCAGAACAGCAAGATGGTCTTGAACGAAGAAACGGCGAACCGCGGTTCGACGGCGGCCGGCATTACGGCGAGCGAGATCATGCTCATGTTTACTTCCCCCCTTTATTGGTTATTGGCCCTGATTTGCCTCAGGTGGGGGAAGTCTTAGAGCAAAAAGTTTGACGTCAGATTGCGAGGCATCGTTAACGAAGTCGCAATCGCCCGTGTTCTCCCGCGCCGGGACGAGCTCGCAAGCCTCAGTTGCGACCCTTTCTCAGCACCGTGGCAATGGTATGCGCCGTCATGGCGGCGCGATCCGAAGCGCGCTGGGCGGCCAGCCGGTCCCTTGCCTTTTCCTCGATCAGGAGCTCGATCAAGGCCAGCCGCTTGTCTTCGTTATCCGCCTCGCGCAGCAGGCGGTGATAGCGGTGATAGTCGAAACCGAAATCCTGTTTACGCATGCCACGCCCCCGAACTACGCCACACACAGGACAGGATTGTTTCGCATGCCAAACGCGCAGGCAAGCACGATCCTGCGTGAAATCCGGTGTACGCTGCAATCAGCTGTGAATTGCTGGACCCGCGAGCGGGCGCTTCGTCCGCTCAATTTGGTCAATTGGATTGTGCTGGGCGAACATCTTGAGGCCGACGAAGCTCGCATCGGGCTTGATCACCAGCCTGGTCGGGATGTTGCGCAAGTAATCCTGGAAGCGTCCCTTGGCCTCGAAGCGTGCTCGGAATGCGGACGCCGCGAGGAACTCGGGAAAACGCGGCACGATCCCGCCGGCGATATAGACGCCGCCGCGGGCGCCGAAGGTCACGGCGAGATTGCCCGCGACCGAGCCGAGGATGGCGCAGAACATGTCGAGCGTCGCGCGGCTGACGAGGCAAGTGCCCTCCAGCGCGGCCTTTGTGATGGCGGCAGGATCCCGATGCGGTACTTGGGCGCCATCGACCTCCGCCAGGGCCTCGTAGAGGCTTTGCAGGCCGGAACCCGAGAGCGCGCCGCGCTCGATGGAGACATGGCCGAGGCGCTTGCGCAGACAGGCGATCACGCGTTCCTCGCGCTCGTTCTCCGCCGGCAGGGTGGCGTGACCGGCCTCGGTCACGACCGCCAGCCGTGCGCCATGGCGCTCGACCAAACAGGACACCCCAAAGCCGGTTCCGGGCCCAACCACCAGCAAGGGCTCTCCGGGCAGGCCATTCTGGCCGCCAAGCGGAATGAGGTCGGCAGGCTGCAAGGCGGGAAGGGACCAGGCCACCACCTCGAAGTCGTTGAGCACGTGGACGCTGTCGAAGCCGAGCGCAGCTTGCAGCTCGTTGCCGTCGATGACCCACGGACTGTTGGTCATGACGCAGCGATTGTTGGTGACGGGGCCCGCCACCGCCAGCACGGCTCTTCCGGGCTGCCCGCCGGAGGACCTGCGAGCGAGAACATCGACGATGGCCTCCCGAACGGTCGGGAAGTCGGCGACCTTGACGTAGTCGATCGGTCCGGTCGGATCGCCGTTACTCGATTCAGCCTGGCTCAGCGCGAAGCGCGCATTGGTGCCGCCGATATCGGCGAGAAGAATCTGTCCTGTCTTGCCGATCCTCATGGCCATATGGCTGCCGCAGCCGCACGGGCTGCGGGAACCGCTTCCTCCGCTCTCTGATCGCAAATTGCGAACGGCTGTCAGAATCCGTCCTTGGGTGCAGCTAGTCAACACGGTTGACGTCAAACCGTTGCACCCTGTGCGCCCTTCCGCCGACCAATTCGCGGGTGCTTCCTCACGGACCAACGGTTGCGCAGCAGCGCGGGAAGGCGGACACTAGGGGAGCGCGCCTGGCGCCTTCGCGCCGGCGCAGATGCAACGAGACCAGCGATGAAGATTTCCGACCGCGACGTGCTGCTGGCGATTGACGTACAGAACGACTTCTGCACCGGCGGGGCGCTCGCCGTTCCCGGCGGCGAAAAGGTCGTCCCCGCCATCAACCGAATCGCCCAAAAATTCGCCAATGTGGTGTTGACCCAGGACTGGCATCCGCGTGATCACGTGTCATTCGCGGCCAACCATGCCGGCAAGCAGCCGTTCCAGACCATCGAGCTCGACTACGGCACCCAGGTTCTCTGGCCCTCTCATTGCGTGCAGGGTACGACGGGCGCTGAATTCCACCGGGAGCTCGACGTTGTCAGGGCGAGCCTGGTGGTGCGCAAGGGCTTTCGCCGCGGCATCGGTTCTTATTCGGCGCTATTCGAGAACGACCATAAGACGCCGACCGGACTGCTCGGTTACTTGCGCGAACGCGAGCTGAAGACCGTCTTCGTCGCCGGTCTGGCGCTGGATTTCTGTGTTCGCTTCTCGGCGGAGGACGCTCGCACGGCAGGTTTCGAGGTCGCCGTCGTCGAGGACGCCTGTCGCGGCATCGATCTCGACGGCTCCGTAAGGATCGCGGCATTTCGGTCGTGAGCCTCGAGGCGTTCCTGTGAGGATGAGATAGCCATGGTGGAGAAGGCCGGCAGACAGCCAGGCGGATCAGGCCATGCGCCGGATGACCCGCTGCTGTGGCCGTTTGCGGCGGCGCGACTGGCCATGGACGCCTGTTTCTGGTGGCTGGAACGTGGAGCTGCGGAGCAGGGCGAGAGCAGCCTGCTGTGGACGACGCCCAGCACGGTCGCGCTGGAGCTTGCGACCATGCGCCTGCGCGATTTCACGCAGACGCGGTCCGGGCAGCCGGCGCTGGTCTGCGCGCCCTATGCGCTGCATCGGGCCCTGATCGCCGACTTCGCGCCTGGCCACAGCGTGGTGCAGTCGCTGCAAAATGGCGGCATCGACCGCGTCTATCTCACCGACTGGCGGTCAGCCACGCCGGAGATGCGCTATCTCTCGATCGACAGCTATCTGACCGATCTCAACGTCGCCATCGACGAGATCGGCGCGCCGGTCGATCTCGTCGGGTTGTGCCAGGGCGGCTGGCTGTCGCTGCTCTACGCGGCGCGCTTTCCGACCAAGGTGCGGCGGCTGGTCCTGGTCGGCGCTCCGGTCGATCTGTCGATCGACTCGGCGCTGTCGCGGCTCGCCCGCAACGCGCCCGAGCTGGTCTACGACCAGCTCGTCGCTCGCGGCGGCGGCAATGTCAGGGGCGAGGAGATGCTGCGCTTCTGGTCCAAGGCGCCTGACAGCGACGATATCGCAGTGGCGTTGCAGAGGGGACTCTCGGACGAGGAGGGCGCGACCCTGCTCGCGCGCTTCGACCGCTGGAATAGCGAGACGCTCGATTTGCCCGGCACTTATTACCTTCAGATCGTCAACTGGATTTTCCGGGAGAACCGGATTGCCGGCGGCAAATTCGTCGCGCTCGGCCGCCCGGTTGACCTGAAGGACGTCAAGGCGCCGATCTTCCTGCTGGCCGGGCTGGACGACGACGTCGTGCCGGCTGTGCAGGCGCTCGCCACCGCTGATCTCGTCGGCACGCCGCCGGCTTTCATTGCGGCAGCTTCCGAGCCGAGCGGTCATCTCGGCCTTTTCATGGGGGCGCGGACCCACGCCCATGCCTGGCCTCGGATAGCCGAATGGCTCCGCGACGACCTGTCCGGGGTCTTGGCGCGCAGCGCCTGACGTCGCGGGCGCCGGCTGGCCGACATGCAAATCGGTTATGCATGACGGCGGATGGTCTGCACGGGCGCCGGTCGATGGGCTACATATGATGCGGTGCTGGCGGCTGCGGCTAGTGGCGCAAGTGATTGAAGAGATTGCAAGGATTGAAGGTACAGCGCTTGATGTCTTTCCACTCGATCTATGCCCATGGATTTGCGCGCGTAGGGGCCTGCGTCACCACCTCCCGCGTGGCCGACCCCTCGGCCAATGCGAAGGCCGTCCTGGTGGCGGCCAATGCCTGCCACGAACAATCGGTGGCAGTTGCCGTGTTTCCCGAGCTGTGCCTGTCCGGCTACGCGATCGAAGACCTGGTCAAGCAGGATCCGCTGCTCGATGCGGTCGAGCGCGGGCTCGCTGCGATCGCCGAGGCCTCCGCGGCACTGATGACAGTCCTGATCGTCGGCGCACCGCTGCGCTTTGGCCATCGCATTTATAATTGTGCGGTCGTCATCCATCGCGGCAACGTGCTCGGCGTTGTGCCCAAGAGCTATCTGCCGACCTATCGCGAATTCTACGAAGGACGGCATTTCGCCTCCGGCGCGGGCATCGCCGGAGAGACGATCTCCTTTGGCGGGCTGCATGCGCCGTTCGGCGTCGACCTTCTGTTCTCGGCCGAGGACGTTCCGGGCCTCACCATCGGCGTCGAGATCTGCGAGGACATGTGGATTCCGGTGACGCCGGCATCCGAGCTCGCCCTCGCGGGCGCCAGCGTGCTGATCAACCTCTCGGGCAGCCCGATCACGATCGGCCGGGCACGCTCGCGCGCGCTGCTGTGCCAATCGACATCGGCGCGCTGCCTCGCAGCCTACGTCTATTCCGCCGCCGGAGCAGGGGAATCGACCACCGATCTGGCCTGGGACGGCCAGACCTCGATCTACGAGAATGGCGTGCTGCTGGCCGAGGGCGAGCGGTTCCGCCAGGACGGCCAGATTACGCTGGCCGACGTCGATCTCGACCTGCTCAGGCAGGAGCGCGCGCTGATGGGCACGTTCGACGACAATCGCCGGCAGCGAGAGGCGTTTTTCCGCAAGGTGACATTCGCGCTGAAGCCGCCGGCCGCCGACATCGGCTTCCTGCGCAAGGTCGAGCGGTTTCCGTTCGTGCCGAGCGACGAGAGCCTGCTCGAGCAGGATTGCTACGAGGCCTACAACATCCAGGTCGCCGGCCTCGTTCAGCGGATGCGCGCCACCGGCACCAAGCGCGTCGTGATCGGCGTCTCCGGCGGGCTCGATTCCACGCACGCCCTGATCGTCGCCGCCAAGGCAGTCGATCTCCTCGGCCTGCCGCGCGAAAACATCCTGGCTTACACGATGCCGGGCTTTGCGACCGGCAGCGAGAGCAAGACCCACGCGCTGGCGCTGATGAAGGCGTTGCAGACGAGCTGGCAAGAGCTCGACATCCGCGCCACGGCCACGCAAATGCTGAAGGATATCGGCCACCCCTTTGGCAAGGGCCAGAAGGTCTACGACGTCACCTTCGAGAATGTGCAGGCTGGCCTGCGCACGGACTATCTGTTCCGCCTCGCCAACCATCACGGCGGCATCGTTATCGGCACGGGCGATCTCTCTGAACTCGCGCTCGGCTGGTGCACCTATGGCGTCGGCGACCAGATGGCGCATTACAACGTCAATGCCGGCGTGCCGAAGACGCTGATCCAGCATCTCATCCGCTGGGTGATCTCATCGAACCAGTTCAGCGACAACGTCAACCGCACGCTTGGCGCGATCCTCGCTGCCGAAATCTCTCCAGAGCTGGTGCCGGTGCAGCCGGGCGAGAAGCCGCAGAGCACGGAAGCGTCGGTCGGGCCCTACGAGCTGCAGGATTTCAACCTGTTCTACACGCTGCGCTTCGGCATGCGTCCCTCCAAGATCGCCTTCATGGCGCAGCACGCCTGGAAGGACGTCGCCACGGGCGAATGGCCGCCGGCCTTCCCGAGCGACCGGCGCAGGGCCTACGATCTTCCCGAGATCCGGCGCTGGCTCGAGGTATTCCTGCGTCGCTTCTTCGCTTTCAGCCAGTTCAAGCGCTCGGCGATGCCGAATGGACCGAAGGTCTCGGCGGGTGGGTCATTGTCGCCGCGCGGCGACTGGCGAGCCCCGTCGGATGCGAGCGCGGCGGCATGGCTTGAGGATCTTGAACGGAACGTGCCGAACTGATCGGCGCGGCGCATGGACATTGAGGGGACGATCGGATGCCAGTCGGAGAGGGGGCGGGTGAGGAAGCCAAGGTCGTCAACGGCCTCTACATCTTCGATATCGAAATGCGCGACGGCAAACGCGGTCAGGCCAGGGGCGTGGTCGTGCTCTGCGACGGGCGCATCATGGGCGGCGACAGCTATTTCTATTACACCGGCAGCTACACGTTCCGGAACGGCAAGTGGCGCGGCGACATGATCGTCAATCAGCATACCGAAGCCATCGGCAAGACCCTCGCATTCGGCGGCAGGGAGGTCACCTGCGGTTTCTCGGGCGACTACTCGGCCGGCGGCGCCGAGGTCGAAGGCATGGCGCTGGTCGGCAAGACCACCGTGACATTCACGGCCCGCCTCACGTTGAAGGACGCAATGTAAGCCGCGTGATCTGCTCCCGTTCCTTGGCAGGAACCTTCGTACCCGCAGAACGTTCGCGTCTGTTGCTGTGAATTGTCGAGGAGAGGGACTATGCGCAAGCACTTGATGTTATCGACCGCGGCCGTCGGACTGATGCTCGCCTCCGGCTTCGCCTACGCCCAGGCGCCCGGTGAGCGGAAAGACGAGCCGAAACGGACCGAGGAACCGGCCAAAGGCGCTGCGCCGCAGCGCGGGGGCGCAGCCCAAGGCGCTCAAGAGCGGGTTCAGGAGCGCACGCAGGGCGCTCAGGAGAGACTCCAGGGGGCCGGTCGCGAAGAGAAAGGCGGCGCGGCCAAGCGCGAGGCCAACGAAGACAAGCGCCAGCCAGCTACAGCCGCCGAACGTGATCAACCGAAGGCGAAGGATCGGGCACAAGAATCTCGCGAACCTTCGCGCGATCGCAACCGCGAGGCCGAGACCGCCAAACCTGGGCGCGACAGCAGCAAGAGCAGCGCAGAGACGAAGCAGGACAAGTCCGCGCCGCAGAAATCAACTGCCGAGTCCGAAAAATCCAAGACCGGCCCTGCGGGCCAGCAGAACGAGCGCAGTGGAGCTGCGGCCAACCAGAACGAGCGCAACCAGACCCAGCCGCCGCGCAACGCCGCCGAACAACAGCCGCCGGCGCAACAGAACAACCGCCCGGCTACCGCGACCGACACGAACCGGACGGCGCCAACCAACAATGCACAGACTGCGCCGGCGACGGGCACGCAGACCAATCAAGCCAATCAGACCACGCAGACCAACACGCAGGTCAATCAGCAGACCAGCATGACGTCTGAACGGCAGGTGCGGATCTCTGAAACGGTAAGCCGCGCGCGCCTGGCGCCACCAGAGCGCAACCTGAGCATCGCGATCCGGGTGGGTGAGACGATCCCTTCGCGCGTCCGTCTGCATCGGCTGCCGCCTGAGATCGTGTCGATCGAGCCGCAATATCGCGACTATGAGTATTTCGCGACGGATGACGACGTCGTCATCGTCGAGCCGCGCACGCATCGCATTGTCAGCCAGGTTCCGCGGGATCCGTCGCGCGCTCGTGCGCAGATGGGCGGCAGCGCCGGCCAGAGCATGGCGGCCGCCGGCGCCCGCAATGTGAACTGCCGGATCATGCGGCGCGATGCCTCGGGGAACGTGGCCGAAGCAGAGCCGTCAACCGTCGGCTCGACCGCGCGCACGGATTCGCTGAGCGTGACGGTCCAGATGCCCGGCGGCGGCTCGTCCGCGCCGATTGCCCTGGGCGCTCCCGCGGGTGACATCGTGGTCGCAACGCAAGGGCAGGGCGACTGCACGGTGACGATCGAGCCGCAGACGCGCTAAAGCATGATCCGGAAAAGTGCGAAGCGGTTTTCCGAAAAGATCATGCTTAAACAGCCGCCTGAAGCGCGATGACGATTCATCGCGCTTTAGGCGCCGGGCCGAACGACGACGCTGAAACGCGAACGCGCCGCCCGGCTGAACAGCCGGACGGCGCGCATCGCGTTCAATCTGAAAAGTTTCGAGGTCCGGAGTGCCTAGGAGTCCGGACCTCGTCACCTTGCCCCAGCCTTCAATCCCCCGCCCCATGTGGTC
>NZ_JADPKL010000012.1:0-111328 GCF_023073935.1 Bradyrhizobium sp. 147 | reverse complement strand
TCGCCACCCGCGCCTCCAGCGCAACGGCTCCTCATCGCCTTCGCTAGACCTTCTATCCTCTGTCGCACAGCTATCGGCCGTGTGAGAAATGCGGGCTAAGTATAAGCCTTGGAAACTGATCTGGTACTGCGCCTTCCCCGACAAGTACAAAGCTCTGGCGTTTGAAAAGTACCTGAAGTCTCATTCCGGCCGCGCCTTCACGAAGAAGCGGCTTTCCTAGGCTCTGACGAACTTCCCTACTCCCCGATCACCGCATTGAGCCGGTCGCGCAATGCGACGATCTCGTCCTTCATTGCGACCAGTTCCGACGCCGAGCAATCCGACGCCGCCAGAATGGATTGCGGCACGCTGCGTGCCTTGTCCTTCAGCGCGT
The DNA here is from genome assembly GCF_023073935.1 of Bradyrhizobium sp. 147. NCBI lineage: Bacteria > Pseudomonadati > Pseudomonadota > Alphaproteobacteria > Hyphomicrobiales > Nitrobacteraceae > Bradyrhizobium > Bradyrhizobium sp. 147. Next base: position 110,955 of record NZ_JADPKL010000012.1, on the reverse strand, counting down.
GGCCCTGCGGCGTCAGGGCGATCAGCACCTGACGCTCGTCCTCGCTCGAGCGGGTGCGCCTCACGAGATGGGCGGCCTCGAGCCGCTTGAGCAGCGGCGTCAGCGTGCCGGAATCCAGGAACAGCTTCTCGCCGATATCCCTGACCGGTACGTCGTCGCGCTCCCATAGCACCAGCATCACCAGATATTGCGGATAGGTCAGGCCGAGCCGGTCGAGCAGCGGCTTGTAGACACGATTGAAAGCATGCGCGGCCGAATAGACCGCGAAGCAGATCTGATTGTCGAGCCGCAGCGGCGCGTCCGCTGCCGATGGTTTCCGGGCCATGGGGACTCTCGCGGGATTTGCCCGTATTGTGGGGCCGGGCGGCCGTAAATTCAATTGCAAACAATTAAATGTGAGGCATTGCAATTTGAGTTGCGCGCAATCTAATTGTCTGCGATACAGATCGCGTCCACCCGAACCCGAGGGAGATGAAAATGTCCGTGAACGTCCTCTACAAGACCAGTGCCAAGGCGACCGGCGGCCGCGACGGCCATGCTGCAACGCTCGACGGCGCGTTCGACGTCAAGCTGACCACGCCGAAGGAGCTCGGCGGCGGAGGCGGCGCCGGCAACAACCCCGAGCAGCTGTTTGCGGCGGGCTATGCCGCCTGCTTCATCGGCGCGATGAAGTTCGTGGCGTCGCAGGGCGGCCCCAAGGTTCCCAATGACGCGTCCGTCACCTCGATCGTCGGCATCGGCCCGCGCTCCGAGGGCGGTTTTGGTCTCGACATTGATCTCGCCGTCTCGCTGCCGGGCCTGGCTCGCGCCGAGGCTGAGGCGCTGGTCGAGAAGGCGCACCAGGTGTGCCCGTACTCCAACGCCACGCGCGGCAATGTCGACGTTCGCCTGACGGTCGTCTGACCGCAATTGCGGATTGGCTGGCCCGAGATCCCCCTCGGGCTGGCTGCTTTCCATTGGTTTGCCGTTCCGCGGGATTGCGCTGCGGCGGCGCATACGGCCCCACGGGCGGAGCCATTGCTGGGATGCACGAACCTCGCTAGGCCTGTGATCAAGCATCGACACAGGGGAAGCGAAGGCATGAATTCTGAAGCCGCGGGTTCTGAAGCCGGTCTGGGTGCCATGAGTGGATTGCGCGTCATCGATCTCACGCGCGTGCTCGGCGGTCCCTACTGCACCCAGATCCTCGCCGACCACGGCGCCGACGTGATCAAGGTCGAGCCGCCGGCGGGCGACGAGGTGCGCGAATGGGGCCCTCCCTTCCATGAGGAGGATGCGGCCTATTTCGTCGGCATCAACCGCAACAAGCGCTCGATCGGCCTCGACCTCGCCTCCGAAGGGGGCCGCGCCGTGCTGCTGAAGATGCTGGAGACGGCCGACGTCCTGATCGAGAACTTCAAGCCGGGCACATTGGAGAAATGGGGCATCGGCAACGAGGTGCTGCGCGCAAAATTCCCGCGCCTCGTGCACTGCCGGATCTGCGGCTTCGGCGCCGACGGTCCGCGCGGCGGCAATCCCGGCTATGACGCCATCATCCAGGCCATGACCGGCATGATCGCGGCGACCGGCTCTCCGGAGAGCGGCCCGATGCGGATCGGCGTGCCGCTGGTCGACATCACCACTGGCCTGTACGCGGCGATCGGCATCCTGATGGCGCTATCGGAGCGCCAGCGCTCCGGCAAGGGCCAGTTCCTGGAGACGACGCTGTACGAGACCGGCCTTGCCATCATGCATCCGCACACCGCCAATTATTTCATGCATGGCAAGCCACCTGCGCTCACCGGCAACGAGCATCCCAACCTCGTGCCTTACGCGATCTTCCCGACGAAAACCGACAACATCTTCATCGGCGTCGGCAATGACGGCACTTTCCGCAAGCTCGCCAAGGAGATCGGCAAGCCCGAGCTCGGCACCGATCCGCGCTTTGCCCGCAACAAGGACCGCATCGCCAATCGCGAGGCGCTGCGCGCCGAGCTCGCCGCGGTGTTCAGCCAGCACGAGGCCGAACCGCTGTGCAACCGCCTGCTCGCGGCGGGCCTGCCCGCTGGCCCGGTGCAGAAAATCGACCAGGCACTCACGAATCCCCACACGATCGCGCGCGGCGATATCATCGAGAAGGATTGGTACAAGGGCGTCGCCTCGCCGATCCGGCTCGACCGCAGCAAGCCGAGCCTGCGCCGCCTGCCGCCGAAATTCAGCCAGCACGCGGCGGAGGTGCTGGGCGAGTTCGGCTACTCCAGGGCGGAGATCGACGCGATGGTCGAAAAGGGCGTGGTCTGCGGCCCCGAGCGCAAGCGCTGAGGCCTCGTGAAATAGACCTCAGCGTTGCCGCAACGGCGGTGCGCACCCTCCCCGCTTGCAAGCGGGAGAGGTGTTCGAGACCGCCGCCTGATAGACAACTCACGTCATCCAATGCCGCACTGCGGCGCGAGCACGCGTGTGCAGCGCGAACGCACGGCGCGGTCTCCCGCACGCCTTCGCCTATTTTCCGGCTTCCCTTTTCCAGCGCTTGCCGCTTTCGTTTCGGCCGCTTACACAGTCATGTGAACGTCATATGGCACTGCTAGCGCAAGCGCTTCTTTATTGACGGGCAAGGGAGGTTTTCTTGATGGCTCTTCGACATTTTGGTGCGGCTGCGGCTGTCGCGGCCACGGTTGGCATGATGGCCTCGCCGGCCCTGGCCGTGACCGAGATCCAGTGGTGGCACGCGATGACCGGCGCCAACAACGACGTCATCGTCAAGCTCGCCACCGACTTCAACGCGTCGCAGAGCGACTACAAGGTGATCCCGACCTACAAGGGCAACTACCCCGACACGATGAACGCAGGCATCGCGGCCTTCCGCGCCGGCAATGCGCCGCACATCATGCAGGTGTTCGAGGTCGGCACCGCCACCATGATGGCGGCGACCGGCGCGGTGAAGCCGGTCTACAAGCTGATGGCCGAGACCGGCGAGAAGTTCGATCCCAAGGCCTACCTGCCCGCGATCACCGGCTATTACTCGACCTCGAAGGGCGAGATGCTGTCCTTCCCGTTCAACTCGTCGTCGACGGTGATGTGGGTCAACCTCGACGAGCTGAAGAAGGCGAACGTCGCAATCCCGAAGACCTGGCCTGAAGTGTTCGACGCCGCCAAGAAGCTGCACGACAACGGCCACCCCACCTGCGGCTTCTCCAATTCCTGGGTCACCTGGGTCAATCTCGAACAGCTCTCCGCCTGGCACAACGTGCCGCTATCGACCAAGGCCAATGGCCTCGACGGCTTCGACACCGTGCTTGAATTCAACGGCCCGCTTCAGGTCAAGCACCTCGAGAAGCTGGTCGAGCTCCAGAAGGACAAGACTTACGATTATGCCGGCCGCACCAACACCGGCGAAGGCCGCTTCACGTCGGGTGAATGCCCGCTCTATCTGACCTCCTCGGCGTTCTTCGGCAACGTCAAGGCGCAGGCCAAGTTCGCCTTCACCGCCGTGCCGATGCCCTATTATCCCGACGTGAAGGGCGCACCGCAAAATTCGATCATCGGCGGCGCCTCGCTCTGGGTGATGGGCGGCAAGTCGGCCGACGAGTACAAGGGCGTCGCGAAGTTCCTGGGCTTCCTCTCCGACACCGACCGCCAGGTCTATATCCACAAGGCCTCCGGCTATCTGCCGATCACCAAAGCGGCCTATGAGAAGGCCAAGGCGGAAGGCTTCTACAAGGATCAGCCCTATCTCGAGACCCCGCTGCTCGAGCTGACCAACAAGGAGCCGACCGAGAATTCCCGCGGCCTGCGCCTTGGCAACATGGTGCAGCTCCGTGACGTCTGGTCGGAAGAGATCGAGCAGGCGCTCGCCGGCAAGAAGACCGCCAAGCAGGCGCTCGATGCCGCCGTCGAACGCGGCAACACGATGCTGCGGCAGTTCGAAAAGACCGCCGTGAAGTGAAGGCGATCGGCGGCAGGCCGGTTACCCGGCCTGCCGCTCCTGCGCGCATCATGCAAAAACAAGCCATTTTCCAATCGAAGCTATTGCCCTACGCGCTGGTTGCGCCGCAGCTCGCGATCGTCCTGATTTTCTTCTACTGGCCGGCGTTGCAGGCAGTGATCCAGTCCTTCCTGCTCCAGGACGCCTTCGGTCTTTCGACGAGCTTCGTCTGGTTCGACAACTATCTCGAGCTTCTGCAGGACCGCGCCTATTTCGAAGCGATCGTGCGGACCTTCTTCTTCTCGTTCGCCATCGCGGTCTCGTCGCTCTCGTTTGCGCTGCTCCTTGCCGTGATGGCGGACAAGCCGCTGCGCGGCTCGATGCTCTACCGCACGCTGCTGATCTGGCCCTATGCGGTGGCGCCGCCGGTCGTCGGCGTGCTCTGGATTTTCATGCTGCATCCCTCGCTGGGCGTGCTCTCGCGCTATTTGCGCGTCCTCGGCATCGACTGGAATCCGCTGCTCGACGGCGACCAGGCAGCAACGCTGATCATCCTCGCCGCCGCCTGGAAGCAGATCTCCTATAATTTCCTGTTCTTCCTCGCGGGCCTGCAGAGCATCCCGCGAAGCGTGCTGGAGGCCGCCGCGATCGACGGCGCGCGCCCGATGCGCAGGTTCTGGACCGTGACCTTCCCGCTGCTGTCGCCGACCATCTTCTTCCTTTTGGTCGTCAACATCGTCTACGCCTTCTTCGACACGTTCGGCATCATCGACACCATGACCCGCGGCGGTCCCGGCAAGTCGACGGAGACGCTGGTCTACAAGGTTTATTCCGACGGCCTGCTCGGCGGCAATCTCGGCAGCTCCGCGGCGCAATCGGTGATCCTGATGATCATGGTGATCGTGCTGACGGGAATCCAGTTCCGCTTCGTCGAACGCAAGGTGACCTACTGATGGTCGAGGAAGAAGGCTTTCGGCGCTACGTCGCTCATATCATCCTCTGGATCGGGATCGCGATCGTCGCCTTCCCCGTCTACATCGCGATCGTCGCCTCGACCCAGGACAACGCGCTGATCGCGAACGGACAGATGTCGCTGCTGCCCGGCGGTCAGTTCTTCAAAACTTACTACCAGACGATCTTCATCGGCACGAGCGGCTCGACTCGCGAACCGGTCGGCAACATGATGCTGAACTCGCTGGTGATGGCGCTCTTGATCGCGGTCGGCAAGATCGCGATCTCGATCATCTCGGCCTATGCGATCGTGTATTTCCGCTTTCCGTTCCGGATGCCGATCTTCTGGCTGATCTTCATCACCCTGATGCTGCCGGTCGAGGTGCGCATCTATCCGACCTACAAGATCGTCGCCGATCTGCACATGCTCGACAGCTATGCCGGCCTGTCGCTGCCACTGATCGCGTCGGCCACCGCAACGCTGCTGTTCCGCCAGTTCTTCATGACCGTGCCGGACGAGCTTTTGGAAGCTTCGCGGATCGACGGCGCCGGCCCCTTGCGCTTCTTCTGGGATACGCTGCTGCCGCTGTCGCGCACCAACATGGCGGCGCTGTTCGTGATCCTGTTCATCCTCGGCTGGAACCAATACCTCTGGCCGCTGCTGATCACCACCCGCGACGACATGCAGACGATCCAGATCGGCATCCGCAAGATGATCACCACCACCGACGCGCTGACCGAATGGCCGATCGTGATGGCAACTGCCGTGCTGGCCATGCTGCCGCCGGTGTTCGTCGTCGTCGCCATGCAGAAGCTGTTCGTGCGCGGCCTAGTCGAGACGGAAAAGTGAGGGGCGAATGGCGAATAGTGAATGGCGAATGGTCCGCCGACGATTGAATGGCTGCGGCATTCCACACAGCCCCACTACTCGCCACTCACGATTCGCCATTCGCGCGAGCGGAGCGAGCAATGGCTAACGTCACCCTGCGCAACGTTCGCAAGACCTATCCCGGCGGCTTCGAAGCCATCAAGGGCATCGACGTCGATGTCGGCGACGGCCAGTTCTGCGTGCTGGTCGGCCCCTCCGGCTGCGGCAAGTCGACCTTGCTGCGCATGGTCGCGGGGCTGGAGACCGTCACCGGCGGCGAGATCGACATCGGCGGCCGCATCGTCAACCAGGTCGAGCCCGCCGATCGCGACATCGCGATGGTGTTTCAGAACTACGCGCTCTATCCGCATATGAGCGTCTACAACAACATGGCCTATGGTCTGCGCAACCGCGGAATGGCGGAAGCCGAGATCAAGACCCGCGTCGGGGAAGCGGCGCGCGTGCTCGAGCTCTCCGCCATGCTGGAGCGCAAGCCGCGCCAGCTTTCCGGCGGCCAGCGCCAGCGCGTCGCCATGGGCCGCGCCATCGTGCGCCAGCCGAAGGTGTTTCTGTTCGACGAGCCGCTCTCCAACCTCGATGCCAAGCTGCGCATCGCGATGCGCGTCGAGATCCGCAGATTGCAGCGCCGGCTCAACACGACGTCGATCTACGTCACCCATGATCAGCTCGAGGCGATGACGCTCGCCGACATTTTGGTCGTGATGAATGGCGGCCAGGTCGAGCAGGTCGGCAATCCCCTCGCGATCTACCAGCAGCCGGCTACGACCTTCGTCGCCTCTTTCATCGGCGCGCCGCCGATGAACCTGATGTCCACCCGTCCCGACGAGATCAAGTCGCAGCTCGGCGGCAGCGAGGCCGGCATCCTCGGCATCCGCCCGGAAGACTTCGTCATCACCGAGCAGGCGCCCGCCGGCGGCGTCGCGCTGCCCCTCACCGTTGAAGCGATCGAACGCGTCGGCGCCGAAACCTTCGTCTACGGCTCGCGGGCTCAGGAAGACCAGCGCGTCGCCGCCACGCCCGGCGAGCTGCCGCCCGGCGAGGTCATCGTCCGCCTTCCCGGAGCCGAGGCGCCAGCCATCGGTCAGCAGATCCGCGTCGCAGCGGTTCGCCAAAAGCTGCATTTGTTCAGCGGCGATGGGCGGAAGCGGTTGGAAGCCTGACCGGGTTCCGAAGGGACAGCTAACAAAAAGTGCGAAAACAACCCCATGCACAGTAGAAGGGGCTTGTTTTCATTGACATAAATCGCCCTGCATTTTGCCGTCCCCGAACTTGTCCCGGGCATTGCTCCTGGTGTCGAGAGAACGGTCGTGGGAATATCGGCGAGCGGAAGCGGCGCCGTCTTACGGACGGCCATGCCCCAGCCATGACAATGCGCAAACGCTCTACGCGAAGCAAACCGCACCACATGCGGGAATGCCACCTGTGCAGGGCTCGTGCTACCTGCTTGAACCCACACGGGGATATGCCCATATTGCTGACCAAGGGGTGCCGCTTGCGGGCTCCGACACACCAAAGTCGCTTCTGCGAGGACTTTGTAAACTATGTCTCGTGTTCCAACGCTCTCCAGTCCCTTCCTGCTGGGCTTCGACGAGATCGAGCGCGTGCTCGATCGCGTCGTCAAAGGCGCCGACGGTTATCCTCCCTACAATATCGAGAGGTGCGACCGGTCGGACGGCCAGCCCGAGCGTTTGCGCATCACGCTGGCGGTCGCCGGCTTCACCCGCGACCAACTCGATGTAACCATTGAGGAAAACCAGCTCGTGATCCGCGGGCGGCAGCAGGACGACAAGACCCGGCAATACATCCACCGCGGGATCGCCGCGCGCCACTTCCAGCGCACCTTCGTGCTGGCGGAGGGGATGCTGGTGCTGGGTGCGGATCTGAAGAACGGGCTGTTGTCGGTCGATCTGGCCCGGCCTGAGCCGGAGCGGATCGTTAAGACAATCGCTATCAATGAGCACGAATAATGGAACGAGTAGCGGACTCGACCGCTTAGTGTTCCAGAGGAGTCGAGACCATGAGTGAAGGTCACGTTGCGTTCGAATACGAAGCCAAGAATGTCTCGCCGGAGACGCTGGCAACCCTCGGCGAAGGCCATATCGCCTATGTGAAGCAGATCCGCTCCGAGGACGTGCCGGGCCTGTTTCCCGAAGCGCCGAAAATCGCGCCGGGCCTCAAGCTGTTCGCGCTTCACGCCGCCGACGGCACGCCGATCATGCTGACCGACAGCCGCGAAGCCGCGATCGCCAATGCCTGGAGCAACGAGCTGCAAGCGGTGAGCGTGCACTGAGCGGTGAGCTGACCAAGCACAGCAGCAGAGATTCGAATGGGCATGCTCTCGCACGAGAGCATGCCCATTTCGCTTTGACGGATGAATTCAAACCTTTTAGATTCTGGTCGTTCTGACTAGATGCGAGAGCCACATGCCCCCAGTCAAGCGCAACGCCTCCAAGAGGGGCTCCCGATCTGGGCGATGGAGCCTTCAGGACGCGAAAGCGCATTTCAGCGAGGTCGTGAGGGAAGCTCAACGCACGGGACCGCAGCGGGTTACCCTGCATGGCAAGGACGCAGCGGTAATCGTCGGGGCCGACGATTTTGACCGTCTTCAGAATCCCCCGAGCGGCCGCGATCTCGTGAAGATGCTCGCGGACTCTCCCTTGGCGGACATCGAATTTGACCGGCTTACCGTGAAGTCCAGGGTTCGGGACATCGAACTTTGAGAGGTTGGCTGCTCGACACCAATGTCGTTTCTGAGCTGCGCAAGCCCAATGCCAACCCCGCCGTTGTAGGCTTCATCAATGCTCAACGAGGCGAAACGCTGTTCGTCACGGACGTCACCTTTGCCGAGATCGTCTACGGCATCGAGCAGCTGGGTGATCCGGCCCGACGGGCCGATCTTCGCTCGTGGCTCGATAACTCTCTTCGACCGTTCTTCAGTGGACGAGTTCTTGGTATCACCGAAGAAGTGATCATTCGATGGAAGACGATCGTCGCCGATGGACGGAAACGCGGACGCACTTTCGGTCAACCGGACTTGTTCATCGCGACAATTGCAGCCTTGCAAGATCTGGCTGTCGTGACGCGCGATGTAAGCGAGTTTGTCGAAGCAGGAGTGCCTACGTTCGATCCGTGGACGAGCACGTTTCACCACCGAGACAAGAACGCATCAGTGGCATCGCCCATCACCCTCGAAAAGATCGTCGCCCTTCTCTGAAATATGGCTTCACGCGAAGAGGTGCCCGTTTTGCGTTTCGAGCAAGACCAGGCCAGCTGGCTGCAGCAGAGGCAGCCGATCACGCTCAAGAAATCGAAACAAGAGCAGCGGCCAGGGCGTCAGCAGGGCGGACCCGATCGAGAGTCGGCCGGGGGGTTTTCCGCCTTGCTGGACCGGATTGAGTCAAATGGCGTGCGGACCGTTGTGGTCGAGGAAGCGTCAAGGTTTGGGCCAGCTGATCGTCCAAGAGGTCGGCATCATCGCGCTGATCGAGCGCGGGGCCCGGGTGCTTACCAGCTCCGGCGACGATCTCACAGAGAGGGGCGATCCGCTCAAGATCACCACGGGGCAGATCGCGGGCGTATTCGCCCAGCTAGACTCGCACTTACGTCGGCAGGTGCGGGACAACTTGAACACTCGGTCTGTTACGCCGCCGTCGCCGGCGGCAGGGCCAGCACCGAATAGATCGCCTGGGCGTCGCGCGAGGCGCGGAGTTTTTTGGCGATGTCCTGGTCGCGCAAGAGGCGAGCGATGCGGGCGAGTGCCTTGAGATGGTCGGCGCCGGCGCCTTCGGGGGCGAGTAGCAGGAAGACGAGATCGACCGGCTGGCCGTCCATCGATTCGAAATCGATCGGGCGATCGAGGCGCGCGAACAGACCAAAGATCTTTTCGAGCTTGGGCAGCTTGCCGTGGGGAATGGCGACGCCGTAGCCGACTGCGGTGGTGCCGAGCTTTTCGCGCTGAAGCAGCACCTCGAACACGGAGCGTTCGTTCTGCCCGGTCAGCTCGGCGGCCTTGGCCGCGAGTTCCTGCAAGGCCTGCTTCTTGCTGTTGACTTTCAATGCCGGGAGAATCGCCTCGGGTGCGACCAGATCGGTAATCGGCATGGAAGCTTTCCGAGGTGAATTAAGCCGTCAGGTTCCGATTTGGCCAGCTTGATAGACCAAGCTGCGCCGACGTCAATAACATGAAGCAGGAGGCGGACTTAGCCCCGGTCCTGATGTGGGGCGCTTCTACTCCAACGCAATCCCGGTGCCAACTCCCGCGTGCGGCTTTGCCACGGACATTGTTAAAGGCCCGGGATGGTACGGAGCCCGGGTCTCGGCCCTAAACATCGGACTTACCGTCCCCCTTGGCCCCCGGCGGGTCGATCCAGCCGACATTGCCATCCGCCCGGCGGTAAATGATGTTCACCCGGCCCGAGGAGCCGTGCTGGAAGACCAGGCAGGGTGCCCCGCTCAGGTCGAGTTCCATGACGGCCTCGCTGACCGAGAGGCGCTTCAGCGAGGTGGTTTGCTCGGCGATGATGACGGGGCAGTAGCCGGCGACCTCGTCCTCGCCCTCGGGCGCCTCGAGCACATAGCTCGTGGCATCGAGCGCCGCCATCGCCTCGGAGGCGGCATGGGCCTTGCGGGCGGAACGGTCCTTGAGGCGATTCTTGTAGCGGCGCAGCCGCTTCTCGATCATCACCAGCGCCTGGTCGGCGCTGGCATAGGCATCCGGCGCGTTCGAATCGGCCTCCAGCGTGATTCCCGAATCGAGATGCAGCGCGCAATCGGTGCGGAAGCCGAAGCCGTCCTTGCTCAGCGTGATGTGACCGGAATAATTGCCGTCGAAATATTTGCGCAGCACCTCATCCGTGCGCTCGGCAACGCGGCCGCGCAGGGCCTCGCCGACGCTGATGCTCTTTCCCGAAATTCGAAGAGTCATGTGATGCCTCGCTTGGTTCAAGTGCCTAGCTTGGATCGGTCTCGATGGGACATCGAGAGTAGCGCGATTTCGCGCCAGCGCAATCAGGCCGGCTCGGTGTTGCGGGGGCGATCGGACATTGCGGTGGCGAGGACGTTACCAAGAGCGCTCTGCTTGTCGCGGCGGCGTTGCACCGAAGAGGGAATGCGCATGGCTTCGCGGTACTTCGCGACCGTGCGGCGGGCAATATCAATGCCCGAAGCGCGCAAGCGTTCCACGATGGTGTCATCCGACAGGATTGCCGTAGGCGCTTCCGAATCGATCAGCTGCTTGATGTGGTGCCGCACCGCTTCGGCGGAATGCGCCTCGCCGCCGTCAGCCGAGGCGATCGAGGCCGTAAAGAAATATTTCAGCTCGAACGTGCCGCGATTGGTCGCCATGTATTTGTTGGCGGTAACGCGCGACACCGTGGATTCATGCATCTGGATGGCGTCCGCGACGGCCTTCAGATTGAGCGGCCGCAAATGTGCCACGCCATGGGTGAAGAAGCCGTCCTGCTGGCGCACGATCTCGGTTGCAACTTTCAGGATGGTGCGGGCGCGCTGGTCGAGTGCGCGCACGAGCCAGGTCGCGTTCTGGAGCGCATCGGTGAAGTAGGATTTGTCGCCGTCCTTGCCGATCTTCTTCGACAGCTCGGAATAGTAGGTCTGGTTGACAAGCACGCGCGGAAGGGTGTCGCTGTTGAGCTCGACATGCCAGCCACCGTCGGGACCGGGGCGGACATAGACATCGGGCACCATGGTCTGCAGCCGCGCCGAGCCGAACTTCATGCCGGGCTTGGGATTGAGGCGGCGGATCTCGCCGATCATGTCGGCGATGTCCTCGTCGTCGACGCCGCAGACTTTGCGCAAGGACGCGATGTCGCGCTTGGCGAGAAGATCGAGATGCTCGACCAGGGCCTGCATCGCCGGATCGTAGCGGTCGAGCTCGCGGAGCTGGATCGCCAGGCATTCGCTCAAATTGCGCGCGCAGACGCCGGGTGGATCGAATTTTTGCAGCACGGCAAGGACTTCCTCGACGTCCTGTTGCGATGCGCCGAGACGCTCGGCGGCCTGGCCGAGATCGCCCGGCAGATAGCCGGCCTCGTCGACGAGGTCGATCAGGTACTGGCCGATCATGCGCTGCGCCGGCGCGGTGAAGGCAACCGAGAGCTGCTCGGCAAGATGGTCCGACAGGGTCCTCTCTGCCGCGACGAACGCTTCGAGATTGTAGGGTTCATCGCCGGAGGCACCACCGCCCCACTCGGTGTAAGTGGTCGGCGCGGCATCTTGGGCATTGCGCGCGGCCGCCTCGGCCGGCTCCTCGGAGAAGACGTTGTCGAGGCCGGTGTCCAGGGTCTGCTCGATCTCGGCGCGGGTGCCGAGATCCTTGCTCATCCATTCTTCCTGCCCAGGCTCGAACGCCTCCGCGCTGCCGCCAAAGCCGTCGTCACCAACTCCTTCACCTTGGCCGCCTTCGTCGCCATCGCCGAACTGGCTGACCTCCGCGGGCGCTTCAGCGCCGCCGGCCTCGTCATTGGCCCGCTCCAGCAGGGGGTTACGCTCGAGTTCCTCCTCCACGAAGGTCGTGAGATCGAGATTGGACAATTGCAGCAGCTTGATCGCCTGCATCAGCTGCGGCGTCATGACCAGCGACTGCGATTGCCGGAACTCTAATCTCTGCGTAAGCGCCATGAAGCAAGAACCGTTCCCAAAATTGGTCCGATTTTTGCTTATCCTAGTCCGGGCCCGATGTACACGCCTTGACGCCGCGCAAAAACAAACTAGAGGCGGAATTCCTCGCCAAGGTAAAGCCGGCGCACGTCCGGATCGGCGACGATCTCATCCGGGGTACCCTCGGTCAGGATTTCACCGGCATAGACGATGTAGGCACGATCGGTGAGGCCGAGCGTTTCGCGCACATTGTGGTCGGTGATCAAGACCCCGATGCCGCGATTGGTGAGATGGCGGACGAGGTCCTGGATATCGCCGACCGCGATCGGATCGATGCCGGCGAAGGGCTCGTCGAGCAGCATGTAGTTTGGCCGCGTCGCCAACGCGCGCGCGATCTCGACGCGCCGGCGCTCACCGCCTGACAGCGCGATCGACGGAGATTTCCTGAGGCGCGTGATGTTGAACTCGTCGAGCAGCGAATCGAGCTGGTGTTCGCGTTTCTTGCGCGAGGGCTCGACCACTTCGAGCACCGCGCGGATGTTCTGCTCGACGGTGAGGCCGCGGAAGATCGAGGCCTCCTGCGGCAGATAGCCGATGCCGAGCCGCGCGCGCTGATACATCGGCAGCTTGGTGACATCGTGCCCGTCGAGCTCGATCGCGCCGCGATCGGCCTTGATCAGGCCGGTGATCATGTAGAACACGGTGGTCTTGCCGGCGCCGTTCGGGCCGAGCAGGCCGACCGCTTCGCCGCGGCGCACGTAGATGCTGACGCCGCGCACCACCTGACGGCTGCCGAAGGCCTTTTCCACACTGTGCACAGCCAGGAAGCCAGGCCGCCGCAGCAGCTGCCCGCCTGTACCAGTGGATCTGCTGCCAGCCGTGACCGGGTGAACCGCCTGTGGACGCGGCGGCTCGGCTTGATAGTCGGCTTGATGGTCTCCTTGGAACTGGTCGGGCGCACGCATCGGCTGGCTCCGGGCGGTCGGCGGCGCATCCCGCACCGGGCTGGTGACGAGACCGCCGACATTGTCACCGAGCGCGGTGATGTCCTGACGCGCAAATCCTGGCCGGCCGCGTTTGGCGGGTCGCCGACGGAACATGCTGAAGAGATCGACCATCCCCGCCTTCTAGCCTTTCACGACGATCCTGCACGACAATCCTGCACGATGATCCGCGCGTGATCCCGCGATCTGCCGCACCGGCCTTTGCGATCCGCCGCTGCAGCCTGAGTGAGGGATGTCTCATGCCCAGTGAAACACGCCCGAAAAGCGGCGAACCCCGCTTCGAAAGCCCTTCGCGCTAGATACAGTCTTGCTGGGCAAGCTTCAACCTCGTCTCGAGAGCATCCGAGACAAGTGATTGAATTTACTTTTGTTTACTTGCGCCTGGCAACTGCAGAGGCGGCGCGTTGCCGGGTTTGGCGCCCTGGCCGCAATCATTGCCGCCGCCCTGCGGCAGCAGGGCCTGGACCCGGCCGCTCTCGGATTCCACGCGCGACACGCCCGTGGTCATGTCGACCATCAGGCGGTCGCCGCGCAGCACGTTCTTGCATTGCGTCAAGACCACGCCTCCGAGCATGGTGATGAGGTTGGTCTTGGTGTCGAACACGGCGGTCTCGCCCGTTACCACCTGGTCCTTCTGAGTGACCACGACATTGCCGCGCGCCTCCAGCCGCTTGATCGCGGAGCTGCCGCCTGGGCCGGGCGTTGCCGACTGCATCGGTGCCGCCTTCGCGCCCTTCGCCGCCGGCTGCGGCGCGGCCGGCTTGTCGCCGCCGCCCGATTCGTAAAACACCACCAGCGTCTTCGAGGTCATGGTGGTGTCGCCCTGCACGACCTTCACATTGCCGGCGAAGGTCGCCTCCTTCTTCTTGTCGCGCATCTCGAGCGAGGCGGCCTCGATCTGGATTGGCTGGTCGCGGTTTTGCGAAAAGCCCTGCATCGCGTTGGGCACGCCTTGCATCGTGCTCTGTGCAATGGCGGCCCCGCCAGCGACCACCGCTATGACGGCGGCGACAAGCACGGCTGTGCCGAGGACGGCGCTCCGCTTCTTGTCGCTGCGCGAAAAAAAACTGATCATTGAAATCACTTTGAATTGGCAGACTTGTTCTGAGGCATACGCGTCTTTGCAGGTGGCGCAGGCTCGGCCGGGGGCGCAGGCTGTGCGGCGGCGGGATCGTCCAGCTTATCCAGGTGCATCACCACATTGCCTTCGAAGCGGATGAGATCGCCGCCCTCGGTGATCCGCAGCCGGTCCGCAGTCAGCGTGCCGTTGGTCAGCTTGACGTCGACGCGCTCGTCGGAGGTGACCGTGCCCTTGTTCATGTCGACGAAGGCCGAGTTCAGCCGCGCCTCGTAGCCGGTCGAGGTGCGCAGCAAGATGTCCTTGTGCAGTTCGAGCTGCTGCTGCTTGTTGTCGAAACGGCCGGTGCGGGCGTCGAGGAACAGGGTGGATTGATCCTCCATCAGCACCTTCGCGCGCAGATCCGAAAGGTCGACATGATCAGGGTCGGTGATGTCCTGCGTCGCGGTCTTGGCCCAGAGCTCGTAGGGCCGCTGGTCCGGCGTGAAGCCGGCGAGGTGCGGCGTTTCCATGGTGATCTTGGTGCCCGACACCACCAGGTTTCCGGAGTCGAGCGGCAGCTTCGGCATCAGCATGCGGAACGGATTGAAGACCGACACGCCGACGATGGCGGCCATGGACAGCAGCACCGCGCCCGGCACCGCGACGCGCAGAATCCGCACCAAGCGGCTGTGGCGCGCCGCGCTGGCAAACTTCGCCGCAAGCGCGGCGTCGTAGGTGGGATTCTGGGCCGAATTCACCTGGACTCCTGATTCACCTGGGCTCCTGAAGTGGCGCTCGCCTTGTCCGGTGGAACGACGCCCCATTGTACCCGGCGCCGCCAAAATATGCAGCCGGCGACAGGCCGTTACGAAAGTGTCCGAAACGGGGCGGCAGCCCTGACCCTAGCGGCCACGAGCGGCATCAGGAATGCGCGAAAATGTCCTCTTCCGCCCAGCCCTGGAGGTCGAGCAGGGCGCGGGTCGGCAGGAAGTCGAAACAAGCTTGCGCCAGCGCGGAGCGGCCTTCCCGCACCAGCATGGCATCGAGCCGCTCGCGCAGGCCGTGCAGATGCAGCACATCGGAGGCGGCATAGGCGAGTTGCGGCTCGCTCAGGCTGTCGGACCCCCAGTCGCTGGACTGCTGCTGCTTGGAGAGGTCGATGTTGAGCACCTCGCGCACCAGGTCCTTCAGACCGTGGCGGTCGGTATAGGTGCGGGTCAGGCGGGAGGCGATCTTGGTGCAGTAGATCGGCCCGGTCATGACGCCGAAGGTCTGATACAGCACCGCGATATCGAACCGCGCGAAATGGAAGATCTTCGTGATGGCGGGATCGGCCAGCAGCGCCTTCAAATTCGGCGCGTCGGTGTGCCCCTTGGGGATCTGCACCACGTCGGCGCTGCCGTCGCCGGGCGAGAGCTGCACCACGCAGAGCCGGTCGCGGTGCGGGTTGAGGCCCATGGTCTCGGTGTCGATCGCCACCGCTGCGGTGTAGCGGGACAGGTCGGGCAGGTCGCCGCGATGCAGGCGTACGGTCATGGCGTTTCAAAACCTCGAATGGTCTGTCGGCAGAATAGGCTAATCGGGATTACCCGCGATGTATCCACTCACGGCGGGCCGCGCAAGCGCCGGCCGTGACCTTACGGGTCCGGTCAGATCGCCGCCAGCATGATGCAGATCATCGCCGCCACCGCGATGCGGCTGGGGCCGTCGCGGAAAGCGTAGATGATCGGATCGTCAGGCATCTCGCGGCGGTGCGCCATCATCAGGGCGCGGCCGAACCAGTACAGCAGCAGCGGGTTGAGCAGCCACAGCATCCAGGGACGGCTGTAGAGCGGCGTCACCGCGGAGGAGGAGACGTAAAGCGAGAACACGGTTGCCGCGTTCATCGCGCTCGCCGCCGCCATCGCGGCGATGACATGCAGATCAGTGATCCTGTAATCGCGGTTGGAAGGATCGGCGAGGCCCGCGCTCTCGCGCATGCTGAGCTCGCTGAAACGCTTGATGAGCGCCAGCGAGGTGAACACGAACAGCGAGAAGATCAAAAGCCATTCCGACAGCACCACCCCGACACCGACGGCGCCGGCAATGATGCGCAAGCTGTAGAGGCCAGACAGCGTCACGACGTCGACCAGCATCTTGCGCTTGAGCGCGAGCGAATAAGCGATCGTGGTGACGAGATAGGCGCCGAGCACGCCCAGGAAGAGAGGCGAGATGCAGAGGCTGGCGACGAGCGCGAACAGCCACAGCGCAGGAATCGCTGCTAGCGCCGCGGAGATCGGCAAATCGCCGGCCGCGAGCGGGCGATGGCGCTTGGTCGGATGCTGCCGGTCGGCCGAAAGATCCAGGAGATCGTTCATCAGATAGGCGCCCGACGCGCAGGCGGAGAACGCCATGAACGCCAGCAATGCATAGCCGAGCGTTGCAAGGTTCATCTGATGCGCGGTGAGCGCCGGCACGAACACCAGCGTGTTCTTGGCGTATTGATAGACGCGCAGGGCCTTGGCCCAGGTTTTCCAGCTGACGTGGCTGTGGCCGCGGCTCTCGATCCGCTCGATCGCGCCGCGATCGAGCGGCAGCGTATGGCCCGCAGCCAGATCGGCCGGCGGCACGACGCCGTCAAAGCCAAGATGTGCGGCAATGCCCGCCGCATGATCGGCGAAGCGTCCGGCGACAAGATAGATCTTCGCGCCCTGCGCCCGCGCCGCCAGCGCCTGATTCAGCACATCGGAATCATAGGGCAGATGGGCATAGTCGATCTCGGCCTGCGCCAGGATGTCCGTGAGCGCGGCCATACCCGGGCGTCCGCCGGCGCCGAAGCGGGCCATCATGCGGCCGGGCGCACTGAACAGCGCTTCCATCAGCAGTTCGGAACGCAGCAGCGCGCCTTCCAGATCGATCACAAGCGTCGGCCCAGCCGCCGCAATTGCGGACGGTGTTGGGGCGCCAGAATCTTGCCAGGCAGGCTGCTCCATCCGGAAACGCTCTTACTTGCCGCAAAATGACCGGCCCAAAGGCCGGGGAGCAGGGGAAATGGATGCTCGCGAGCCTAGAGGAGCATTCGCTAAGGGCGGCTTAATTCCCCCAGACAGGAGCGGGCGGTTCGCGCGGGCGCCCTGTTGCCCGGATCCCACAACCTGCTCCGCGCCTCCCCTTACGGCAGAGCTTTTGCCTGCACCCGTGGACATCGTCGCCGTCCACCCTATCTGCCAGTTTCGCGCGCCCCGCCGCGCTTACGCTGAATCAGGTGCCATGACCGAACAGACGCTCGCCGCGGCCGTCAACGACCCCCAGGAACGCCAACGCGGCTTTTCGCGCTATCAGGCGCTCCTCATCGCGCTGCTCGCGTTCACGCAATTCACGATCATCCTCGACTTCGTCATCATGTCGCCGCTCGGCGCCATCCTGATGCCTGCGCTCGACATCACGGCCGGGCAGTTCGGCGTCGCGGTGTCGGCCTACGCGTTCAGCGCGGGGATCTCGGGCATCCTGGCCGCCGGCTTTGCCGATCGATTCGATCGCAAGCGCCTGCTGCTGTTCTTCTATGTCGGCTTCACGCTCGGGACCATGCTCTGCGCCGCCGCGCCGAACTACCATGTGCTGCTGCTCGGCAGGATCGTCACCGGTTTGTTCGGCGGCGTGATCGGCTCGGTCGTGCTCGCCATCATCACCGACCTGTTTCCGCTGCAGCTGCGCGGCCGCGTGATGGGCTTCATCCAGACGGCGTTTGCCGCAAGCCAGGTGCTCGGCATTCCCGCCGGGCTGTTTCTGGCCAATCACTGGAGCTGGCATGTCTGCTTCGCTGCGATCGTCGTGGTGTCGATCGCAGCGATCGCGGTCATCGCCTTCGCCATGGAGCCGGTCGATGCGCATCTGAAATTGAAGCAGGACAGAAACCCGTTCCGGCATTTGATCGCCACCGTCGGACAGAAGCGCTATACGCTGGCCTTCGCCGTCACGACGCTGCTGGCGACGGGCGGGTACATGCTGATGCCGTTCTCCAGCGCCTTCACCGTGCACAATCTCGGCATCGACATTGCGCATCTGCCGACGATCTATCTCGTCTCCGGCCTGTTCAGCATCGTCACGGGGCCTCTGGTCGGCAGGGCGAGCGACGCGTTCGGCAAATACCCGACCTTCGTGTTCGGCAGCGTGGTGTCGGTGATCATGGTGCTGACCTACACCCATCTCGGCCACGTCTCGCTGGCGACCGCGATCCTCGTCAACGTCCTGATGTTCGTCGGCATTTTCTCGCGCATGATCCCGTCACAGGCGCTGATGTCGGCGATTCCCGATCCGAGCCAGCGCGGCTCGTTCAGCGCGGTCAGCGCCTCGCTTCAGCAACTCTCCGGCGGGCTCGGCTCAGTGCTCGCCGCCGCCATCATCGCCCAAGCGGCGGACGGCTCGCTGATCCATTTCGACCGGCTCGGCTACGTCGTGGTCGCGACCACGATCGTCGCGCTGGGCGCGATGTACTTTGTGCAGAAGGCGGTGGCGGAGCGGGCGGGAAAGCGGGTGGTGTGAGGGCGGACGGGCTGATCTGTCCCAGCAAGGGACGAGGCCAAGTCGGTGCTTGGATCGTCGGCTACCATCGCGACTGATCGGAAGCAGCCCCATTTTGCGTCAAATCTTGCAAATGGTGCCCAGGAAAGGACTCGAACCTTCACGGCCGTTAAGCCACTGGCACCTGAAGCCAGCGCGTCTACCAATTCCACCACCTGGGCATGCCGTTTGGGGCACGGAGGCGGTTACTACGGTTCGGTGACGCCGTTGTCAATTCATGCGTGAAGCCTGTTGCGGGATGCCGATTGCGCATCGCAAACCGGCCCGATACAAGCCTGACAACCCCTTACCCACCTGCAGGAACCGACCCCATGGCATCGAATCTGGACACGCTCGTCACGGTTTTCGGCGGATCGGGGTTTTTGGGCCGGAATGTCGTCCGCGCCCTGTGCAAGCGCGATTACCGGATCCGGGTCGCGGTGCGGCGGCCGGAACTCGCCGGATATCTCCAGCCCTCCGGCAAGGTCGGGCAGGTCCACACCGTGCAGGCCAATTTGCGCTACCCGGCCTCGGTCGAGGCGGCGCTGCGCGATTCGCATGTCGTGATCAACCTCGTGGGCGTCCTCACCGAGAGCGGCGAGCAGACCTTTGACGCCGTCCAGGCCAAGGGCGCCGAGACCGTCGCCAAGGCGGCGGCCGCCGCCGGCGCCAGCCTGGTGCATGTCTCCGCGATCGGCGCCGACGCGGAATCGCCGTCGCGCTATGCCAAGGCCAAGGCGGCCGGCGAAGTCGCGGTCTTGGCCGCCGCGCCGTCGGCGACGATCTTCCGCCCCTCCGTGATGTTCGGGCCCGAGGACCAGTTCACCAACCGCTTTGCCGCGCTGGGGCGAATGTTGCCGGTGCTGCCGCTGATCGGCGGCGAGACCAGGATGCAACCGGTCTATGTCGGCGACGTCGCCACCGCGATCGCCGATGCCGTCGATGGCAAGGCCAAGGCCGGCGCGACCTATGAGCTCGGCGGGCCGGAGGTGCTGAGCATGCGCGAGATCATCGAGACCATCCTCGAGATCACGGACCGCGAGCGAATGCTGATTCCGCTGCCGTTTGGGCTCGCCCGCTTCAAGGCTGCCTTCCTGCAATTCGCGCCGGGTGCGCTGAAGCTGACGCCGGACCAGGTCACGATGCTCGAACGCGACAATGTCGTGTCGGATGCAGCGAAGGCCGCTGGCCTGACGCTGGAAGGGCTCGGCATCACGCCGGATTCGCTGGAGGCGATCGCCCCGCAATATCTCTGGCGCTTCCGCGCGGCCGGCCAGTTCCAGCGCAAGAGCGCGTGAGGTTTGGTTGCCTCTCCCGCTTGCGGGTGAGGTCGGATTGCGAACCAATCCGGGTCAGGGCTTTCTCCTCTTGGGGAGAGTCTCTCTGTGGAAGCACCCTCTCCCCAACCCTCCCCCGCAAGCGGGGGAGGGAGCGCACCGCCGGTGCGGCTACACGTCAAAACTTCAGCTTCTTGAACACCGCTTCCGGCAGCGTCTTGATGATCAGCATCACGAGGCGCCATTTGCCGCTGACATAAACGACGTCGATTTTCCTCTCGACCGCCTGAAGGATCGCATCGCCGACCACCGGCGCCTCCACCGTGAGCGGGCCGATCAGCTTCATGCCTTCCGTCATCTTGGTGCGGACGAAGCCGGGCTTGACGGTGACGACATGCACGCCGCCGCGGCTGGCGCGGGCACGCAGGCCGGACAGGAAGGCGGAGAAGCCCGCTTTGGCCGAGCCGTAGACATAGTTCGAGGCGCGGCCGCGATCGCCGGCAACGGAGGATACTCCGACGATCGTGCCAGTGCCGCGGCCCAGAAATTTTTCGGCGAATAGGCCGAGGATCAGCGACGGGCCTTCGTAGTTGGAGCGCATGATCGTGGTGGCGTGGGCGAGATCGGATTGCGCGTTCTCCTGCACGCCCAAAAGGCCGACGATCGAGACCACGACATCAGGCAACGCCGGCAGGCCGGCGACAAAGCTTTCGAATGACGCGGTGTCGAGCACATCGAATTTGTGAAGACCGACCTCGATATTGTAACGCGCGCGCAGATCGGCGGCATCCCGCTCCAGCGCGGCGACGTCGCGGCCGGCGAGCGCGACGTCGTATCCCGCCTTGGCGAAAGCGCGCGCCGCGGCGCGGCCGACATCGGAGGAGCCACCCAGCACAATTGCGGACTTGCGTGACGTCACGGACTAAACCTCATCAAACAGGCGTTGTGAAAGCTTCGAGCGGATGTTGCCTGTGGGATCGAGCGATCTGCGGATCGCGTTGAACCGCTGCAAGGCGGGATAGCCGGCCGCGAACGTCGCGCGCGACTGGCGCGCATCCTTGGCGAGGTACAGCCGCCCGCCGGCAGCGACGACCAGCCGATCGATCTCGTCGAGGAAATTCAGGATGTCGCCCTTCAGCGGGAAATCCAGCGCCAGCGTGTAGCCGGGCAGCGGAAACGACAGGATGCCGTCGCCCTGGCCGAGCTTCTTGAGCACGGCGAGGAAGGAGGCATCGCCGCGACGCGCGACGCGCTGGAGGATGTCGTCGAGCACCTCGCGCGCGCCCTGCTCCGGAATCACGCATTGATGCTGGACGAAGCCGCGCTTGCCATAGATGCGATTCCAGTCTTTGAGGCTGTCGAGCGGAAAGAAATACGGATAGAGCGAGACCACTTGGCTGCCGCCGGCGCGCCGCGCGCCCATGCGATAGTACAGCTCGTTGAAGGCGCGGATGCTGTGGCGGTTCAGCGTGATCGAGGGCAGATCGACGGGCACGCCGAGGCTGGGATCTTTGCCGACCGGAAACGCAGCGGCGCCAGCGGCGAGTTCGTCTCTGCCGGCGTGTTCGCCGAGAAAGATCAGCGCGCGGCCGAGATCGCGTCCTCGCGCCGCGCAATCGATCCAGGCCACCGAATAGGTCGCGGCATCGCCCGCGTCGAGTGCGCGCATCGCGGCATCGAGGTCGGACGCTGAGATCACCCGCTCGCGGATCCATCCGGTTTCGACCGGCCGCAACCGCATCGTCGCCTCGAGGATGATTCCGGTCAGGCCCATGCCGCCGACGGTCGCGAAAAACGCATCGGAATTCTGCTCGCGCGAGGCTTCGATCACCTCGCCCTGCCCGGTGCGCAGCAAAATGCTGTCGACGTAGCGGCCGAAGCCGCCCTCGCAATGGTGGTTCTTGCCGTGCACGTCGGCCGCGATTGCGCCGCCGATCGACACGAAGCGCGTGCCGGGCACGACGAAGGGCAGGAAGCCGCGTGGGCCGAATGTCTCGATCAGGTCCGACAGCAGCACGCCGGCCTCGAGGCGGATGCGCCCGCTCGCGGGATCGAACCACCTGACCCTGTCGAACCCCGTCATCGCGACGGTCCTGGCGGCGCCGATCGCGGCATCGCCATAGGCGCGGCCATTGCCGCGCGCGACGGTGCCGGCCGAGACAGCCTCGCCGACGGCCGCGAACGAGCACGGCCGCAGCACGTCGCTATCGACGACCGGAAAACGCCCCCAGCCGCTGACGAGGGTCATGGTTCAGCTCCTGTGCCGGGCGCGCGGCCCTGGGCTGGAGACTGACTACCGGCCAAAAGCTTATATTGCGTTGAGAACGCCGGCCCAACCAAGCGTCTCAGTGCCCACCTCTCCCTACGGGAGAGGTGAAGCGGAACGCTCGATCCGGGCTAGGGGTACCTCGAACTTAGTGCCCCAGCGCCAGCGCGATCAGGCCGAGCGTGCCGATGATGACGCGCCACCAGGCGAACAGCACGAAACCGTGTCGGGTGACGTAGCTCAAAAACGTCTTGACCACGATGATCGCGGTGATGAACGACACCACGAAGCCGATCGCGACGATGTTCATATGATCCATCGTCATCTCGGCGCGGTTCTTGTAGAAGTCGTAGGCGAACGCGCCGATCATGGTGGGGATGGCGAGGAAGAACGAGAACTCCGCCGCCGCGCGCTTGTCCGCACCGAGCAGCATGGCGGCCAAAATGCTGGCGCCGGAGCGCGACACGCCCGGGATCATCGCCACGCACTGCGCGATGCCGATATAGAGATACATCAGCAGCGGAAACTTGGTGGCTTCATGCTCGCGCGGCTTGAGCGCGAGCTTGTCGACCCAGAGCAGGATGGCGCCGCCGACGATCAGCGTGAAGCAGACGACCCACGGATTGAACAGCACGCTCTTGATGTACTTGCCGGCGAGGAGGCCGACGATCACGGCCGGCAGGAACGCGACCAGCACGCCGATCACGAAGCGGCGCGCATAGGCATCGCCCGTAAACAGGCCAATCGCGACGTCCCACAGCTTCCTGAAATAGAGCCCGACGATCGCGAGGATCGCACCCAGCTGGATCAGAACCGTAAACGAATCCCAGAAGGCACCTTCACCAAGATGGAAGAAGCGCTCCGCGAGCAAGAGGTGGCCGGTCGAGGACACGGGAAGGAACTCGGTCACCCCCTCGATGATGCCGAGGATCACTGCCCGTATTGCGTCTGACATATTACGGTCCATTTCCGCTGGAAAAGCGGGGCTCTTCTCGCCTATTCGCCCCCATGCCGCAATCGCAAAATGCGACGTCACGCCCTTGCTTCGCGGTTTTGAAGGACTAGTGTGGCGCCGCACAAATATTGATGGATTCTTAAGCACCATCAAATAGTCAAAGGCTTCATGTTTACGCTGTTTCATCATCCGTTCTGTCCGCACTCGCGCTTCATTCGCTTGATCGTGGGCGAATACGGGCTCGACCTGAAGCTGGTCGAAGAGCGCAGCTGGGAGCGGCGCGAGGCGTTTCTGCTGCTCAATGCGGCCGGCACGACACCGGTTCTGGTGGACGACGAGCAGCCGCCCATACCGGGCGCGGCGATCATCGCCGAATATGTCGACGAGGCCTATGGCGCCGCGATGGGCGCCAAGCGCCTGATGCCGGAAAGCATCACCGAGCGTGTCGAGGTGCGCCGGCTGATGGCCTGGTTCAACGAAAAATTCTTCGAGGAGGTCTCGCACCCTCTCGTCACCGAGCGCATCTACAAGCGGTTCATGAGCGAGGAGGACGGCGGCGGCCCGCCTTCGGCCGACGTGATGCGCGCGGCCAAGGCAAACGTGCGCTATCATCTGGCCTATATCGGCTGGCTGGCGCAGACGCGTAACTTCCTCGCGGGCGACCGGCTCACCTACGCGGATCTCGCCGCCGCGGCGCATCTCTCGGCGATCGACTATCTGGGCGACGTGCCATGGAGCGAGGACGACGCAGCAAAGGCGTGGTACGCGCGGGTGAAATCCCGCCCGTCGTTCCGTCCGCTCCTCAGCGAATGGCTGGCCGGGGTGCCGGCGTCGCGGACTTACGTGGACCTGGATTTCTGAATTCCGATCCGACTGCACTGAAGACACAGCTGGCGCACAAAGCACGCGCGCTCGGCTTCGACTGCATCGGCATCACTGCACCCGGCACGATCGAGAGCGCCGGAAAATACTTCCTTGAATTCATCGCCTCCGGCGGCCATGGCGACATGGATTGGCTGGCCGCGAGCCCTGAGCGCCGCGTCGATCCGCGCGGGCTGTGGCAGGATGTGCGCTCGGTGATCATGCTCGGCGTCAATTACGGCCCCGACCAGGATCCGCTTGCGATCCTCAAGCAGCGCACGCATGCGGCGATCTCGGTCTATGCGCAAGGCGACGATTATCACGATCTGATCAAGAAGCGGCTGAAGGCGCTGGCGCGCTGGCTGGTTGCGACCGCGCCGTCGGACGTAAAGGTGTTCGTCGACACCGCGGCCGTGATGGAGAAGCCCTTGGCGCAAGCCGCGCATCTGGGCTGGCAGGGCAAGCACACCAATCTCGTCTCGCGCGAGTTCGGCTCCTGGCTGTTCCTCGGCGCGATCTACACCACGCTCGAGCTGCCGCGCGACGACGCAGAGATCGACCATTGCGGCTCGTGCCGGGCCTGTCTCGACATCTGTCCGACCGCGTCGTTCCCTGCACCCTACAAGCTCGATGCGCGGCGCTGCATCTCGTACCTCACCATCGAGAACAAGGGTCCGATCCCGCGCGAATTTCGCAAAGCCATGGCCAATCGAATCTATGGCTGCGATGATTGTCTTGCCGCCTGCCCCTGGAACAAGTTCGCGCAGGAGGGTCGCGAGGCCAAGCTCGCGGCGCGTGACGAGCTGCGCGCGCCGTCGCTCGCCGAACTCGCACGGCTCGACGATGCTTCATTCCGCACGCTGTTCACGAAGTCGCCGGTCAAGCGCATCGGGCGCGACCGGTTCTTGCGGAATGTGCTGATTGCGATTGGCAATTCCGGGAAGCCGGCGCTGTCTGCGGAGGCGCGGCGATTGCTCGACGATCCGAGCCCGCTGGTGCGTGGGGCGGCGGCGTGGGCGCTGGGGCAGTTGGTGGAGCGGGAGGCGTTTGCCGAGATGAGGCTGCAGGTTCTCGATCGCGAGCCCGACGAGAGTGTTCGTGAGGAGTGGCGCGCAGAAAGCACGGTTAGCTCCTCATCCTGAGGAGCCGCGCAGCGGCATCTCGAAGGATCAAGGCCGAGCTGCCGCAGCGGGGCCTGCATGGTTCGAGACGGCGCTTCGCGCCTCCTCACCATGAGGATCGGGATCTTGATTTCCCCGCGCGTTTCTTCAATCTCGCGCGCCATGACAAGCATGCCTTTCTTTACCCGCGACGGCGACACATTCCATCCGACGGAAGTCTCCAACGGTCCCTGGGATCCGAAATCGCTGCACGGACGGGTCATCATCGGCCTGCTCGGCTTCGTCATCGAGGAGCGTCATTCCGGCCCCGAATTCGTGCCGGCGCGGCTCACCGTCGATATGTTTCGGCTACCGACCATCGACAAGCCCATTCAAGTGACGACGCGCCTGGTGCGCGACGGCCTGCGCATCCGCGTGGTCGAGGCGGAGTTTGTTTCTGGCGGCGTCAGCATGGCGCGGGCGTCTTGCCAGCTGCTGCGCAAGACACAAAATCCCGAAGGCAATGTCTGGTCACCGCCGAACTGGGACGTGCCGAAACCGGCCGACATTCCCAAGCCCACCGATCCCAGGCTCGGCATGAACGGCAAATGGACGACGCGCCCGATCGTCGGCCATATGGGCTCGCTCGGCCCGCGCCGGCTCTGGATGAGCGAGGTGCGCGAGCTCGTCGCGGGCGTGGCGATGACGCCGTTCGTCCATGTCGCTGTTGGTGCCGATTTCGCCAGCCCGTTTGCCAATGCCGGCGACAGGGGGCTCGGCTACATCAACAGCGACGTCACGATCTATCTGCATCGCCTGCCGATCACAAACTGGATCGGATTCGAGGTGGTGAACCATCACGCTACCGATGGCGTCGCGATCGGCGAATGCTGGCTCTATGACGAACAGGGACCGATCGGCACCGCCACGGTCGCCGCACTGGCGCAGCGCAAGCCGATGGCGAATCCGTCGAAGCGGTAGCGCTCTCTCTACTCGTCGTTCCGGGTTCGCGCCAAGGGGCGCGCCCCGGAATGACGAATGGAGACAGTTACGCCAAATGCCGCTGCATTTCCGGGCGCGCCTTCAGCTCGGCGCCCTGCTTGGCCACGATCTTTGCAATCCGCTCCGGCGCAAACTTCAGGTCGACGAACGCCGGCGCAGTGTTGGCAACTTCGTGATAGCTGGCAATCTTGCCCTCACGCAGCGTCATTATCGCCACGCCCTCGAACATCGCCCGCGCGCCATTCGCTTCCGGCAGGGTCGAACGATAGCTGAAGGTGTAGCGCGCATAGAGCGTGGTGCCGTCGGTGACGGGATCGTGCATGTCCCAGCGGAAATCGGCCGCCGTGCGATAGAACCAGTCGTCGATCAGCTCGGCGATCTTCTCGCGACCGGTGAAGACACCGTAGAAGACGTCGTGGTAGATGCCGTCCTCGGTGAACAGTTCGACGAACGCCTTGCCGTTGCGCTGTTCAACAGCGTCGCAGAAGGCGCGCAGCATGGCGGTGATGGACATTGGCGTTGCTCCCGATGTTTTTCTTCCCCTCGCCCCCTGTGGGAGAGGGTGTATCAATCGCGCTTTGCGCGATTGATACGGGTGAGGGGTTGCTTCCGCGAGTCCAATTCGCATTCGGACTCGCGGCAACAACCCCTCATCCGGCGCTTCGCGCCACCTTCTCCCACAAGGGGAGAAGGAAGAAAGAACATCTTCACCCGATCTCCGCGACCGCCGCAAGAATGCGCGCGATGTCCTGCGGGCGGGAGAGGCGGTGATCGCCGTCCTGGATCATGGTCAGCACGACGTCGTCAGCCGGCAGGCGATGTGTCAGCGCGAAGGCGTGCTGCCATGGCACGTCGGGATCTTTCGCGCCCTGCAGGATGCGGATCGAGCAGCCGAGATCGATGGCGCTGCCGAGCACCAGGTGATTGCGCCCCTCCTCGATCAGATTTCGCGTAATCGGATAGGGCGAGCCGTCGCCATAGTCCGACGGCCGCAGCCAGAGGCCCTTGGTCTCGATCTCTTTCTTCACCGCCGGCGAGAAGTTCTTCCACATCAGCTCCTCGGTGAAGTCGGGCGCCGGCGCGATCAGGACGAGACCGGACAGCGAGGCCACGGCCTGTTGCGTCTCTTGGCGCTTCTTGATCTCGCGCGCGAGCAGCAGTGCCATCCAGCCGCCCATGGACGAGCCGATCAGGATTTGCGGGCCGGCGCAGAAGCGCTCGAACACTGCTAGGCTCTCCTCCAGCCAGCGTCCGATGGTTCCATCGGCGAAATCGCCGCCGGATTCGCCGTGACCGGAATAGTCGAACCGGACCATTGCGCGGCCGTGCTCCCCGGCCCAGGCATCTAGCGCCACGGCCTTGCTGCCCTGCATGTCCGATTTGAATCCGCCGAGCCAGACCAGCCCGGGGCCTTTTCCGGCGCGGCGGCGCACCGCAATCCTGCGCGCCAACGGTCCGTCGCCCACAGTGATGAAGTCGAGCACGATATCGGAAATTGCATCGGTCATGGAACGTTTACTCTGGCTGTGCGGTTTGAGCTGTTTGGACACGTCCGCCAGCACAATCCGACCTCGGCATTGGCCGTTTGGGACGCTTGCGGAACAGA
This sequence comes from Bradyrhizobium sp. 147, assembly GCF_023073935.1. Classification (NCBI taxonomy): domain Bacteria; kingdom Pseudomonadati; phylum Pseudomonadota; class Alphaproteobacteria; order Hyphomicrobiales; family Nitrobacteraceae; genus Bradyrhizobium; species Bradyrhizobium sp. 147. The sequence continues at coordinate 82,926 of NZ_JADPKL010000012.1, read as the reverse complement.
ACCAAGGTGTCTATGTCGTCTGCGTGCCAACGGGCGTGGCCAAAATGCCTCGCATTTGAGGGTTTTTCGCCTCTCGCACGAGCGACTTGCTTGCCGGCAAACGCATCTTCCTTCAAGATAGCCGCTTCCTTCACAACTTTGGAGAACCACCCATTCGCCGTCCTAATAAAGCTCCGCCCGCTGCCAGCAAAGACGGGCCGCGCATCAATGATGATATCCGCAATGCGCAGATCCAGCTGATCGATCAAACCGGTGACAACAAAGGCACGGTCGAGACGGTCCTGGCCATCAAGATGGCTCAGGAAGCCGGCATGGATCTGGTCGAGATTTCGCCGAATACCAGCCCTCCCGTCTGCAAGATCATGGACTACGGGAAGTACAAGTATTCCGCTCAGAAGAAAGCCGCCGAAGCCCGCAAGCGGCAGAAGACCGTCGAGATCAAGGAGATCAAGCTCCGTCCGATGATCGACGATCACGATTACGACGTGAAGATGCGCGCGATGCAGCGGTTCTTCGAAGAGGGCGACAAGGTCAAGATCACGCTGCGCTATCGTGGTCGCGAAATGGCGCACCAGGAGATCGGCACCAAGCTTCTGGACAAGATCAAAACCGACGTCGCCGAGCTCGCCAAGGTCGAGCAGGACGCAAGGTTCGAGGGTCGCCAGGTCGTGATGGTTCTGGCGCCGCGCTGACCGGCTCTTTGGGACTGAGACTTCAACGGCCCGTCCGGATCTCCGGCGGGCCGTTTGGTTTGTCAGCTTCTCCTCGCCTGCCAGTTGCGAGCAGCGCCAGGCGGCGCGGGCGCGCAAAGCTCGAGAAAGAGGAAATCGATCGCGGGAATGGGCCATTGGGTCCTGCTCCGGACATGAGGCGTGGACATTGGGGTAGCAACCCCAAATAGTCGGCGGCTAGAGTTCCGGCGGTTCATCGTTGCCATTTGGCTCCCGCTCTGTCATAAGCCCAGCCTTCATCGCCCGGCTGATTAAGGGCTGCCGTGGCGGTGTTTCGTGCGGGTTTCGCGCTCGTTCGCAAAACCTGAGCACAATCAACGCTCTAACGAGCATTTTAGACGGCCAGCCGCCTTCACGGGCGGATTTCTGTTGCGGCCATAGGAGAGCCAAATGCCCAAGCTGAAGACCAAATCGGGCGCTAAAAAGCGCTTCAAGGTGACTGCCACCGGCAAAGTGATGCACGCCCAGCGCGGCAAGCGTCACGGCATGATCAAGCGGACGAAGAAGCAGATCCGTCAGCTCCGCGGCACCCGCGTGCTGTTCAAGACCGACGGCGACAACGTCAAGAAGTACTTCTTGCCGAACGCTTGACCGCGTCCACGATCACTGCCACCTCGCGCCGCGTTCGCGCGGCGATCCGAAACCGAAGTCATCTCTGAAGGATTTTTGTCATGTCTCGCGTCAAACGCGGTGTGACCGCCCACGCCAAGCACAAGAAAGTCTACAAGGCCGCCAAGGGCTTCTATGGCCGCCGCAAGAACACCATCCGCGCCGCCAAGCCGGCGGTCGAGAAGGCCATGCAATATGCCTTCCGTGACCGCAAGCGCAAAAAGCGGACATTCCGCGCGCTCTGGATCCAGCGCCTCAACGCCGCAGTCCGTCCGTTCGGCCTGACCTACAGCCGATTTATCGACGGCCTCGCCAAATCTGGCATCACCGTGGACCGCAAGGTGCTGTCGGATCTCGCGATCAACGAGCCCGCCTCGTTCCAGGCGATCGCCGAGAAGGCTAAGGCTGCCCTTGCGGCGTAACAGGGCCAACGCCGCGCTGGCGGCGTAGCGGTCCTCCACTGTGCTCTGCACAGCGTTCAGCTTGTGATGGCCCGGGCAGAGGCGCGTCTTGCCGCCTTACTGCCCCGGCCGTCATCTCTTGCGCATACTTCTCAGACGTGGATGCCCGGCAGCGCGCCGGGTGTGACGGGCTAGGATCATCGGCTCAGCATCCTGGCCAAAAGGGATTGCCATGACCGATCTTGTCCAGCTCCAGAACCAGATCATCGCCGACATCGCCGCGGCTGCCGATGAGGCTGCGCTCGAAGCCGTGCGTGTTGCAGCCCTCGGCAAAAAGGGTTCGATCTCGGCGCTGCTCGCCACGCTCGGCAAGATGTCGCCGGACGAGCGCAAGACGCAAGGCGCGGCGATCAACCAGGCCAAGGACGAAGTCAGCCAGGCGCTTGCGGCGCGGCGCGACGTGCTGAAGTCGGCGGCGCTCGATGCGCGGCTCGCATCCGAGACCGTCGACGTCACCCTGCCGCTGCGCGAGGCACCGGCGGAAGCCGGCCGAATCCACCCGCTGAGCCAGGTCTGGGACGAGCTGACCACGATCTTCGCCGATATGGGATTCTCGGTCGCCGAAGGCCCTGATATCGAGACCGACGATTACAACTTCACCAAGCTGAATTTTCCGGAAGGCCATCCCGCGCGCGAAATGCACGACACCTTCTTCTTTCATCCGAAGGAAGACGGCTCGCGCATGCTGCTGCGGACCCACACCTCGCCGGTGCAGGTGCGCACCATGCTGGGCCAGAAGCCGCCCATTCGCGTGATCTGCCCGGGTCGCACTTACCGCATCGATTCGGACGCGACCCACACGCCGCAATTCCACCAGGTCGAAGGCCTCGTCATCGACAAGCACTCGCATCTCGGCCACCTCAAATGGATCCTGCACGAGTTCTGCAAGGCGTTCTTCGAGGTCGACCACATCAACATGCGCTTCCGTCCCTCGTTCTTCCCGTTCACCGAGCCATCGCTGGAAGTCGACATCCAGTGCCGTCGCGACAAGGGCGAGATCCGCTTCGGCGAGGGCGAGGACTGGCTGGAGATTCTCGGCTGCGGCATGGTGCATCCGAACGTGCTGCGCGCCTGCGGCATCGATCCCGACGAGTACCAGGGCTTTGCCTGGGGCATGGGCATCGACCGCATCGCCATGCTGAAATACGGCATCGCCGATCTGCGCCAGCTGTTCGACAGCGACGTCCGCTGGCTGTCCCATTACGGCTTCAAGCCGCTGGAGGTACCGACGTTGGCGGGGGGATTGAGTTCGTGATGATCAGCGCTGGGAGCAATTCCACAAAGACCCTTTCCGTTCCCTCCCCCCTTGTGGGGGAGGGTCAGGGAGGGGGGTAGCCGCAGATGCCGCACACAGTGGTGAGCGACCGTCAGCGCAGCCGAGCGAAGCAACTTCGCCGCACGATGACGCACGCTGAGACACTGCTATGGCGATATTTGAAAGCTAATCGCATGGATGGCGTGGGCATCCGACGTCAGACACCGATCGGGCGTTACATCGCCGATTTCGTGTGCTTCTCATCGAAGCTAATTATCGAGCTCGATGGAGAATCTCACAATTTCGAGGAACGGCAGAAGGCAGATCAGCGCCGCGACGCGTTCTTCGCCGCGGAAGGATTTCAGGTTCTGCGTTTCACGAATGAGCAGGTGATGTCAAACCTTGAGGGAGTTGTCGAGGCAATCCGCCAGGCAGCTTCCGTCAGAGCGCGCGGCTTACCCCCTCCCTGACCCTCCCCCACAAGGGGGGAGGGAACACTGGCACCGACCAAGATCAATTCGTAAACACCGACAAGAGCCGAGGCACACAGCCATGAAATTCACCCTCTCCTGGCTGAAGGATCATCTCGACACCGACGAGCCCCTGGAAAAGCTCGCCGACAAGCTCACCATGATCGGGCTCGAGGTCGAGAACATCGAGGACAAGGCAAAGGCGCTGAAGCCCTTCACCATTGCGAAGGTGATCTCGGCCGAGCAGCATCCGAATGCGGATCGCCTGCGGGTCTGCATGGTCGACACCGGTGACGGTGGCGCGCCGGTGCAGGTCGTGTGCGGCGCGCCGAATGCGCGGGCCGGGCTCGTCAGCGTGTTCTCGCCGCCCGGCACCTACATTCCCGGCAAGGACATCACGCTCGGGGTCGGCACCATCCGCGGCGTCGAGAGCCGCGGCATGCTGTGCTCGGCGGCCGAGCTGCAGATATCCAACGACCATGACGGCATCATGGAATTGCCTGCGGACGCGCCGATCGGCGCCGCTTACGCCGAATGGGCCGCGCTTGGCGATCCCGTGATCGAGATCAACCTGACCCCGAACCGGCAGGACTGCACAGGCGTGCACGGAATCGCGCGCGATCTTGCCGCTGCCGACATGGGCAAGTTCAAGGACCCCACGATCAAGCCGATCAAGGGCGAATTCCCCTGCCCGGTGAAAGTGACGGTCGAAGACGCCACGCTGTGCCCGGGCTTCGCGCTGCGCCTCGTGCGCGGCGTCAAGAACGGCCCCTCGCCGGAATGGCTCCAGGCGCGGCTGACCGCGATCGGGCTGCGCCCGATCAACGCGCTGGTCGATATCACCAATTTCATGACGTTCGATCGCGCGCGGCCGCTACATGTGTTCGACGCCAAGAAAGTGAGCGGCAATCTCGTCGTACGGCGCGCCCGCGAGGGCGAGAGCCTGCTGGCGCTCGACGGCCGCACCTACAATCTCGATCCCAATATCTGCGTGATCGCGGATGAGCACGGCGTCGAATCGCTCGCCGGCATCATGGGCGGCGAGGCCTCGGGCTGCGACGAGAACACCACCGACGTTCTGATCGAATCGGCGCTCTGGAACGAGATCAACATCGCCCAGACCGGCCGCAAGCTCGGTGTGAATTCGGATGCGCGCTACCGCTTCGAGCGTGGCGTCGATCCGGCCTTCATGGTGCCGGGGCTCGAGCTCGCGACCAAGCTGGTGATGGACTTGTGCGGCGGCACGCCGTCCGAGACCGCCGTGGTCGGCAAGGCCTTCGGCGATGACCGCGTGATCGATTTCCCGGTCAGCGAAGTCAAGCGTCTGTCCGGCATCGAGGTGCCGCAGCCGGAGATGAAGCGCATCCTGACCCATCTCGGCTTCATGATGGCGGGCCCGGGCCCGGTAGTGAAGGTCGCAGTCCCCTCCTGGCGCACCGACGTGCACGGCAAGGCCGACATCGTCGAAGAGATCGTGCGCATCTTCGGCGTCGACAAGGTGCCGATGACAGCGTTCGAGCGCGGCGAAGACGCACGCAAACCTGTGCTGACCCCGCTTCAGCTGCGCACCCGGCGCGCGCGGCGCGCGCTGGCGAGCCGCGGCATGGTCGAGGCCGTGACGTGGTCGTTCATCGCAAAACCTGCGGCAAAATTGTTCGGCGGCGGGCAGCGCGAGCTCGAGGTGGCGAACCCGATCGCATCCGACCTTTCCGACATGCGCCCGACGCTGCTCGCGGGGCTGATCGCGGCGGCGCAGGCCAATGCCGATCGCGGCTTTGGCGATGTCGCGCTGTTCGAGGTCGGGCAGCTGTTCAGGGGAGACCGCCCGCAAGATCAGTTCATGGCGGCGAGCGGCGTACGCCGCGGGTTTGCGTCCTCGGAAGGTCTCGGCCGGCACTGGTCCGGCTCGGCGCAGGCTGATGTGTTCGACGCCAAAGCCGATGCGCTGGCGGTGCTCGCCGCTGCCGGCGCGCCGATGCAGGCGCTTCAGATCGTCGCCGGTGGCCCCGGCTGGCTGCATCCGGGGCGTTCGGGCACGATCCAGATCGGTCCGCAGAACGTGCTCGGCTATTTCGGCGAGATGCACCCGCGCGCGCTCGAGGCGCTCGGCGCCGATGGCCCGCTGATCGTGTTCGAGGTGATCCTCGACCGCATTCCGGAGTCGAAGAAGAAGCCGACCCGCGCCAAGCCTGCGATCGAGCTGTCGGCGTTCCAGCCTGTTACGCGCGACTTCGCCTTTATCGTCGATCGCACAGTCAAGGCCGGCGATATCGTGCGCGCGGCGCAAGGCGTCGACAAGAAGCTGATCACCGGGGTCAACGTCTTCGACGTCTACGAGGGCAAGGGCATCGATGACGGCAAGAAGTCGATCGCGATCGCGGTCACGATCCAGCCGCGCGAGAAGACGCTGACTGACCAGGAGATCGAGGCTGTGGCCGCGAAGGTCGTGGCCGAGGTCGCGAAGAAGACCGACGGCACTCTTCGCGGATGAGCCTGACGGACTTTCTGCCGAAGGACGTCAGCCTCACCATTGCGATGGCGCTTTGCGCCGTCGCGTTCGTTTCGGGCACCGCCCGCGGCTTCTCCGGCTTCGGTTCGGCGCTGATCTTCATGCCGCTGGCGAGCAGCATCGCTGCGCCGCGGCTCGTGGCTGCCTTGCTGCTCGTGATCGATTTCGTCGCGGCCGCGCCGCTCCTGCCCGACGCCTGGCGCAAGGCGGACCGCAAGGCCACGGCCGTGATCGTGCTGGGCGCGTTGATCGGCGTGCCCCTTGGGACCTATTTTCTCAGCGTGCTCGAGCCCGTCACCACGCGCTGGATCATCTCCTGCTTCGTCGCCGCGCTGCTGCTCCTGCTGCTGTCGGGCTGGCGCTATCGCGGCAAGGACCACACCTGGCTCTCGGTCGGCATCGGCGGCCTTTCCGGCTTCTGTAGCGGGCTGGCGCAGACCGGCGGTCCACCGATCGTCGGGTATTGGCTCGGCCGTCCGATTGCGCCGATCGTCGCGCGCGCCAACATCGTGCTGTTCTTCGGCGCATCGGATTTCTTCTCGATGGTGAGTTACGCGAGCACGGGCCTGATCTCGCGCGAGTCGCTCGCGCTTTCGCTCATCGTCGGCCCGGTCTATGCGATCGGCGTCGCGTTCGGTGCATCACTGTTCGGCCGCGCGAGTGAGAAGGTGTTTCGCGGCATCTGCTACGCGCTGATCGCGCTGGCGGTGATTGCCGGGCTGCCGGTGCTGGATGGGGTATTGCGGTAAACCGATGCTGTGGTCCCTGCGTTCGCAGGGACGACAGCGGAGTGTTGGGGGTTGATTGCCTCACTGCCGCGGCACGCGTCGCTTCTTGGTCGACTGCGTCGGGACATCCGCCGGCTCGTCTCTCAGCGCGCCGATCTTGCGCAGCGCGGCGTCCGCGGCGCGTTCGCCGCTTTCCCAGGCTCCGTCGACGGTGCCCCACAGCGTCTCATGCGTGGCTTCGCCGGCAAGGAACATGTTGCCGATCGGCTCCGTCAAAACCTTCCGCGAGAGGTGACCGCCGGGCGCAGCCGCCGACATCGCGCCCATGACATAAGGCGAGGCATTCCAGCGCGTCGCGGTGGTCTTCTGCACGGCGGCCGCAGCTTCGCTGCCGAACAGTTTGGTGATCCACTCCTTCGCGAAAGCCGTCATCGCCTGCTCGCCCTGTCCGGAGAGATCGCGGCCGAACGAGCCGCCGACGTCGATCGAGCACAGCGCGGAGCCGCCGATATTGGCGAACATCAGCGCCGTCCGCGTCGAATTGCTCTGTTCGATCAGGGTGTCGTCGCGCGACAGTCCGAGCGGGTTGCCCGGCAGTTGCAGCACGATGCGATCGTAGCTGCCGAGGGTGAGCTTCGATGCCGCGTCCAGCGTGCGTTTCGGAATGTCAGGCGCGAACTTGATCGCGCCAGACGTCAGCACGTTGGTCGAGACGGTGATGATGGCGGCGCGGGCCGCGATCTTGCCGCTTGGGGTCTCCACTCCGACATCCCGATTGCTCCAGACTATCCGGCTCACCGGCGTCGACAGCACCACCGGCGCCTGCTCGCCGAGTTTTGCGATCAGCGTCCCCAGACCCTGGCGGCAGGCGATCGCGCCATTGCGGTCCTGCGCGCGGGCCTTGTCGATCGCCGAAAGCTCCTTCAGATCCTTGCCCGCGAAGCCCGCGCCCAGCATGAACTCGGTCGCGCCGGCCCAGTCGCCGAGATCCTTCGGCAGCACGGAGGCGCAAGAGGTGTCCAGCTTGCCGCGCGCGGCGTCGTCGATGGCACGCTTGGTGCGGACCAGCGCGGCCAGGAACTCCTCGGTCTCGCCGGCGCGCGCATTGCGGCGGCCGATGCGCATTTTCTGGCCCGATGGCGCCGGCAGCACGTCGAGCCCGGCGCTGCGCGCCAGCCGGATCATCGGATTGGTGTCGGGATTGTGCATCCAGCGCGCGCCGCGGTCGAACGGCGTGCCGAAAATCGTGCTATCCGTGATGCAACGGCCGCCGATCTGGGCCGCCGCTTCCACCACCACAACCCTGCGGTTGGCGGCCATGATGCGCCGCGCTGCGGCAATCCCCGCAGCCCCCGCGCCGATCACGACGACATCGGCCTCCCGCTGCGGGGTCGCGGCGGTCGCGCGCAGCACAGGCATCGCGGCAAGGCCCGCCGACGCCGAAAGGAAGCCGCGGCGCGTGATAGTCATTGTCATGGTTTCCGGGGACTTGCGACGTATGGGAACAGCCCGCGAACCTTGCCGTATCTGATGTTGCGCAGCAACCATCATGGTGAATCAATCGTGCTTGATCTCACAGAGTGATGAACCGAATTGCAACACGTTTGGACCATGATAGAGAAGGGAAAAAGACGGCCGGAAAAGGCCCTGGGGGGAGTTTGAGATGGGGACGGTCCTGGACTCGGTCGGCAAGCTGATTGCCGCGTACCTCTCGAAGGAGGTGCCGGGCTACGAGCCGTTCACGCCGAGCGACCCGGAGCACCTGCGCGGCGTCATCGAGCCTGGCGACGTGCTGCTGGTCGAAGGCAACAACCGCATCTCTGGTATCATCAAATATCTGACGCAATCGACCTGGTCGCATGCTGCGCTCTATGTCGGTCCGATCGAGGGCGCGGAAGAGGCTGACGGCGAGCCGCATGTGCTGATCGAGGCCAATATCGGCGAGGGCGTCACCTCTGCGCCTTTGTCGAAATATTTTCCCTATCACACCCGCGTCTGCCGCCCGGTCGGGCTGTCCTATGAGGACCGTACCACCGTCTGCCGCTATGCGATCAACCGCATCGGCTTCGGCTACGATACCAAGAACATCGTCGACCTCATGCGCTTCCTGTTCCCGTTGCCGATACCGCAGCGCTGGCGGCGGCGCATGATCGCGCTGGGATCGGGCGATCCCACCAAGATCATCTGCTCGGCCTTGATCGCGCAGGCATTCGACGCCGTGCGCTACCCGATCCTGCCGAAGATCACCAAGGCCGGCAGCCGCGCCGCTCGCCGCGAAATTCTGCACATCCGCGATTCCTCGCTCTACATGCCCCGCGACTTCGACATCTCGCCCTATTTCGAAGTCGTCAAACCCACCATCGTGCACGGCTTCGACTACACAGCCTTGCACTGGGCCGACAAGCAAAAGCCGCTCGAGGAGGTGGCGGGCACATTCAGTGTGTTTCCAGAAACGCTCCGTGCGCCGCCGCTCGTTCCTGAGGCGTCTGACGAAGCGACGCCGGCTGAAATTTCGGCTGAAGAAGTGAGCAAGCAACCTGCCGAGATGGCCGAACGAATGTCGGAGCATTTCCCGCTGCTGAAGAGATTGGCGATGTACCGCCCGCGGCGGCGGGGACGGGCAAGGGAGAGGGTGGCGTAAACTGGCCTACCCGATGTCCCCTGGCGAAAGTCCATGGGCTTTTGCCAGGACGACGCTAAAGGAAACACCACGGCTCCCACCCACCGTCATTGCAATGACGAGAGCCGGACCTACCGTTCCGCCCGTCCGATCACCGCCATCAGCTCCGCGATCTTCTCGCGCTGATCGGCCTTGTCGCCACTGGCGATGGCGTGCTCGACGCAATGGGCGACGTGATCCTTCAGGATCTCCTCCTCGACCCGGCGCAGCGCGGCGCGCACCGCCGAGATTTGCGTGACGATGTCGATGCAGTAGCGATCTTCCTCCACCATTTTCGCGAGGCCACGAACCTGGCCCTCGATCCGGCCGAGACGTTTTCCGACTGATGCCTTGATGTCCATACGCATGGGGCTTATATACCCCCGTAGGGTATCAATTGCAAGGGCGGAGCATCGCCATGAACGACCCCCACAGGCACCATCATAAGCAGGAAACACATGCCGGATGCGGCTGTTCCAGCAAAGCCGCGCCGGCCGCAAAGCCGGCATCCTCCTGCTGCGGCGGCCGCGGCGATCACGCCGGCCACGCCGATCATCATCATGGGCATGACCATGGCGGTGGCGCGACGAAGGTCCTCGATCCCGTCTGCGGCATGACGGTCGACCCCACGACGTCGCAGCACCACCTCACACATCACGGCGAGACGTTCCATTTCTGCTCGGCCGGCTGCCGCACAAAGTTCGCTACCGACCCCGCCAAGTACCTCGCCAAGGACGGGGCGCCCAAGCCTGAGATGCCCGCGGGCACGATCTACACCTGCCCGATGCACCCCGAGATCCGCCAAGTCGGCCCCGGCAGCTGCCCGATCTGCGGCATGGCGTTGGAGCCGGAAGTCGCGAGTCTGGAGGCCGGTCCCAATCCCGAGCTCGCCGACATGACACGGCGGTTCTGGATCGGCGGGGCGCTGGCACTGCCGGCCGTGGTGCTGGAGATGGGCGGCCACCTCGCCGGCCCGCACAGTTGGATCGATCCGATATTGTCGAACTGGATCCAGCTCTTCTTCGCCACGCCGGTGGTGCTGTGGGCCGGCTGGCCATTCTTCGTCCGCGGCTGGCAGTCGCTGCGGACGCGCAACCTCAACATGTTCACGCTGATCGCGATGGGCACAGGAGTGGCCTATGTCTACAGCGTGCTCGGCACCGTCGCGCCGCAGATATTCCCTGACACCTTCCGTGGCCATGAGGGTGCGGTCGCCGTTTATTTCGAGGCGGCTGCCGTGATCACGGTGCTGGTGCTGCTCGGCCAGGTGCTGGAGCTGCGCGCACGTGACGCGACCTCGGGCGCGATCAAGGCGCTGCTCCAGCTCGCGCCGAAGACCGCACGCCGCGTCGAGCCCGATGGCAGCGAGCACGAGGTCGAGATCGATACGCTGCATGCTGGCGACCGTCTGCGCGTCCGCCCCGGCGAGAAGGTGCCGGTCGACGGCATCCTTCTCGAAGGCCGCTCTTCGCTCGACGAATCACTCGTCACGGGCGAATCCATGCCGGTCACCAAGGAGAGCGGAGCCAAGGTGATCGCCGGCACGCTGAATCAGTCCGGCAGCTTCATCATGCGTGCCGACAAGGTGGGGCGAGAGACGCTGCTGTCGCAGATCGTGCAGATGGTCGCCGACGCACAGCGCTCGCGCGCGCCGATCCAGCGCTTGGCCGACCAGGTCGCCGGCTGGTTCGTGCCGGCCGTGATCGTTGTCGCGCTGGCGGCCTTCGCTGCCTGGGCTTGGTTTGGACCGGAGCCGCGTCTCGCCTTCGGTCTCGTCGCAGCCGTCAGCGTTCTGATCATCGCCTGCCCCTGTGCGCTCGGGCTTGCGACCCCGATGTCGATCATGGTCGGTGTCGGCCGCGGCGCACAAGGAGGCGTGCTGATCAAGAACGCCGAGGCGCTGGAGCGGATGGAGAAGATCGACACGCTGGTGGTCGACAAGACCGGCACGCTGACCGAGGGCAAGCCCAAGGTGGTGGCGATCGTGCCGGCTGCCGGTTTTGCCGAGGATAACGTCCTTCGCCTCGCCGCCAGCGTCGAGCGTGCCAGCGAGCATCCCCTGGCCGACGCGATCGTGCGCGCGGCAAACGAGAAGCAGCTCACTCTTAGTCAAGTCGAGCATTTTGACTCACCGACCGGCAAGGGCGCGACCGGCAAGGTCAAGGGCAAAAGCATCGTGCTCGGCAATGCCGGATATCTGTCGTCGATCGGCATCGACACCCAGCTGCTCGACGCCGAAGCCGAGCGGCTGCGCGGCGACGGTGCGACCGTGATCAACATGGCCGTGGACGGCCGGCTCGCCGGCCTGTTCGCGATCGCCGATCCGGTCAAGGCGTCGACCCCGGAGGCGCTGAAGGCACTCGCGGCCGAAGGCATCAAGGTCATCATGCTGACCGGCGACAACCGCACGACGGCGCAAGCGGTGGCGCGCCGGCTCGGCATCGCCGAGGTCGAGGCTGAGGTGCTGCCGGAACAGAAGAGCGCGGTGGTCACCAGGCTGCAAAAGGCCGGCCGCAGCGTCGCGATGGCCGGCGACGGCGTCAATGACGCGCCGGCGCTGGCGGCCGCCGAGGTCGGCATCGCCATGGGCACTGGCACCGATGTGGCGATGGAGAGCGCCGGGGTGACGCTGCTCAAGGGCGATCTCGTCGGCATCGTGCGGGCGCGAAGACTGTCGCAGGCGACGATGAGCAACATCCGCCAGAACCTGTTCTTCGCCTTCGTCTACAACGCCGCCGGCATCCCGATCGCAGCCGGCATCCTCTATCCGGCGTTCGGCCTGCTGCTCTCGCCGATCATCGCTGCGGCGGCGATGGCGCTGTCCTCGGTGAGCGTGGTCGGAAATGCGCTGCGGCTGCGTGCGACCAGGCTGTGAATCGCTTGCGCGGCCAGGCAATATATACATAGCCCGAACAGGCCAAGCTGGCACGCGGGGAGAGATACCTGATGCAGCGAATTACGATCACGATCGAGGACGATCTGCTGGCGGAGATCGACGCGGCGGCGGAAGCGCGCGGCTACCAGAACCGCAGCGAGATCATCCGCGATCTCGCCCGCGCCGGCCTGCAGCAGAGCAGCGAAGACGCCACGCAGACCGGCTCCTGCGTCGCGGGCCTCGTCTACGTCTACGACCACGCCGCCCGAGATCTCTCGAAACGCCTGGTGCAGGAATTCCACGGCCATCACGACCTCGCGCTGGCGACCCTGCACGTCCATCTCGACGACGACAATTGCATGGAGATGACGGCGCTGCGCGGCGCCGCCTCCGAGGTCAAGCATTTTGCGGATCACATCATCGCCGAACGCGGCGTGCGCTACGGGCGCGTCGTGATGATCCCGACCGGCGAAGCCAAGCAGGTGAAGGCGCGCAAGCACGGGCATGGCCATCGCCATGAGTAGCAACTAGCCGCACACGCGGTGCCGACCCCTCTCCCCTTGCGGTGGCTCACCGCGGAGCGGTGAGACGGGTGAGGGGTATGTCTCCGCACATCCAACTCTCATTTGAATGCGAGGATACAACCCCTCATCCGGCGCTTCGCGCCACCCTCCCACAAGGGGAGAAGGTAAGAATGAAGCCGCCCTTGCCGAAGCCACATTGGGTGTCTACCTCTCGCGTGTTGTTTATTCAGAGGGTCCCCATGCTGGATGCCGCCGTGAAGGCGTTGTCGCAAATGATCTCGCCGCCGATGCGCTCGATCCTATGGCGATCGATCGGGCTTGCGCTGGTGCTGATCACCGTGCTGGCGATCGGCCTGCAACGGCTTCTCAGCTGGTTTGCGACCTCTGGCGAGGTCTGGCTAGAGGGCCTGCTCGGGCCCGGCTGGCATTCCTCGCTTGAAGTCCTTTCCTGGATCGTTTCGATTGCAGCGGGCCTCGGCGTCGTGTTCGGCGGCGTCTTCCTGATGCCCGCGATCACCTCGCTGGTGGCGAGCCTGTTCGTCGACGACGTCGCCGACATCGTCGAGCGTGAGCATTATCCCGCCGAGCGGCCGGGCGTTGCGCTGCCATTCGGCCAGGCAATCCTCGAGGGCATCAAGACCGCGCTGCTGACCATTGTGGTTTATCTGATCGCGTTGCCGCTGGTACTCTTCGCCGGCGCCGGCTTCCTGATCTTCTTCCTCGCTGCCGCCTGGCTGCTCGGCCGAGAATATTTCGAGCTCGCGGCCATGCGCTTCCGCCCGCCGGAGCAAGCCAAGGCGATGCGGCGCGACAACGCCGCGACCATCTTCACCGCCGGCCTCTTCATCGCCGCCTTCGTCTCGATTCCGATCGTGAACTTGGCGACGCCGATCTTCGGCATGGCCTTTATGGTCCACATGCACAAGCGGCTATCCGGTCCGCGGCCCGAACTGATCGAGCCGGCGCGGCAGATGCGGTGACGCGCCCGGCGCGGCACTCAGACCGTCTTCTCCGGCCAGCGGCAGAGATCGTTGATCAGGCAAACCTCGCAGCGCGGCTTGCGCGCGAGACAGGTGTAGCGGCCGTGCAGGATCAGCCAATGATGGGCGTGCAGCATGAACTCGGCCGGGATCGCCTTTTCGAGGCCGAGCTCGACCTCGAGCGGCGTCTTGCCGGGCGCAAGCCCGGTGCGGTTGCCGACGCGGAAGACATGCGTGTCGACCGCCATGGTGTGCTCGCCAAAGGCCATGTTGAGCACGACATTCGCGGTCTTGCGTCCGGCGCCGGGCAGCGACTCGATCCCCGCGCGGGTCCGCGGCACCTCGCCACCGAATTCGCTGAGCACCTTTGCCGATAGCGCAATGACGTTTTTCGCCTTGGTGCGATAGAGGCCGATCGTCTTGATGTACTCGCGTAGGCGCTCCTCGCCGAGATCGAGCATCTTCTGCGGGGTGTCGGCCACCTCGAACAACGCGCGCGTCGCCTTGTTTACGCCGGCGTCAGTGGCCTGCGCCGACAGCACCACGGCGACCAGCAGCGTGAACGGATTGACGTGCTCGAGCTCGCCCTTCGGCTCCGGATTGGCTTTGCGGAAACGGCTGAAGGCCTCGTGAATTTCGGCGGGCGTCCAGGGTTTTGTAGCTTTGAGTGATTTCTTCGCGGGGGCCCTCGGCTTCGCAACGGCCGGCTTCGGCCTTTTCTTCGGCGCGGGAGTTTTGCGTGGGACCGGCTTGCGGGTGATTTTCGCCATGATTGGGATATACTGAGCGACGATGAGCACAGGCAACGAAATTGAGCGCAAGCCTTCTGAAGATCCGCGCGAAGTGCAGATCTTCTCCGCGCTGCTGACGCCACATCGCTCGCTGAATCGCACCGGCTTCCTCGCCGTGATGCTGTTCCTGAGCGTGGTCAGCTTCGTCACTGGGCTCGCCTTTCTGATGATGGGCGCCTGGCCGGTGTTCGGCTTCTTCGGGCTCGACGTCCTCGTGATCTGGTGGGCCTTCAAGGTCAATTTCCGCGCCGCGCGGGCCAGCGAGGAGATCATGGTCACCCCTTCCGAATTGCGCGTGCGTCGCGTCAGCGATCGCGGCCAGGTCGCCGAATGGACGTTCAATCCGCTCTGGGTCCGGCTCGACATGGAAATCGACGAGGACTTTGGCATCGAGCATCTCTACCTGATCTCGCGCGGCCACCAGATCCAGATCGCCCGCTTTCTCGGGCCGGACGAAAAGGCAAGTTTTTACAAAGGCTTGGTAGAGGCGCTGAACGCCGCCAAACGCGGCCCGACCTACAATCCGGTCAGCTGATTCCAGATCGGAAATCGGGTGGTTTCGCACCCTTCCCTCTCCTACATTTCGGTCATGATGACACTCGCCATACATGACCACCGCCTGGCCAAGCCGGGCCCCCAGAACGCCGCGCTGCGCGACTATGATTCCGTGCGCCGGGCGATCGCGTTCATCTCCGAAAACTGGCGGACGCAGCCGACCATCGAGGCGATGGCAGATGCGGCCGGCGTCACGCCCGACGAGCTGCACCACCTGTTCCGCCGCTGGGCCTCGATCACGCCGAAGGCTTTCATGCAGGCGCTCACCCTCGACCATGCCAAGGGGCTCCTGCGGGATTCGGCGAGCGTCCTCGATGCGGCGCTCGACTCCGGCCTGTCAGGCCCCGGCCGCCTGCACGATCTCTTCGTCACCCACGAAGCGATGTCGCCGGGCGAATGGAAGAACGGCGGCGCGGGATTGACGCTGCGCTACGGCTTCCATCCCTCGCCATTCGGCACCGCGATCGTGATCGCGACCGACCGCGGCTTGTCGGGGCTGGCCTTCGCCGACCATGGCGAGGAGAAGATCGCGCTCGCCGACATGACGCGACGCTGGCCGAAAGCGACTTATGTGGAAGATCACGAAGGCACCGCGCCGTTGGCGCAGCGCATCTTCGACACGAAGCTGTGGCGGCCGGATCAGCCGTTACGCGTGGTCCTGATCGGCACTGATTTCGAGGTGCGGGTGTGGGAGACGCTGCTGAAGATTCCGATGGGACGCGCGGTGTCCTATTCCGACATCGCCTGCAACATCAACAGCCCGAAGGCCTCACGCGCCGTCGGGGCCGCGGTCGGCAAGAACCCGGTCTCGTTCGTGGTGCCCTGCCACCGCGCCCTCGGCAAGAGCGGCACGCTCACCGGCTATCACTGGGGCATCACCCGTAAGCAGGCGATGCTGGGCTGGGAGGCGGGGCGGCTGGGGATGCAGTAGCTATTGTCATCCCCGCCTTGGTCGGCAATCGCGAAAGGTCGGGACGACACCGAATGTGAGGGCGCGGTCTCACCGCACCTCGCGCGATCGCGGCCTACCCCGCCAGATCCAGTTTCGAGGCCACGGTTGAATCCGCATTGAGGCGATAGATGATCGGCACGCCGGTCGCGAGCTCGCGCTTCAAAATGCCTTCGGGTGAAAGCTTTTCAAGCACCATGATCAGCGCGCGCAGCGAGTTGCCGTGGGCGGCGACCAGCGTGCGCTTGCCATTGAGCACGCTGGGCAGAATCTCCTGCACATAGTACGGCAGCGCGCGCGCGAGGGTGTCCTTCAGGCTTTCGCCGCCGGGCGGCGGCACGTCGTAGGAGCGGCGCCAGATCAGCACCTGATCCTCGCCCCATTTCTTGCGGGCATCATCCTTGTTGAGGCCGGAGAGATCGCCATAGTCGCGTTCGTTCAACGCGAGATTCTTCGAGGTCGGCAGGCCTTCCTGCCCGAGCTCACCGAGGATGAGGTCGAGCGTGTGCTGCGCGCGCGTCAGCACCGAGGTGTAGGCGACGTCGAACACCAGGCCCTGCGCCTTCAGCTTACGGCCAGCTTCCTTCGCTTCGGTCACGCCGAGCTCGGTGAGATCAGGGTCCTTCCAGCCCGTGAACAGGTTCTTCAGATTCCATTCGCTCTGGCCGTGCCGTACGAGCACGAGAAGACGTTCGCTCATTCACTGCTTTCCGTTTCGTTCAGATGTCAGACAGGCCAAGCACGTCGGCCATGGAGTAATGCCCCGGCTTCTTGCCATGCGCCCACAGCGCCGCCTTGAGCGCGCCATGGGCGAACAGCATGCGGTCCTCGGCGTGATGCGACAGCGTCAGGCGCTCGAACGGGCCGAGGAAGCTGACACTGTGATCGCCGGCCGCGGTGCCGCCCCGCAGGGAGGCAAACCCGATGTCGCCCGGGCGGCGCGCGCCGGTGAGGCCGTCACGGCCGCGCGCGGCGTGCTCATCGAGCGGGATGCCGCGGCCACTCGCGGCCGCCTGGCCCAGCATCAGTGCCGTACCCGAGGGCGCGTCGATCTTCATGCGATGATGGGTCTCGACGATCTCGATGTCAAAACTCTGGTCGAGCGCTTTGGCGACGCGCTTGACCACGGCCGCGAGCAGGTTGACGCCGAGACTCATATTGCCGGATTGCACCACGACAGCGCGGTTGGTCACGCTCTTGATCACGGCGTTATCGGAGCCCGACAGCCCGGTCGTGCCGATGACGTGGACGAGGCCGCGCTCGGCGGCGATCGCGACATTGGCGATGGTCGCGGCCGGCACGGTAAAATCGAGGATTCCGTCGGCATCCTTGGACATCGCCCAAAGGTCGGCGGAGAGCTTGATGCCGTTGGCCGGCAGGCCTGCGAGCACGCCGGCATCCTTGCCGAGCAACTCCGAGCCCGGCGCCTCCAGCGCGCCGGCCAGCACCGCGCCTTTGCTCTCGGCAATCGCCCGCGTCAGCGCGCGCCCCATCCGGCCGCCGGCCCCAGCAACAATCAAGCGCATGTCGGACATGGTGTGATCCTCTTCGCTGCCGTTGTAGCGGGGGCAGACAGTTCCGGCAACCGAGAGGCATGAGCACCATCGTCATTCCGGGGCGATGCGCAGCATCGAACCCGGGATCTTGAGATTTCCCGGTGCGCAATTGCGCACCTGAGGTCTGGTCCTTCGGACCATCCCGGAATGACTGCGTGCTTCAGCCGTCCGACGGCTGCGGGCCGTCATAGCCCTCGATGATGATGAGATCGGCGATGGAGTGCGGCTGGCGCACCTTGATGTTGGCCTGGTATTCCGGCGAGTTGTAGCAGGCGAGCGCGGTCTCGTAGTCCGGGAATTCGATCACGACGTTGCGGTTGCGGCTGGCACCTTCGACGGTGGTGAACTTGCCGCCGCGAACGACGAAGCGGCCACCCCATTTCTTGAAGATCGGACCGTTGGCGACGACATAGGGCTTGTAGCCCTCGTCATTGCTCACATCGACGCGTCCGATCCAGTAGCCTTTTGCCATTGTTGTTCTCCCTCTTGTTGATTAGCCGAGCGCCTGCGCGATCTCGGCTTGAATGGCTTCCGCGATTGCCTTGGGCTCGGTGGCTTCCACCACCGGCCGCCCGACGACGAGGTAATCGGCGCCGGCAACGATGGCGCGGCCGGGCGCCATGATGCGCTTCTGATCGCCGCTTGCCGAACCAGCCGGGCGGATGCCGGGCGTGACGAGGCTCATCTGATGGCCAACAATCTTGCGCAAGGCACCCACCTCTTCCGGCGAGCAGACGAGACCATCGACGCCGAGCACCTGCGCCTGCTGCGCGCGCGCTTCGACCAGTTCGGAGACGCCGAGCCGGTAGCCGGCCGCGTGCAGATCGTCGTCATTGTAGGACGTCAGCACGGTGACGGCGAGGATCTTCAGGTTCGAACTGGCGCGGCCTTCGACGGCGCCCTTCATGGTCTGTGGATAGGCATGCACGGTGAGGAAGGTTGCGCCGAGCTTGGTGATGCTCTCGACCCCTTGCGTCACGGTGTTCCCGATGTCGTGCAGCTTGAGATCGAGAAAGACCTTCTTGCCCTTGTCGGCGAGCCGGCCGACCAGCGGCAAGCCGCCGGCATAGGCGAGCCGGTAGCCGATCTTGTAGAAATTGACGCTGTCGCCGAGCCTGTTGACCATCGCTTCCGCGACATCGACGCTCGGCACATCGAGCGCAACGATCAAGCGGTCCTTCGGGGCGATCTCGGCGGGCGTCATGTCACCTCACATCATGCGTTGGGAAATGTCGATCAACTGCCGCACCAAGGCCTGCAACGCGGCGATATCGCCCTCGTTCTTCAGCCTGTCCATATCGTCATAGGCCTGGTCGGCAAAGGCAAGCGTGAGCTGGTTGGCAATCACATTGGCATGGCAGGAGGTCAGGATCAGCCGCAACGCCTGCAGCGCACGGGCCGCGCCCAGCCGGTTCTGTGAGGCGCCGGCGAGCGCGAAGACGCGATTGCGGAACACGTCGCCGCGCGCCTCGTGCAGATCGTGTACGCGGCTGACCCAGTCGATCGCGTTCTTCAGCAGCGGCGGCACCGAAGCATTATATTCGGGCGTGACGATCAGCACGCCGTGATGCGCGCCGATCATGCGCTTGAGATTGATTGCGTGCTTGGGCACGCCGGATTTGGCCTGGAGGTCGCCGTCATAGATCGGCAGCGGAAAATCGGCGAGCGAGATGCGGGTGATTTCGACGCCGGCTTGGGCGAATTCATACGCTGCGACCGCCGCCAGCTTCGCGTTATGCGAGCCGGTGCGCAGCGAGCCGGGAATGATCAGGATCTTGGGAGCTGACATCCAATCCAATGCGTTCGGCGAAACGAGCCCGCCGCGCAAAACGAGGAGCCGGCGGAATTAATCCTTGCGATACACCCAGACGCGGGCCGGCGGAAGGTTCATCCAGATCCGTTCCGAGGCCTCTGTGGACACGCCGGGCAGTGATTTCGGGATCGGCGGCACCACCGCATAGGTGAACTGAATGAAGGGCGCACCGGGCGCCAGCGCCGCGAAGGAGTCGCGGATGAGCCGCAGCCGCGTCAGCATCGGTTTTGTGACGAGCGGCAGGCCGGAGACGACCGCGGAGGCCGGCTCGCTCAAGATGTTCCAGAGCGTATCGCGCAAGCGATAGGCATCGCCCTGCACCACCTTGGCCTGCGGGTAGCGGTCGCGCAGCAGCGCACAGAAGCCAGGATTGTATTCGACCAGGACAAGACGCTTCTGGTCGATGCCGCGCTCGATCAGAGCTGAGGTGATGGCACCCGTGCCGGGCCCGAGCTCGACCACCGGAGCGTCGGAGTCGATATCAACGTAATGGGCCATGGTCCGGGCCAGCAGCTTGCCCGACGGCATTACCGCGCCCATGTGCAGCGGCTTTTCGATCCACGATCTGAGAAAGCGTACCTCATCATCGAGACGAGGCTTCTTCAACGCACGCGCGGACGATGGCAATGGCATGTCAGGACCGGACGGGACCGCAGGACGCGGCGTGTCAGAAAATGGTCATAAAGACGTATAGGCCGAAGGCGGCACGGTCAAGACGCGTCAACTCGCCCGATTACCGAAGAAATCCTTGACCTTGGCGAAGAAGCCCTCTGATTCCGGCTGCGTATTGCCGGAGGACAGCTTTTCGAACTCGGCCAGCAATTCCTGCTGCTTCCTGGTGAGGTTCTGCGGGGTCTCGACCACGACCTGGACGTACATGTCGCCCATCTGGCGCGAGCGCAGCACCGGCATGCCCTTCGATGCGATGCGGAATCGGCGGCCCGATTGAGTTCCGGCGGGCACCTTCACTTTGGCCTTGCTCTTCTCGATCGTCGGCACCTCGAACTCGCCGCCAAGGGCGGCCGTCACCATCGAGATCGGCACGCGGCAATGCAGATCGGCGCCGTCGCGCTGGAAGAACTGGTGCTGGGCCAGCGACAGGAAGATGTAGAGGTCGCCGGGCGGGCCGCCGCGGACCCCGGCCTCGCCCTCGCCGGCGAGCCTGATCCTCGTGCCGTCCTCGACGCCTTGCGGAATGTTGACTGACAGCGTGCGCTCGCGGGTGACCCGGCCCTGTCCCGAGCAGGACGGGCAGGCTTCCTCGATCATCTGGCCGCGTCCCTGGCAGCCGGGACAGGTGCGCTCGAGCGTGAAGAATCCCTGCGACTGCCGCACGCGGCCGGCGCCGCCGCAGGTCGAGCAGGTCTTCGGCTTGGTCCCGGCCTTGGCGCCGATCCCCGAGCAGGCCTCGCAGGTGACCGAAACCGGAATTTCGATCTGCGCGGTCTTGCCGCTAAAGGCTTCCTCGAGTGTGATCTCCATGTTGTAGCGCAGGTCGGCGCCACGCTCGCGGCCGCCGCGGCCGCGCTGTCCGGCCATGCCGAACAGGTCTTCGAAAATGTCAGAGAAGGAGGACGCGAAGCCCGCGCCGAAACCGGCACCGCCGCCGCCGAAACCGCCGCCCTGCTCGAACGCTGCATGGCCGTAGCGATCGTACGCGGCGCGCTTGTCCTTGTCCTTGAGGATCTCGTAGGCCTCGTTGATTTCCTTGAACTTGACCTCGCTGGTTTGATCCCCCGGATTGCGGTCGGGATGGAATTTCATCGCCAGCTTGCGAAACGACGATTTCAGCTTGGATTCGTCGGCGTCGCGATCGACCTCGAGGGTCTCGTAGTAGCAGCGCTTGGTGGACGTGGACATGATGAGCTCGGTCTATCCAATCGCGTATCAAGTCGGAGCGAAACGACGCCGCTGCGCGACGACATGAGCGTCCCTCCGCGTTGCGGCGGAAGACGGCACAGCGGCGTTCAGCATAACGGCTGGAAATTGATCGATCGTAACGGGCGCCTTGCCCGCCCGTCCCGACACGGCGGCCTCCCCCGCGAGGGGGGAGGTCGGTAGCGCGTGTGGGGTCCAAGCCGTCCGCATCGTTACCCTCTCGGGGTTCAGGCGGACTTCTTGTTGTTCTTGTCGTCGTCGACCTCGGTGAATTCCGCATCGACGACGTCGTCCTTGGCCGCATCCTTCTTGGCGTCGGCCTCGGCCTGCTGTTTGTACATGGCCTCGCCGAGCTTCATCGACACCTGGGCCAGCGTTTGGGTCTTGGCCTTGATCGCCTCGGCATCGTCGCCCTTCAGCGCTTCCTTGAGATCGCTGACGGCATCCTCGATGGCGCGGCGCTCGCTCTCGGCGACCTTCGAACCGTGCTCGGCCAGCGCCTTCTCGGTCGAATGCACGAGGCCATCCGCCTCGTTCTTGGCGGTCACCGCCTCGCGGCGCTTCTTGTCCGCCTCGGCATTGGCCTCGGCGTCCTTGACCATCTTCTCGATGTCGGCTTCCGACAGGCCGCCCGAGGCCTGGATGCGAATCTGCTGCTCCTTGCCGGTGGCCTTGTCCTTGGCCGAGACGTTGACGATGCCGTTGGCGTCGATGTCGAAGGTCACCTCGATCTGCGGCATGCCGCGCGGCGCCGGCGGAATGCCCATCAGGTCGAACTGGCCGAGCATCTTGTTATCGGCCGCCATTTCACGCTCGCCCTGGAAGACGCGGATGGTGACCGCGTTCTGGTTGTCCTCGGCGGTCGAGAACACCTGGCTCTTCTTGGTCGGGATCGTGGTGTTGCGGTCGATGATGCGGGTGAACACGCCACCCAGCGTCTCGATGCCCAGCGACAGCGGGGTGACGTCGAGCAGCAGCACGTCCTTCACGTCGCCCTGGAGCACGCCGGCCTGGATCGCAGCACCGATCGCCACGACCTCGTCCGGATTGACGCCCTTGTGCGGCTCCTTGCCGAACAGCTGCTTCACGACCTCCTGGACCTTCGGCATGCGGGTCATGCCGCCGACCAGCACGACTTCGCCGATCTCACCGGCGGTGATGCCGGCGTCCTTCAGCGCTTTGCGGCAGGGCTCGATGGTCTTCTGCACGAGGTCGTCAACCAACGCCTCGAACTTGGCGCGGGTGAGCTTCATCGTCAAATGCTTCGGCCCGGTCTGGTCCGCGGTGATGAAGGGCAAGTTGATCTCGGTCTGCGTCGTCGAGGACAGCTCGATCTTGGCCTTTTCAGCGGCTTCCTTCAGGCGCTGCAAAGCGAGCTTGTCGTTGCGCAGATTGATGCCCTGCTCCTTCTGGAACTCGTCGGCCAAATAACCCACGAGGCGCATGTCGAAATCTTCGCCGCCGAGGAAGGTGTCGCCGTTGGTTGACTTCACCTCGAACACGCCGTCGCCGATTTCGAGAATGGAGATATCGAAGGTGCCGCCGCCGAGGTCGTACACCGCGATGGTGCCGGCCTTGGTCTTGTCGAGGCCATAAGCGAGCGCGGCCGCAGTCGGCTCGTTGATGATGCGCAGCACTTCAAGGCCCGCGATCTTGCCGGCGTCCTTGGTCGCCTGGCGCTGGGCGTCGTTGAAGTAGGCGGGAACGGTGATGACGGCCTGATCGACCTTCTGGCCGAGATGGGCTTCCGCGGTCTCCTTCATCTTCTGCAAGATGAACGCCGAAACCTGCGAGGGCGAGTAGGTCTGGCCGTCGGCCTCGACCCAGGCGTCGCCGTTGGAAGCCTTCACGATCTTGTACGGAACGAGCTTCTTGTCCTTCTCGACCATCGGGTCGTCGTAGCGGCGGCCAATGAGGCGCTTCACTGCGAAGAAGGTGCGCTCGGGATTGGTGACGGCCTGGCGCTTGGCCGGCTGCCCGACGAGGCGCTCGCCGTCATCCGTGACGGCGACGATCGAAGGCGTCGTGCGCATGCCTTCGGAATTCTCGATGACTTTGGCGTTCTTGCCATCCATCACGGCGACGCACGAGTTCGTGGTGCCGAGGTCGATCCCAATGACCTTTCCCATGGTCCTGATATCCTTCTTTTTGCGGCAGGTTGGTTGGGCCCAGAAGGCACCCGATCCAAACCCCCTAAGATCAAACATCCGCGATATTGCGATGATTGAGGCTCATATAGGAGGGGGGCAGGGGCCCGCAAGGACCGAACGCAAGTTTCGGCCGTGAAAACATTGGGTTTTGGAAGATCATATCCGGGCTCAACCGCCCTTGCGGGTGAGGAAATATTAACAGGTTCGGGCCTCAGCAAGCCCCGCCCGCGCAATCTGCCCCACCCTGTTACGACAGGGCCAAACCCGCTAAAAGGCGGACCGGCCGGGCAGCCGCAGCACAGCCGCTCCGCGCGACAAAGCGGCCCGGTGGCCGACCATCGAACGGCCTCAATGTGAACCAATCAGAGTGCCCATGAAGCTGACCCGCCCCCTCGCCGCGCTCGCCGTCCTCATTGCCTCCGCGCTTCCGGCCCTTGCCGCCGACGCCGTTTACCCGCCCGGCTTGCGCCTCGGCATGGTGCCGCTGATCGGGCTGAGCACGGCCAAGTCCTTTCCGGGCTTCGAGAGCGAGGACGGCAACGTCAAGGTGCTGATCACCGAGCTGCCGCCGGCGGCCTATGGCGAGGTCGTGAGCGCCTTCAATTCCAATCCGGCCGGTGCGAACGGCGTCAAGCAGGACAAGATCGAAACCCCCGCGGGCCTTGCCTATTTCACCACCGAAAGCGGCAAGGCCGGCGATACCCCGGTGAGGCGCTATTCGATGATCGTGCCGGGCGCCGGCTTCTCCGGCTATGTCGCGGTGCAGATCCCGGAGAATGCGACCAAGATCTACAGCGATGAAGCGGTGCGCCAGATGTTTGCGACCGCCGTCACCCGCAAGCAGGTCTCGGCCGAAGAGCAGATCGCGCTGATGCCGTTCAAGATCACCGATCTCGCCGACTTCAAGGACATCCGTACGCTGGCGCCGGGCTCGAGCATCATCCTGGCCGACGGCGACGAGAGCACGGGCTATGAGTCGAAGCCGTTCATGATCCTCGGCCTGATTGGCGCCACTCCGCAGCAGGCCGACGACCGCGCCCGCTTCGCCCAGGAAGCGGCGCTCCAGATCCCCGGCGTGCGCGAGTCGCGCGTCACCATGTCTGAGCCGATCCGCATCAACGGCCAGCAGGGTTTCGAGACCCGGATCGACGGCGTCAGCGGCAAGGACAAGGTTCCGGTGACGGTGGTGCAGTGGATCCGCTTCTCAAGCGGCGGCACCTCGCTGCGCATCATCGCCAGCGCCCCGCGCGACCAATGGCCAAGCGCGTTCACCCGCTTCCGCGCCGTGCGCGACGGCATCCAGCCGAAGGGGTAGCTCCGGTACGCGGGAGCGGTGAGGATCCGCCGACCCAAGCCCAACCACTCGATAAGACCGGCTGCATTTTCGGGCTTCTGTTCGCACACAAGCGGAACTAGGCTTGGCCTCCATTGGGTTCATTCCTGGAGGGGAGACGAACGATGCTGGATCGGCGACACATGTTGGCGGCGCTTGCGACCACGGCGCTCGCGGGCCTCGCACCAACCGCGCTGTTTGCGGCCGCGTCAATCAAGCCTGACGAAGCCTCCGCGCTGCTCGTGATCGACGTGCAGAATTGCTTCCTGCCCGGCGGCAGCCTCGCGGTGAAGGAAGGCGAGCAGGTGGTGCCCGTCATCAACAAGATCGCAAAAGCGTTTGCGAACGTGGTGATGACGCAGGACTGGCATACGCCCGGGCACATCTCATTCGCTTCGGTGCATGCCGGCAAGAAGCCGTTCGAGACCGTCGATCTTCCCTACGGCAAGCAGGTGTTGTGGCCGGACCATTGCGTGCAGGGCACCGACGGCGCCGCGCTGTCAAAGGATCTTGCGATCCCGCACGCCGAACTGATCATCCGCAAGGGTTTTCACAAGGACGTCGACAGCTACTCGGCCTTTGTCGAAGCCGACGGCAAGACCTCGACGGGCCTCGCCGGCTATCTCAAGGGCCGCAGGATCAAGCGCGTCTTCGTCGCCGGTCTCGCCACAGATTTCTGCGTCGCCTGGACCGCGCTCGATGCGCGCAAGGCGGGCTTCGAGGTCTATGTGGTGGAGGACGCCTGCCGCGGCATCGACACGCAGGGCTCGCTGGCAAAGGCCTGGGCCGATATGGCCAAGGCCGGCGTGAAGCGGATTCAGTCTGCGGATATCGCGGTGACCGCGTAAGCACTTCGCGCAGTCATTCCGGGGCGATGCGAAGAGCCGAACCCGGAACGAGGCTAAAACTCAGTTTGCCGCGCTGTTCGGCTCGTTGGTGTTGGCCGCGGGTGCGGCCTTCGCGCCGCCTTTGGCGACGCCGACCAGGGCGGGACGCAGCACGCGCTCGCCGATGGTGTAGCCGGCCTGCACGACCTGCACCACGGTGCCCGACGGCACCGACGCATCGGGGACTTCGAACATCGCCTGCTGGAAATTAGGATCGAACTTCTGGCCCTGCGGATCGAACTTCTTCACGCCGTGCTTTTCCAGCGCGTTGAGCAGCGAGCGCTCGGTGAGTTCGACGCCTTCGATCAGCGAGATCAGGCCGGGATCGGCTGCGGCCCGCGCCTCGGCCGGTACGGCATCGAGCGCCCGCTGGAGGTTGTCGGCGATGTCCAGCACGTCGCGGGCAAAGCCCGTAATGCCGTAGAGACGGGCGTCGGCGACCTCCTTGCTGGTGCGCTTGCGCAAATTCTCCATCTCGGCCAGCGTCCGCAGCATGCGGTCGCGCGCCTCGGCGGCTTCCTTCTGCAACGTCTCGACCGAGCCCGGCTCGGGATCGTCGGGCATGATGTAAGGCTTCGACACCACCGGCTCGCCGGTCGGCGCGGTCGTGTCTTCGGGTTGCCGGTCTTGATCGGTCATCGGCTCTAATCTCGAACTCGTTTCCAGGGATTGTTGGCCCGGATATCGTGCCTAAGCTTGCGAAAATCAAGCGCCCGTGATCGGAGGAACGCCGATCAGCCCCCCAAAAGCCGACTGACGATGCGGGCGGCGTAGTCCACCGTCGGGATCACACGGGCATAATTCAGCCGCGTCGGGCCGATCACGCCGAGAACGCCGACGATATGGCCGGCGGCATCCCGATAGGGCGAGATGATGGTGGAGGAGCCTGACAGCGAGAACAGCTTGTTCTCACTCCCGATGAAAATTCGCACGCCTTCCGCGGTTTCGGCCCGGCCGAGCAGGTCGATCACGCCGCGCTTGGTCTCGAGATCATCGAACAACAGGCGCACCCGCTCGAGGTCCTCCAGCGCGTGCAGATCTTCCAGCAGATTGGCGTGGCCGCGGACGATGAGCTGGCGGTCCTCGTTCTCGCCCCCGGACCAGCTCGCGATGCCGGCCGCGATCACCTTTTGCGTCAGCTGATCGAGCTCGGCCCGGGCCTCGCCGAGCGCGGTCTCAAGCTCGAGCCGCGCCTCGGCCAGCGTGCGGCCGCGAATCCGTGCATTGAGGAAATTGCCGGCTTCGGTCAGCGCCGAGGAGGGAACTCCGGGCGGCAGCGTCAGCACGCGGTTTTCGACCTGGCCATCCTCGCCGACCAGGATCACCAGCGCTTTCTCTGGTTCCAGACGGACGAACTCGATGTGCTTGAGCCGTGCGTTGGATTTTGGCGTCAGCACGACCGCGGCGGCACGGGTCAGGCCCGACAGCCGCATCAAGGCCTGGTCCAGCGCTGCTTCGACCGATTGTGCCTGGCCGACCGACGAAAGCTGACTCTGGATGGATTGCCGCTCGGCCTCGGTGAGGTCGCCGACCTGCATCAGGGCGTCTACGAAGAAGCGCAGGCCGAGTTCCGTCGGCAGCCGGCCGGCGGAGGTATGGGGCGCATAGATCAGGCCGAGCTGTTCCAGGTCGGCCATGACGTTGCGGACCGAGGCCGGCGACAGCGGCATCGCGATCAGGCGCGAGATATTGCGCGAGCCCACCGGCTCACCGGTCGCGAGATAGCTTTCGACAATTTGACGAAAGATGTCGCGGGAACGCTCGTTGAGCTGGGCAAGGCCTGCGCGCGGCGCGATCAGATGGATCGGATCGTGATGGGCCACGGACGGTAACTCCTCTCAGATACTCGTAATTTGTCCATCCCGGACGCTTCTGACAAGCGTGGCGTTTGCGGGCCCGAAATCAGGGGTGAAAAAACCTTGCCGCCCACCCTCACCCCACCTACAAGCACCGCGAACAGCCTTTCCCGTGAGTTTTTGGAGGACTTCCCATGCGGCCAAGCCGCCGTGCGCCCGACGAATTGCGCCCCGTGACGCTGGAGCGCGGCGTGGTCAAATATGCGGAAGGCTCGTGCCTGGTGAAATTCGGCGACACTCATGTGCTGGTCACCGCCACGCTGGAAGACCGCCTGCCGCCGTGGCTGAAGGGCCAGGGGCGCGGCTGGGTCACCGCCGAATACGGCATGCTGCCGCGCGCGACCTCGGAACGCACCCGCCGCGAGGCCTCCGCCGGCAAGCAGAGCGGCCGTACCGTCGAGATCCAGCGCCTGATCGGCCGCAGCCTACGTACCATCGTCGATCTCGAAGCGCTCGGCGAGCGGCAGATCACGGTCGATTGCGACGTGCTCCAGGCCGACGGTGGCACCCGCACAGCCGCGATCACCGGCGCTTGGGTCGCACTTGCCGATTGCATCAACTGGATGAAGGCGCGCAACATGATCAAGTCCAATGTGCTGCGCGACAACGTCGCCGCGATCTCCTGCGGCATCTATAATGGCACGCCGGTGCTCGATCTCGACTATGCCGAGGATTCGGAAGCCCAAACCGATGCCAATTTCGTCATGACCGGCGATGGGCGCATCATCGAGGTGCAGGGCACCGCGGAACGCGAGCCGTTCAGCGAAACCGAGTTCCTGGCGCTGATGGCGCTGGCCCGCAAGGGCGTCGCGCGTCTGGTGGACTTGCAGAAACTGGCTGTGGCGTAGTCAATAGGCCATGCACCGCCGAATCACGGACAAGCTCGTTATCGCCACCCACAATCCCGGCAAGCTCGCCGAGATGCGGGAGCTGCTTGCGCCGTACGGCATCGAGGCGGTGTCGGCTGGTGAGCTCGGCTTGGCCGAGCCCGAAGAGACCGGTAACGATTTCCGCAGCAACGCCGCGATCAAGGCGGTCGCGGCGGCGCAGGCGACCAAGCTTGCCGCTTTCGCCGACGATTCCGGCATCGTGGTCGATGCGCTCGACGGCGCGCCCGGCATTTTCTCGGCGCGCTGGGCCGGGCCAAACAAAGACTTCGCAGCGGCGATGGCGCAGATCGAGCGCCTGCTCCAGGAGCGCGGCGCGACCACGCCCGACAAGCGCAAGGCCCATTTCGTCTCCGCGCTCTGCGTCGCCTGGCCCGACGATCATCGCGAAGAGGTCGAGGCGCGCGTCGACGGCACGCTGGTCTGGCCGCCGCGCGGCACCGCCGGCTTCGGCTACGATCCGATGTTTCTGCCCGATGGCCACAGCCGCACCTTCGGCGAGATGGAGAGCATCGAGAAGCACGGCCTGCCGCCGCTCGGCCTCGGCCTGTCGCATCGCGCCCGCGCCTTCGTGAAACTGGCGGAGATCTGCCTTGAGCCGCGCTAAGGAAGCCTTCGGCGTCTACGTGCACTGGCCGTTCTGCCTGTCGAAATGCCCCTATTGCGACTTCAACAGCCATGTCCGCCACGTCGCGATCGACGAGGCGCGCTTTGCATCCGCCTTCGCCCGCGAGATCGCAACCACGGCTGAGCGCGCACCCGGCCGTGAAGTGACCTCGATCTTCCTCGGCGGGGGCACGCCATCGCTGATGCAGCCCGCAACCGTCGGCGCGGTGCTCGATGCGATCGGCAAGCACTGGCATGTCGCAGGCGACGTCGAAGTGACGCTGGAGGCAAACCCGACCAGCGTCGAAGCCACACGCTTCGCCGGTTATCGTACCGCCGGCGTTAACCGCGTCTCGCTCGGCGTCCAGGCGCTCGACGATGCCTCCTTGAAGGCGCTCGGCCGCATGCACAGTGCGCGCGAGGCCCTCGATGCCGTCGCCATCGCGCGCCGTTCGTTCGACCGGTATTCGTTCGACCTGATCTACGCCCGCCCCGACCAGACGCCGGCGATGTGGGCGGACGAGCTGCGTCTCGCGATCGACGAAGCGGCCGAACATCTGTCGCTCTACCAATTGACGATCGAGGAAGGCACGCCGTTCTTCGGCCTGCACCAGGCCGGCAAATTGAAGACGCCGGACGAAGCGGTCGCGCGCGCGCTTTACGACGTGACGCAGGAGACCTGCGACAAGCTCGGCCTGCCCGCCTACGAGATTTCAAATCACGCGCGCCGCGGTGCCGAGTGCCGGCACAATCTGGTCTATTGGCGCGGCGAGGAATATGCCGGCATCGGTCCCGGCGCGCATGGCCGCCTCGACATCGATGGCATCAGGCACGCCACCGCCACCGAAAAGCGCCCCGAAGCCTGGCTGCTGCGGGTCGAGACCAACGGCGACGGCGTGGTCACCGACGAGCTCCTCAACAGCGAGGAGCGCGCCGACGAATTTTTGCTGATGGGATTGCGGCTGGCCGAGGGAATCGACCCTCAGCGCTACAAGGCTCTCTCCGGCCGCCCGCTCGACCCAAAGCGCATCGCTCTATTGCGCGAGGAAGGCGCAATCACGGTGGACGCCACGGGCCGGCTGCGCGTGACAAGCAGTGGCTTCCCCGTGCTGGATGCGGTGGTTGCGGATCTGGCAGCGTAACGCGCTACGCCCCAAAACTCTTCGGCGAGCCTGCCACCGCAACCCCGCCGCCGGTCGTCACCTTCATCACCGCAAGTCCTCGCTCGTTGGTGCCGTCGGGGCGGAAGCGGAACAGGCCGTCGATGCCGGCAAAGCCGGAGGGGTTGGTGAGCACGTCGGGCGAGAAGCGCGCCGTGCCTTGCGTGCGCGCGAGTGCGGCGACGAGGGCGACCGCGTCATAGGCGAGCGTTGCGGTGCGCACCGGCTCGGCGCCGTATTTGGTGCGGTAACGGCCGGAGAAGGCGCGGAAGCCGGCCGGATCCGGCGCGGCGTAGAGACCGCCTTGCAACGCGGCGCTGGCATAGACGCGCGGATTGTCCCACAGCCCGGTGCCGAGCAGCTGGATGTTGCGCAAATTCGCACCCGCCGCGGTCATCGCATCCGCCACTGAAACCACGGCATCGCCGTCGTCGGCAATGAACAGCGCGTCCGCACTTCCGAGCTGCTGCGCCACGGTTCGAGCTGGGGTGGCGCGGTCGGCGCCGTATTTCTCGAAGGCGACGATGCGCCCACCACGCCGCGGCACTGCCGCCTTCACGGCGGCTTCGACCACATTGCCATAGGCGTTGTCGGGCACGAGCACGGCGACGGAGCGCTTTCCGATGCTGGCAGAATATTCGACGATGCGGTTGACGTCGGACTCCGGCAGGAAGCTGAGCAGATAGACGCCGCGTCCGGCGATGCTGGAATCGGTCGAGAATGCCATCACCGAGATGCCGCGCGTGCGCGCGACCTGCGCCACCGCCGGCACCGATTGTGCGAACAATGGTCCCAGGATGATTTCGGCGCCCTCGTCGACCGCCTGCTGCGCGCCGGCTTGCGCGCCTTGCGGGCTGCCATTGTCGTCCTTGATCAGGAGCTGGATGTTCGGGTTCTGGAACTCGGCCAGCGCCATCTCGGCGGCGTTGCGCATGGATTGCGCCGCGAGGCCTGCATTGCCGGCCGCCGAGAGCGGCAGGATCACGGCGACCTTGACCCCGCTGGTGCCAGCGGTCGTGCCCTGTTGGGGCGGACCAGCCGGCTGCGCCGGTGGCGCGGAGCTGGAGAACTGGCTGAGACTCTGCTGCACGCCGGCGCAGGCCGACAGCAGGGGGGCGCCGAGCAACAGGCCAAGCGCGCTCCGGCGGGTTGCCCCGGGCCATCGGGGCGCCGGACCGGAAGACTTCGAACTAGACGGGCCCACCATCGCAGTTTCTCTTCCGACCGGCCGTTGCCAGCCGGTCACCACATTGCTCCACGACGCAAGCCGCGGATTCAGGCATATTGTCGGCAAACAGTTAACCAAAACAAAAGGATAATCGCCACTTAACGCGACCGCCCTCCTATGCTGGCCAACCGCTGGCCGTCACTTACGCAGCATCAAGGGAGGTTTCCGTCGCGAATATGGCGCGAGGGCCTTGCTCCCGCGCAACGTGACCCCGCATTGATCACATTCCCGTCCGTTCCTCGCCCCTCACCTCGGCACGATCTTTTTCGAAGAGCTGGTTCCCAGCCCTGCGGATCGTGCCTAAGTTGACTTCATTATGCGCGCAAAGCCGGCCCCGATAAATACGCCTGAAGCTCAAGACGCCACCTTGCGCGGCTTCTCCATCGACGCCCATCGGCTTGCGGTGGCGAAGGCCGCGCCGGGCCTGCATCTGGTCGCGACCCCCATCGGCAATC
The DNA here is from genome assembly GCF_023073935.1 of Bradyrhizobium sp. 147. Taxonomy (NCBI): domain Bacteria; kingdom Pseudomonadati; phylum Pseudomonadota; class Alphaproteobacteria; order Hyphomicrobiales; family Nitrobacteraceae; genus Bradyrhizobium; species Bradyrhizobium sp. 147. Next base: position 51,021 of record NZ_JADPKL010000012.1, on the reverse strand, counting down.
TCGGTGACATCACCCTGCGTGCGCTTCAGACGCTCGCCGGCGTCGACGTCATCGCCTGCGAGGACACCCGCATCACGCGGCGCCTGACCGAGCGTTACGCCATCGCAGCGCAGCTCAAACAATATCATGAGCACAACGCGGAAGCCGCGCGTCCGAAGATCCTGGAGGCGCTTGCCGCAGGCGGCTCGGTCGCGCTGGTGTCCGATGCCGGGACGCCGCTGATCTCCGATCCCGGCTTCAAGCTGGTGCGCGAGGTCTGCGCCGCCGGCCATGCGGTCTATGCGCTGCCCGGTCCCTCCTCGGTGCTGGCGGCGCTGTCGGTCGCGGCGCTGCCGACCGACCGCTTTTTCTTCGAGGGCTTCTTGCCGTCGAAATCGGCGGCGCGCAGGTCGCGCCTTGTTGAGCTGGCTCGCATCGATGCGACACTGGTGATGTTCGAATCCGGCAACCGCGTGCAGGACGCGCTCGCCGATCTCGCCGAGATTATGGGGACGCGCCAAGCCGCGATCTGCCGCGAGCTGACCAAACTGCATGAGGAGATTTCGCGCGCAACATTGAGCGAGCTGGCTCGCGAGGCGGATACGCTGGAGACGCGCGGCGAGTTCGTGCTGGTGATCGCCCCACCTGCGGTCGACGCCGAGGTGCTGACGTCGGATGCGCTGGACCAGCTCCTGCGCGAGCAGCTGGCCGCGCACAGCGTCAAGGATGCCGTGGCGCATGCGGTCGCACTCTCGGGCCGCCCGCGGCGCGAGGTCTATGCCCGCGCGCTCGAGCTCGCAAAAGACCTGCGGGGCGGCGATGGCGAAGACTGAGGTCCCGGCGGAACCGAAAGTCGCCTCGCCCGAGCGCATCGCCGCGTTCCGAACCGGCATCTCCGCCGAGAGCCGCGCCGCCGCCTATCTGATGGCCAAGGGCTACCGCATCCTCGCCAAACGTTATCGCACCCCGCATGGCGAGATCGACATCGTGGCGCGCCGCCGTAATTTGACGCCTTCGTCGAGGTCAAGGCGCGCGCGACGCTGGATGACGCCGCCTTCGCGGTGACGCCGCGCCAGCAGCAGCGCATCATCGACGCCGCGCAAGGCTGGCTCGTAGCGCATCCCGAGCATGCCGAATTGGAATTGCGATTCGACGCCATGCTGATTGCGCCGCGATCACTTCCACGCCATTTGTTGGCGGCATTCGACGCCTCGACCTGAAAGGCAGACCATGAAACTCAACGTCGCCGTCCAGATGGACCCCATCGCCCGCATCAACATCAAGGGCGATTCCACCTTTGCGCTGCTCCTGGAGGCACAGAAGCGCGGCCATGGCCTGTCCTATTACACCCCCGACAAGCTCTCGATGGTGGGCGAGGAGATCGTCGCTCCGGTTCAGCTCCTCACCGTGCGCGACGAGCCGGGCGATCATTTCACGCTCGGCGAGCCCAGGCGCGAAGCGCTCAACGGCTTTGACGTGGTGCTGCTCCGCCAGGACCCGCCGTTCGATCTCGCCTACATCACCTCGACGCATTTTTTGGAGCGCATCCATCCGAAGACGCTGGTCGTCAACGATCCCGCCTCGGTGCGGAACGCGCCGGAAAAGTTGTTCGTGATGAACTTTCCGCAGCTGATGCCGCCGACCCTGATCTCGCGCGACTTAGATGAGATCAATGCGTTTCGCGACAAGCACGGCGCCGTCGTGATGAAGCCGCTGCACGGCCATGGCGGCGCCGCGGTGTTCCGCGTGATGCCGCAGGACATGAATTTCGGCTCGCTGTTCGACATGTTCTCGGTGACGTTCAGAGAGCCCTGGGTGATCCAGCAGTTCATTCCCGAGGTGAAGCACGGCGACAAGCGCATCATCCTCGTCAACGGCGAGTTCGCCGGCGCCGTAAACCGTGTGCCGGCCGCGGACGACCTCCGCTCCAACATGGTGCGCGGCGGCGCGGCGCAGGAGACCGAGCTCACCCCGCGCGAGCGCGAGATCTGCGCCACCGTCGGTCCGGCGCTGCGCGAGCGCGGCCTCCTGTTCGTCGGCATCGACGTCATCAACGGCAATCTCACCGAGATCAACGTCACCTCGCCGACCGGCATCCGCGCCATCGCGCGGCTCGGTGGGCCGGACGTGGCGGCGAAGATATGGGACGCGATCGAAGCGAAGCGGGCGAAGTAAGGGCTGTGGACGCGCAATCTCCCCGAGCTAGCTCGTCCAGGCGAAGGACGGACGACATCCTTTGGTGTTGCGCGCGGCCCACCTCATTGACAGCCCCGCCGCTGCACGTGCTCACATCACTAACCACCCGTTCACCATGACGCCGCACCGGTCATGCGAACGAATAGGCTGGCTTGCGTAAATCTACGGGGCCGCTGGCCGGTTGAATAACGCCACGTTCACCATCAGCCGAAAACCAGCACCGTCACTGGCCATCACATCCGGCCTCGCAACACCCCTTATACTTTTACTCCCTACTCATCGACAGGGGGGACCCGCCACGTGCGGTTCGAGTGCCCCGCGTATGAGTAGAAGCGTATGAATACCGCACGCCTTGTCGTTCTCGTCATCGCGCTCGCTGCCGGCGGCGTCGCTGCGTATCTGGCGAGCGGCTATCAGAATGCGCCCGCGCCCGTTCTGCCCGTCACCGAGAAACTGCCGACCGTCGAGGTTCTCGTCGCGAAAACCGACATCGGGCTCGGCCAGGCCGTGAAGCCCGAGGACCTGCAATGGCAGGTCTGGCCGGCAGCGACGGCGAGCAATGCGTTCATTCGCCGCGACAGCAGGCCCGAGGCGCAGACCCAGATCGCCGGCTCGATCGCGCGCGTGCCGTTGATGCAGGGCGAGCCGATCCGCGAGCAGAAGCTGGTCAGGGCCGAAGGCTCCGGCTTCATGGCTGCGATCCTGCCCTCCGGCATGCGGGCCGTATCCACCGAAATTTCAGCCGAGACCGGCGCCGGCGGCTTCATCCTGCCGAACGACCGCGTCGACATCGTGCTGACCCGCCGCCTGAAGAATCCCGACACCAACGGATCGACCGGCGGCAACGATCTGATCGTGTCCGAGGTCATCCTGACCAACATCCGCGTGCTCGCGATCGACCAGGCGCCGAAGGAAAAGGACGGCCAGACCGCCGTGATCGGCAAGACCGTCACGCTCGAGCTCAAGCCCGACCAGGTCGCCACGCTGTCGGCTGCGCGCCAGGGCGGCACGCTCCAGCTCGCGCTGCGGAGCATCGTCGATGCCAACGCAGTCGACGGGTCGCCCGAGGACCAGGCGGTCAAGCGTCCCGGTGGCGTGAACGTAATTCGTTATGGCGTGCAGGCGCGCCAACTGACGTCACAGAAGTGATGATGGGGACAGTATGAACTACGGGGATGATCGGACGGGCCTGCGCATTCGGGGGAAGCGCGCGCGCTCGTTCTTGGCGGGGACGATGCTGCTGCTGGGGCTGCTCGCAGCCTCCGACCGGCTCAGTGCCGCGGATGCCCCGGTCGGCGATCAGGCACCGATGCAGGCGCCTGATCTCGGTGTGTCCTCGGTCGCGACGATCGCGCCGGCGCGGACGCGCTTTCTGTCGCTCGGCGTCGGCAAGTCCGTCGTCATCGACCTGCCGCGCGAGGTCAAGGACGTGCTGGTGGCCGATCCCAAGATCGCCAATGCCGTAATCCGCTCGGCGCAGCGCGCCTATATCATCGGCGGCCAGGTCGGCCAGACCAACGTGGTGTTCTTCACCGCCGACGGCCAGCAGGTCGCCTCCTACGACATCGCGGTGAAGCGCGACCTCAACGGCATGCGCACCGCGCTGCGCCAGTCGCTGCCGGGCGTGCAGATCGAAGGCATCGGCGACAGCGTGATGCTGACCGGCTCGGTCTCGAGCCCGGTCGAGGCACAGCAGGCGGGCGACGTCGCCGCAAAGCTCGTCGGCGGCTCGGACAAGGTCGTCAACAACATCGTCGTTCGCGGCCGCGACCAGGTGATGCTCAAGGTCGTGGTCGGCGAAGTGCGCCGCGATATCGTCAAGCAGCTGGGCGTCGATCTCAGCGCCAGCCTGAACGCCGGCACCGCGGTGGTGAATTTCAACAATTCCAACCCGTTCTCGGTCTCAGGCGGCCCTCTCGTCAGCAGCAACGGGCTCGGTGTTACCGGACTCGCAAAAGGCGTGGCCACCGTCAACGCCACGATGCGCGCGATGGAAAGCGCCGGCGTCATGCGCACGCTCGCCGAGCCGAGCCTAACCGCGATCTCCGGCGAGTCCGCCACCTTCATCGCCGGCGGTGAATTCCCGATTCCGGCCGGCTATTCCTGCGATCCGGTCACCCACGTCTGTACCACCCAGATCACCTATAAGAAGTTCGGCATCTCCCTGAACTTCACGCCGGTCGTGCTGAGCGAAGGACGTATCAGCCTGCGCGTGATGACCGAAGTCTCGGAGCTGTCGAATCAGAACGCCATCTCGGTGACGCAGGCGGTGTCCGCGGGCCAGACTAGCTCGATCACCATTCCCTCGGTTCAGACCCGCCGCGCCGAAACGACACTGGAAATTCCCTCCGGCGGCTCGATGGCGATGGCCGGCCTGATCCAGCAGCAGACCAAGCAGGCGATCAACGGCCTGCCCGGCGTGGACCAGGTGCCGATCATCGGCGCGCTGTTCCGCAGCCAGGACTTCGTCAACAACGAAACCGAGTTGATGGTGATCGTGACGCCCTATGTGGTGCGCGCCGTCGCCCAGAAGGAATTGTCGCGGCCCGACGACGGTTTCGCGCCGGCTTCCGACGCGCAGACGGCGCTGCTCGGCCGCATGAACCGCCTTTATGGCATCACGCGCCGCGTCGATCCCATCAACGGCACGCCCGGCGATTTCGGCTTCATCATCGATTGACGACGAGCGGACGGCCTGGGGACCGGAGCAGAAACGGGGCAAGAGGGGAATCAAGCGATGACGAGGACGATAGCCGACCGACGCCGCCCTTTGAGCGTCGCGCTGGTGCTGACGGGGCTGTCCGTCATGCTGGGCGCGTGCAACACCACCGGTGAAATCGTCACTCAGACAGTGCCGACCGACTATCGCCAGCGCCACCCGATCGCGGTGCAGGAGGGTAGGCGCTCGATCGTGATCTTCGTCGGCAAGGCGCGCGGCGGCCTCTCGGCCGCGCAGCACGCCGATGTCGCTGGCATTGCCCGGGATTGGATGCGCGAAGGCACCGGCTCCGTCGTCGTCGACGTGCCCGTCGACACCGCGAATTCGCGTGCCGCGGCGGCGACTTATCGAGAAATTCGTTCCGCGCTCGCATCCGGCGGCGTGCCCTCGCACGCCATCCTCCAGCATCCCTATCGTCCCGAAGACCCCGGCCTCCTGCCGACGATCCGGCTGAGCTATTCCAAACTCAGCGCGGTGGCCGGACCCTGCGGGTTGTGGCCGGAAGACGTTGGTCCGAACATCCTCGACCCCGGCTACAATGAGAACCGGCCGTATTTCAATCTGGGCTGCGCCAGCCAGCGCAACCTCGCGGCCATGATCGACAATCCCGCCGACCTCGAGCAGCCGCGCGCCGAGACGCCCGCCTACACCGCACGGCGCGACATCGCCTTCGACCGCTATCGCAAGGGCTCGACGACCGCGACTTCCTATCCCGAGGCCGACAAGGCCAAACTTAGCGACACCGGCAAATGACTGGCATCCACGACGAAGAAGCGGACGATCCGCGGCACCCCGACGAACACATTGCACCGGTTCCTCGCATCTCGGTGCAGGCCTTTTGCGAGACCGAGCAGACGCTCGCCGCGGTGACCGCGGCGGGGGAGGATCGGCGGCTCGCCAAGGCGCATCTCACCGCCAGGGACGGTGGTCTCGCTGCGGCAATCGAAGTCTATGAAACGATGCCGACGCCGAACGTGATCGTGATCGAATCCGACGGCACGCGTGACATCCTGGAGGGGCTCGACGACCTCGCCGGCGTCTGCGACCCCGGCACCCGCGTCGTGGTGATCGGCAATCCCAACGACACCGCGCCCTATCGCGAGCTGGTCCGCCGCGGCGTCAACGACTACGTGGTCGGGCCAGTCGAAACCCTCGACGTCGTCCGCTCGATCTGTAGCCTGTTCTCGGCATCCGAAGCCATCATCACCGGCCGCGTCATCGCGGTGGTCGGCGCCAAGGGCGGCGTCGGCGCGTCCACCGTTGCGCACAATGTGGCCTGGACCATCGCCCGCGACCTCGCGCTCGATTCCGTCGTGATCGATCTCGACCTCGCCTTCGGTACTGCGAGCCTCGACTACAATCAGGATCCGCTGCAGGGCATCGCCAACGCGGTGCTATCGCAGGACCGGCCCGACACGGCGCTGATGGAGCGCCTGCTTGCCAAATGCACCGAGCGCCTCAGCCTGCTGGCGGCCCCCGCGACGCTCGACCGCGTCTACGATTTCGGCGCCGAAGCTTTTGATGCGGTGTTCGACACGCTGCGCATGACCACGCCCTGCATCGTGCTCGACGTACCCCACCAATGGTCGGGCTGGACGCGGCGGGCGCTGGTCAACGCCGACGACATCGTGATCGTGGCCGAGCCCGATCTCGCCAATTTGCGCAACACCAAGAACATGCTGAGCGTGCTCAAGGCGGCGCGCCCGAACGACCGGCCGCCGCTGTACTGTCTCAACCAGGTCGGCATGCACAAGCGCGCGGAGATCGAGGTCAAGGCTTTCGCCAAAACCATGGAGAGCCAGCCGCTCGCGGTGATCCCGTTCGATTCGAAGCTGTTCTCGACCGCCGCCAACAACGGCCAGATGATCGCGGAGATCTCCAAGAGCCACCGCACCACCCTTCTGTTCCAGAACATGGCCAACCGCCTCGCCGGCCGCGGCGAGGTGAAGAAGCCGAGGCGCTCGCTGCTCGGCCCGTTGCTGAAGAAGCTGAAGGGCAGGTCGGGCCGCGGATCCGCCCCGCATCGCAAGGCGTCGTAGGGGCTGGACGCGTTTTCGAGCGACGGATCCGGGTTCGCGTCAAGAAAGCGCGCCAAAAACGAGATCTAAACGGCGCGGGCTATTTGTCCGCCCGCTGCTGCTTCTTCGCCAGCAATTGCCGCAGCGCCGTGACCTTTGCCGCCGCCTGATCCGGCGGCAGGTCGGTCCTCACGATAGCCTCGGCCTCGGCCTGCTTTCCTTCCAGTCCCAGCACCAGCGCGAGATTGGCGCGCACGCGGGAATCGGCGGGATTGCGCTCGTGCGCGCGGCGCATCGTTTCCTCCGCCCGCGGCAGATTGTTCTGGAGCATGTAAGACAGGCCGAGATTGGACAAAACCTGCGGCTCGTCGGGCACGATCTTCAAGGCGGTCGCATAATATTGCTGCGCCTCCTCATTGCGGCCGAGCTGATCGAGCGCCGCGCCCTGCGCCGACAGGATGCGCCAGTCCGGATCCTCGGGCGTATGCGCTCGGCCGAGGACGTCGAAGGCCTGCTGGAAATTGCCGTTGTCAGCGAGCGCGCGGCCATAGCCGGCGAGCAATGCCTTGTTGCTGGGATGGCCGAGCACGGCCTGCTCCATCACCGCGACCGCCTGCGCCCGCTGGCCGCTATCGCGCAGCGCCTTGCCATAGGCGAGCACAACGCCGGGATCACCGGGCGTGGCGCGATAGCGTTCGCGCAAGGTGTCCATGTCCGGCTTGGCGTCGGCCTTCACACTGGCTTCAGATCTGACGCCGAGCGCGCCGGTGACATCCTCGATGCCATTGGTCTGGCAGCCGGCGAGGACAAGCACCATCAACGCGGGAAGCAGGAATTTCGCCGAAGGAGAGGCGGGAGACGGACGCTTGGACATACTCTGATCACTCGGCGACTGATCAGAGATGCTTACCCATTAACGCTAAAGCCCCGTTAAGGAGGCGCGACCATTAAGGTCTAATCGACGAACTCCGCGCCGAACTCGCAGCCGATGCGCCAGCGCAGGCGGCATTGGCGGGAATAATCGGGCGCGAAGATGATGGTGAATTGCGGCGGCACTTCCAGGAATTCCGCCACCACTTTCACGCCGCCATCCGAGATATCCGTGATCGTGCAGTCGCGCGGCAGCGAGCCCGCGCCAAAATGGATTTTGGCGAGCCGGCTGCATACCCGACGTTCGCTTCTCCGGCGATTTGCAAGCATTTGAATTCTTCACCCGTTAGACCACGGCCCATCCCGCAAGCGTAGGAGTAGCGGACATTCGTTGGAATGTGCTGAGGGGAGCCGCTCGCATTCGAGGCGTAGTGTCCGCTTCACGTTTACGATCGGATAGTACTTTTGTCGGTCCTTGGACATGTTCCTGTATTGTTCTTGCGCAAGGCGCCCGGCTCTGCTACCCCTAATTGCGCGAAAGGGCAGGCTGGTTCGAGCATGGTTCAGCGGGTTTCTACCGTCGCCTTTGAGGGGATTGAGGCCCGTGCGGTCGACGTGCAGGTGCAGGTCGCCCCAGGGCTGCCGGCCTTCGCCATCGTCGGCCTGCCGGACAAGGCGGTGTCGGAGGCACGCGAGCGGGTGCGTTCGGCCCTGATCGCCTCGGGGCTGGCGCTGCCGGCGCGGCGGATCATCGTCAATCTGGCCCCGGCCGACCTGCCCAAGGAGGGCAGCCATTACGACCTGCCGATCGCGCTCGGGCTGATGGCGGCGATCGGCGCGATCCCGCCCGATGCACTGGCTGGCTTCACCGTTCTCGGCGAGCTCGGCCTCGACGGATCGATTGCGCCGGTCGCAGGTGTCCTGCCCGCCGCGATCGGCGCCAATGCGCGCGAGGAGGGCCTGATCTGCCCGGCAGCCTGCGGCTCGGAGGCGGCCTGGGCGAGCCCGGACATCCAGATCATCGCCGCACAATCACTCATTCAGATCGCCAACCATTTCAAGGGCACGCAGGTGCTGTCGCGGCCCTCGCCGAAGGTGCATGAGGCCGCCGCCTCGTCCCTCGACCTGCGCGATATCAAGGGCCAGGAGAGCGCCAAGCGGGCGCTCGAGATCGCAGCCGCGGGCGGACATCACCTGCTCATGTGATTGCTTCAGTGCCCACGACGGGCTACTGGAGACGAGCATGATGGACGCCCAGCGGAAACCAAAGGCCTACAGCTACAAGCGCTTCTCTACGCCCGCACAGGAGCAGGGAGACAGCTTGCGCCGCCAGACCAAGATGGCCGAGGACTGGGCAAAGCGCATGGGCGTCCCTCTCGACACGGAGCTAAACCTCACTGACAGAGGCGTTTCGGCATACACGGGCGCCAATCGCGACGTTGGAGCACTGGGAGCGTTCCTCAAAGCCGTTGAGGACGGCTCGGTGCCCGCAGGCGCGTATCTGCTGGTTGAAAATCTCGACAGGTTGAGCCGAGAGCCCGCGTTTGACGCCTCCTACTACATGCAAGGCATCATTCGCCAAGGTGTCACTGTGGTTGACCTCTCGGACGGGCTCGGCCGCGAGTACAACATGGAGACCCTGCGGAGCCCTGAAGGCCTGTACCATCTCATGGCTATGCTGCTCTCGTTCGCACGGGGCAATCAGGAAAGCGCTCAGAAGGCGCGTCGTGTAGGCGAGGCGTACGCGAACAAGAGGGCGGTGTTTGCCAGCGAGCAGAAGCTCACCAAGCCGTACACCAAGAGGCTACCTGCTTGGATACGGTGGAGCGACGAGAACGCCAGCTACGAGCTGATCGAAGAACGAGCGGCGCGACTGCGCTGGATGTTTGAAATGGCTGATGAGGGCGTGGGTGCGCACAGCATTGCGACACAGCTCAACGATGCCAAGGAACCCACATGGGGCGCTGGTGGATGGAAGGCGAAATACTGGCATCGCAGCTACGTGCGCAAGCTCCTGACCAACAAGGCTGCTATCGGCATCTTCGTGCCACACACCGTGCGAAAGGTAACGCAAGCCACAGGAACCCATCTTGCACCGCTTTCCGGCTGCGATTGACCGGGAGCTGTTCGACCGAGTGAATGCCCGCATGAGCACCACTGAGGCAAGGGGCAGGAACGCCACCGGTCCCGTTAGGTCCATCTTCGCAGGCCTAATGAAATGCCAGCACTGCGATGGCACCGTTACACGGGTGAACAAAGGTGACCATGTGTATCTCGTGTGCTCGGCGGCCCACGCCAAGGCGGGAACACACCCCTACGAGAGCGTGCCTTACGATCAGGCGGTGAGCACATTCAAAGCAAACCTGAGGAAGACACTCGACACTGCTCCACGGGGCAATGACACCGCAGATATAGACGCCGAGATTGAACAGTTGAAAGTCGAGATTGACGCGGGTGAGGACGCCGTTAACGAACTGCTGGAGATGGCCATCTCTGACAAGAGCACGACAGCACGAGACAGGCTGCTGCAGTACGAACAGGAACTGGAGGCTGTCAGGGATGACCTGAGGTCCGCAGTCGAACGCCGCGAGATGCTCACGGGCGCCAACGTGGAGAAGCGGTTGGCCGCGGTGGAGCAAGCACTCTCAGCGGAACCAATGAACACCGAGGAGGCGAACAAGGCCCTTAGAGGAGCGGTGAGCAAGATGGTGATGAGACCGCAGGAAGGACGTTTGAACATCCGGTGGCACCATGCTGAGCAGATACAGGAGACGGTGTTCTTGACGAGCCGCTTCGACTGGGACGCCAATCAGATGGAAGACGAGAAGCAAGAGCAGCAATGAGCCGGAAGAAGACAGTGCGAACACGGCGGACCCTCACGCGAGGGAACGTGACGAGGCCGAGTGACACCGGGGAAACCACCGAAGCCTTGGAAGCGAGGCTTGCGACCGAGGGAACGGCGATGCTGCCGGTGAAGGCAGGCGCTACTGTTCAGATCGACCGCAAGCACATCAAGGTGGCTGCGAAGGTGTTTCAATGGAGAGTGCCGGGGCGAAACCAGATACCAAGCGATGACCACATCTTGGAGCTGGCGCACGCGATCCAGCGCGGTGAGCAGATGCCGCCGATCATCGTGTTCCCCTTGGGGCAAGACGCCTACGTGATGGACGGGCACCACCGGCTTGCGGCTTACGACATGGCGAGGTGGGCCAAGCCAATCCCGGCTAAGGTGTTCACTGGGAGCCTCAGGGAAGCCGAGCGTGCCGCCCTTCGCATCAACAGCAAGAATAAGCTGCCATTCCAGCGAGATGATCGAACGGCGGCGGCTTGGCGCTTGGTTCGACAGAAGGACCCCGGAGACACCATCAAGAGCATCATGGCAGACGCTGGAGTTTCCCATGGAACGGTGAACAACATGCGCGACGTGCTCAAGAAGTTGGAAGCAGCGGGCTACTCGCCCGAGGAAATCAGAGCGTCATCTTGGAACAGAGCGAGGCAGGTGGCGAACGGAAGCCCTGAGAACCAAGAGCACGAAGACTGGATTGAGGCAGAAGCACAGAAGCTGGTCGATGCGATTTTGAACGCCAAGCTCGCCTCGCGGCTCCTCAAGCACACCGACATCACAGCGCTCGCCTTGGCCAAGCTAAGCCCTGACTTGCCCAACGCGCTCATGGCGGAATGGGCACCACCTCCAGAGATTGACCTCAATGCCCCGCTAACCCCGGAGGAGGAGAACTTTTAGGCCCTTGGTGCCCAAACACGGGGATGCCCATTTGGGCAGTGGAACCGATAGGGCCGGAACGGCCGTATAGTTTATGACTATATAGCAAGTCCCTGAGTTACAAGGTAGATCTGGGTTTCAGGCCCGCCGCTCGATACTTAGGGCCGTATCGGCCGTAACAATATAACAGGTCGGGTCGGGCCTCCTCCAGTATGTGGGAAGCGGGGCTCTGCACGCCACCATCTGACCGCATCTGGAGTTCGAGCCGCCAGCGGATCATCACCGCGGTCTACGCTGTGGGCGGTGTGCCGGTGTTCAGGAGGTTGGAGAGAGCCGTCACGACCTGCGCAGGAGCGAACGGCTTCGCCAGCAGGATGCTATTGGGGACGCCCTGCGCGGCCCAGTGACCTGCGGCGGCCCCGGTCATGTACACGACTGGGAATGTAGGCTCTTTCTCCCGGACCTCCCGAGCGACGTGCCACCCGTCCAAGCGGCCCTTGAGGTTCACATCGGTCACGAGGGCCACATAGGGCTTCGTTCCGCTGCGGAAGAGTGTCAGGGCTTCCTCGGCTGAGGAGAGGATGTCGGAAGCGAAACCTGCTTCGGTAAGCGCGTCTTCAATGAGGCTCTGAATGCCCTCTTCGTCTTCAACGACGAGGATCAGCGGTTGATTGTTCGACTGGGTCACGGGGGCACACCGACGGGGAACTCGAATGTACTTAAGCGCAAAAGTGCACACTTGTTCCACGGAGCCCGCACTGCAGCCGTAAGCTTGGCGGCGGCCGGCCCTTCAACTCGAACTATTTGAAGCCGGGAGCCGGGGTCGATCTGAAAATGGGACCCGGGGCCGAGATGGGACCCTTTTTTTCGACAGGTCCCGGCGCTCCGCAGGCAGCTAACTCAACTTGAGAAGCTCGATGATCTGATCTGCGGACAAGCTGCGTCCGTGTCCCAAGCCTACCCGCATGGCGTCGAAGCGCTTCGCCATCTGGCCGTACCGTGCGACCGTAGGATGGTGGGAGTTGAAGCTACGCCCCTTGAACTCTTCGAAGCGACCAAGCTCCTCCACCAAGAAGCGCGCGATGCTCATGTACTCGGTTTCGTTATTGCCATCGAAGCCTGCAAACTTGGGGTCCTTCGCCCAAGGGCCAACCTCCGCCTCGATGCGGTCCTTCTCAGACTGCGGGAGCTTCCTGTAAGCGTGTTCGACAAACCACCACATGTCGAGGACATCGACGACGAGCGACACCGCGTCCGGCTTGTCAACGCTGTCGTGAATGATGCCGGTCAGTTGCCACTGTAGAGCCCAGAAGTGGCCGCCGTAGATTGCCTCTTGGATCAAGTGCAGCGTGTCCTTGTTCTCATAGTTCTTCTGCTGGCCAAGGATTTCCGTGAGGAGCCAGACGATCAGCTTCTGTTGGTTGTCGAGCACGAAGGGCTGCTTCCGTGACCCCAAGCCAAGCCCCTGCTCAACGAGGCGGCGTACCGCTTCCGCACGCGACGGCAGGTCGGCCTGATCGGACCTCCAGTTGTCCACCCGCTCCAATGTCAAAGGATCAAGCCGCATCTCGAAGCGCTCCGTCTTGGGCACCATGTGTTCATTCTCCGTAAGTGTTTCCGGCGATACCGTACATCGCTCGTATTATCCGTAAGTATGTACGGTATATGGAACTGTGCAAGGGCGCTGCTGCATAGCAGATATGCAGGCCGTCGCAGACGTTATTGTCATTGACGAAATCATCTTCTGATGATCGGCGCGCCTGGCGCCGGCAAATCGATGCTGGCGGCCCGCCTGCCCTCGATCCTGCCGCCGCTGTCGCCAGGCGAACTGCTCGAAGTCTCGATGATCGCCTCCGTCGCCGGCGAGATCGAGGGCGGCGCGCTAACCGCGCGGCGGCCGTTCCGCTCGCCGCATCATTCCGCCAGCATGGCCGCGCTCACCGGCGGCGGCGTGCGCGCCAAGCCCGGCGAGATCTCGCTGGCGCATCAGGGCGTGCTGTTCCTCGACGAGCTGCCGGAGTTCGATCCGCGCGTGCTGGATTCGCTGCGCCAGCCCCTCGAGAACGGCGAGGTCGCGGTGTCGCGCGCCAATCATCGCGTCACCTACCCTGCCCGCTTCATGCTGGTGGCCGCAATGAATCCCTGCCGCTGCGGCAACGCGTTCGAGCCGGGCTATGCCTGCAAGCGCGGCCGCATCGACCGCTGCACCGGCGACTACCAGGCGCGCATCTCGGGTCCCTTGATGGATCGCATTGATCTGCGCATCGAGGTGCCGGCGGTGACCGCGGCCGATTTGATTCTGCCGCCGCCAGCGGAAGGCTCCGCCGAAGTCGCCGCGCGCGTGGCGGCGGCACGCGACATCCAGCTCGCGCGTTATGCGGATGCCGGCCTGCCCAACGTCCGCACCAATGCCGAGGCGCCGGCCTCGGTCCTCGAAGAGATCGCAAAACCGGATGCGCAAGGCGCCAAGCTATTGCGGGACGCGGCGGAGACCATGCGGCTGTCGGCGCGCGGCTATCACCGCGTGCTGCGGGTCGCGCGCACGCTGGCCGATCTCGATAACGCGGACAAGATCGGCCGGCTGCACCTCGCCGAAGCGCTGTCCTACCGCGCACTCGCGGAGGATGTACGGCAGATGGCGTGAAGCCCGCACGCATCAACCCGGCGGTAACGAGTTTCCTTTACGCTCTGCAAACCATAAGCCGCATGTGTTTCCAACACGAGTTCCCGCGGGGCGGGCGAGTAGAGTGTCATGTTGCGTTTCAAGATCCTGGCGTCGGTTGTTCCCCTGTTGGCGGCGGCGGTGTTCGCCCGCGCCGAGATCGGATCGGTCTCGCATCCCTGCATTGCCCTGGGCGAGACCTCGGTCGAGCTCACCTCCGTGTTCTGGACCGCCGGCGTGCATGTCGCCTTCACCGATGATCCCGCGCAGGCCACGGTACGGGTCCAGGTCACCGACAATGCGGACGCTGCGGACTTCGCGGTGGTCGACGATGGCCTCGGCTCGGAATCGGATTCCTGCCAGGGCAATCCGTCGACACGCCTGGTCTCGATCGCCGCGCAGCCCGTCGACGGCGGCCAGGTGATCTATCTCTCCACCGAAGGACCGGCCGATTACCGCATCTATGTGCGCTCGAAGACGTTCTCGCAGCGCGAGGCCGCGGCGCTGATCGTCGGCGCCCGCGGCGGCCATGGCCACCTGCAGGCCGCCTCGCTCTAAAGCGCGCTGAGATCACGATCGCGCTTTAGCTTCTTGCTTGAGCATGATCTTTTCGGAAAATCGCTGCACACTTTTGCGGATCATGCTCTGAAGCGTTAACACCTCGTCAACCCTGTTGGGAGGCGGCGCCAAAGCCTCAAGCTGTTCGCAAGGTCGACGCGACATCGTCGCACACGGCGGGCACGGGGTTTCGGACAAGGGTCGGTGGCGATGGGTCGGACGTTCCGGATCAAGGTGCGCATGCGCCGCTTCAGGCGACAGCATCCCCGTATCGCTTTCGCGCTGCGCTCGTTCATTATCTTCTCGGCGACGTTCGGCGCCGCCTACGGCTTCGTCTCCGGCAGCCGGTCCGAGAATTCCGGCTACGATCCCAACGCCTTTGCGATCGGCGCGAGCTTTCTGTTCGCGCTGGCGTGCCTTGGTCTTGCGACGCTGAGCATGCGGCTGCGCTTCGTCAACAAGCGGCTGCGTTCGCTCGCCGCCCACAACGAGGCGCTGATCGATCGCAATTGGGAGCTCAAGGAAGCCGAAGAGCGCGCCCGCAGCCTGTTCGAGCAGCAGGGCGACCTGATCGTGCTGCGCGACACGAGCGGCCGCATCACCTTTGCCAACGACGCCTATTGCGCGCTGGCGGGACAGGCCCGGAGCGCGCTGGTCGGCACACGCTTCGACTTCGACGTGCTGGAGCAGGGCGACAGCGCGCGCGAGAGCAGCGGCACGCGCGTTCACGACCAGAAAATCGCAACCCCGCTCGGTGCGCGCTGGATCGCCTGGCGCGAGGGCTATGTGCGCCGCGATGCCGGCCAGCCCGCCGAATTGCAGAGCGTCGGACGCGACGTCACCGACCGCACCGAGACCGAGCGCGCTTTATCCGACGCGCGCGATCAGGCCGATGCCGCCAACCGCGCGAAATCGCGTTTCCTCGCGATGGCCTCGCACGAAATCCGCACGCCCCTCAACGGCATCATCGGCATGGGCAGCCTCTTGCTCGACACCATGCTGACGCCGGAGCAGACGACCTATGCCAGGGCGGTGAAAACCTCGGGCGAAGCACTGATGGCGCTGATCGAGGAGCTGCTCGATTATTCCAAGATCGAAGCCGGCAAGCTCGATCTCGAGCAGCGTCCTTTCGCCTTGTCCACGCTGGTCGAGGAGATCACCGAGCTTCTCGCGCCGCGTGCGCAGGCCAAGAGTCTCGAGATCGCGTCCTATATCGACGAGCGCCTGCCGCTCGAGGTCGTGGGGGACGCCGCGCGGCTGCGCCAGGTGCTGCTCAACCTCGCCGGCAACGCCATCAAGTTCACCGCGAGCGGCGGCGTCGCGCTGATCGTCGAGCCCGGCATGCGGCCGAACGAGATCAGCTTCCTGGTCCGCGACACCGGCATCGGCATCGCGTCGGAAGCGCAATCGCGCATCTTCCGGGAGTTCGAGCAGGCGGACGAGCGCGTCGCGCGCACCTATGGCGGCACCGGGCTAGGCCTGTCCATCAGCGAGCGCATCGTCAAGCGCATGGGCGGCCGGATCACGCTCGAGAGCGAACCGGGCAAAGGGTCAACCTTCGAGGTCGCGGTGCCGCTAGCCCCGTCACAAGCAGGTAGCGGACAGACGGCATTCCCCAGCCCCGAACTCGCCGGCAAGCCGATTCTCCTCGTCGCCGAGGGCATCGAGGCGTCGCTGATCGCGCGGCGCCTGGAGCGCTGGGGCGGTCAGACCTGCATGGTGGCGGACGCCGCCGTGGCTCAAGCGCTGCTGCCGGAGCGTTCATGGCACGCCATGCTGGTCGATCGCGCGATCGGTCCCGCCGCTGCCGACCATCTCGGCGAAACGGCGCGGGCGCATGCGATACAGCGCCTGGTGCTGCTGACGTCGAGCTCGCGCCATGAGGAACTGTCCCCGGCCTTCACCGGATTCCTGGTGAAGCCGCTGCGCGCCGCCTCGCTCGCCACACGCCTTTCGCTGACGCCGGAGGTCGCCTCGCCCGAGCTCGCGCCGGAGCCATTGGCAGAATCCAAAAGTGCAACGCCGGCGAAAGGCCTGTCGATCCTCGTTGCCGAGGACAACGAGATCAATGCGCTGTTGATGCGCTCGCTGCTCACCAAACTCGGCCACCGCGTCGTCATCGCTATCCACGGCGAAGCGGCGCTGGAATCCTGGCTCGCCGCCTCATCGGCCGGCACGCCCTATGACCTCGTGCTGATGGATATCCAGATGCCGCAGCTCGACGGCATTGAGACGACAAAGCGCATTCGCGCGCATGAGGCGGCCATGGGTCGCCAGCGCGTGCCCATCCTGGCACTCACCGCCAATACGCTGGTCGAGGACCGCTACGCCTGCTTCGAGGCAGGCATGAATGGATTCCTGATCAAGCCGCTCGACCGCGAGAAGCTGGATCAGGCGCTGGCCGGGCTGGCCACGTCCCGCCACCTGACAGTCTGATCCAGAATCTCACGAAAACCTCGGCCCGACCGGCAATCGATAATTGAAATCGGCCTCGTTGCGCGTCACCATCCCCTGAGGGGACGTTTGCAATAGGGGACTTTGCGCATGAACGTGCTTTGCCGCCTCGCACTCATTGTCCTTTTCGCTGGA
Organism: Bradyrhizobium sp. 147; assembly: GCF_023073935.1. Taxonomy (NCBI): domain Bacteria; kingdom Pseudomonadati; phylum Pseudomonadota; class Alphaproteobacteria; order Hyphomicrobiales; family Nitrobacteraceae; genus Bradyrhizobium; species Bradyrhizobium sp. 147. The sequence goes on along the minus strand of NZ_JADPKL010000012.1, from coordinate 33,709 downwards.
ATTTCTGGACACACCGCGGCGGATACGCCGGAACTCATCACATCCCTCAGGCAGGGCGGTTACGTGCTGGTGTTTCGGCACACCGCCACCGACGACAGCCAAAGGGACGTCTACCCTTTCAAATTCGACGACATGAGCGCGCAGCGCCAGCTCAGTGAAAAGGGCAGGGACATGGCGCGTCAGATCGGGACAGCGGTCAAGGATCTCGCGATTCCGATCGGCGAGGTCTACACCAGCCGGCTGAACCGCGCGGTCGAGGCGGGCAAGCTGATCTCCGGCCGCGAGGTCAAGCCGGTCGATGCGTTAACGGACAGCAGCAACGCCAGTGCGTCGGGAATGGCCAACCCGACGGGTGCAAATGCAAAGGCGGGCCAAGCCGTGCGTCATCTCGTCGATACGCCGCCGAAGGCCGGCACCAACACGTTCCTGATCACCCACAAGACGAACATCGCCGATGCCTTCGGCAAGGAGGCCGGCGACGTGCAGGAAGGCGAAGCCTTCGTCTACAAGGCCAGCAGCTCCGGGCCCTCCATCTTTGCGGGGCGCATCAAGCTAGCGGACTGGAATACGAAAACAGGCAAGTGAGCCATCCAGCGGCGGCGTGCCAGCTAGGGTAACGGCCAGGTCGGGCGCCGAGCATGCCCCGTGCCGTCCGGCGCGACTCGGTGCGTCGGCATGTGAAAGAAAGCGCGGCGCAGTGAGCTTATCAGGCGGCGCTCGGTCGGCTTTGAAGATGGTGTCCGCTTTTGCCGCGCGCTTGCAATGTGGGCACACGAAAAGATGCGCGATGATCGGCGTCGGCTCGTCCGCGAGCAGTTCGGAGCGGAACCACTTCATCTCGATGTGGCAGTCCGGGCAGATCGGAGCTTCAAGCTGCTCCGCAGCGCTTCTGAGACGATCAACCATAGTGCCTCTCCGCCGTTCTTGAACGCATAGCGGAATACCGATTGTAGGTCTGCAACAAAAGACACTCAGCCCAAACCAGCCAGGGGCCATGTTCACCGGCGCGATTACAACCGCCTGAGCGCCACGCTCTCCACCGTGTGGTCGGCGCCCTTCTTCAGGATCAGCGTCGCGCGGGGCCGGGTCGGCAAGATGTTGTCCTCGAGATTGGCGAGGTTGGTGCGCTCCCAGATCGCGATCGCGGTGGCGGTGGCTTCCTCGTCCGACAACAGCGCGTAGCGGTTGAAGTAGGATTTTGGATTGGTGAAGGCGGTGTCACGCAGCGCCAGGAAGCGCTTGATGTACCATTGCCGCAGCGCCGCCTCGTCGGCGTCGATATAGACGGAGAAATCGAAGAAGTCGGAGACCACAGGCACCGCCTTGCCGTCGCGCGGCAGCTTGCCGGTCTGCAGGACGTTGACGCCTTCGACGATCAGGATGTCGGGCTGGTCGATCTCGGCCCACTGGTTCGGCACGATGTCGTAGGTCAGATGCGAATAGACCGGCGCGCGCACATGACGGCGTCCGGACTTGATGTCGGAGAGGAAGCTGAGCAGCAGTGGCAGGTCGTAGCTCTCGGGAAAACCCTTCTTCTGCATGATGCCCTGCCGGTCGAGCACCGCGTTGGGGTAGAGAAACCCGTCGGTGGTGATCAGCTCGACCTTCGGGCGCGGCGACCAGCGCGCCAAGAGGGCCTGGAGCACGCGGGCCGTGGTGGATTTGCCTACCGCGACCGAGCCGGCAACGCCGATGATGTAGGGCACCTTGCGGTCGCGGATGTTGAGGAATTGCCGCTCGGCGTAATACAGGCGCTGCATCGCATCGACGTAGATCGAGAGCAGGCGCGACAGCGGCAGGTAAATGTCCTCGACCTCCTGGAGGTCGAGGCGGTCGTGCAGCGAACGCAGCCGGTCGAACTCGCCCGGCTCCAGCGTCATCGGCGTGTCGTCGCGCAAGCGCGCCCATTCTTCGCGCGTATAGACGCGGTACGGATTATACTGCTGCTCGGGTGCGCGGATATCCATGACGCGATCTTTTCCACCTCGGCTAGTTGCCGCTCTTGCGCGACGCCTTTTCTTCCAACCCTGACATCGACGTCCGCTTGTCCAGCGCGGCCTCGACCTCCTCCAGCTTTACGCCGCGGGCCTTGAGCAGCACAAGGAAATGGTAGAGCAGGTCGGCGCTCTCGGCGATCAGATGCGCGCGATCGTTTTCGACTGCTGCGATTACGGTTTCGACTGCCTCCTCACCGAACTTCTTGGCGCAATGCTCGGCGCCCTTGTCCAGGAGCTTGCGGGTGTAGGAGGCCTCGCCACCGACGGCCGCGCGGGCATCGATGGTCTCGGCCAGATCATGGATCGTGAAACGCGGCATACGGAATACTCGGAAAACGCGATACGGCCGAACGAGCCGGTCCCCACACGGCTCGTGTAGCACTTTTACGAACGGGAGTCGTCAGGCATCGAGGCGCATGGGCAGCCCGCGCCGGGCCATGTGCTCCTTGGCTTGTCGGATGGTGAATTCCCCGAAGTGGAAGATCGAGGCCGCCAGCACGGCGGTGGCGTGCCCGTCGCGGATACCCTCGACGAGATGGTCGAGATTGCCGACGCCGCCCGAGGCGATCACCGGAACGGAGACGCTGTCGGCAATCGCGCGCGTCAGCGGAATGTCGAAACCCTGCCTGGTGCCGTCGCGGTCCATCGAGGTAAGCAGGATTTCGCCGGCGCCGAGCGAGACCACTTCCTGGGCATATTCGATGGCATCGATGCCGGTCGAGTTGCGCCCGCCATGGGTGAAGATCTCCCAGCGGTCGCCGCCCGGACGCTTGACGCGCTTGGCATCGATCGCCACCACCACGCATTGCTCGCCGAACTTTTCGGCCGCTTCCTTGACGAACTCCCGTCGCGACACCGCGGCGCTGTTGATCGAGACCTTGTCGGCGCCGGCGCGCAGCAGCGTCTTGATGTCGTTGACCTCACGCACGCCGCCGCCGACGGTGACAGGCATGAAGCAGGCTTCTGCCGTGCGCCGGACCACATCGAGCATGATGCCGCGGTTCTCATGGGTCGCAGTGATGTCGAGGAAGGTAAGCTCGTCGGCCCCAGCGGCATCATAGGCGATTGCGGCTTCGACAGGGTCGCCGGCATCGCGCAAATCGACGAAATTCACGCCCTTGACGACCCTTCCGTCCTTGACGTCGAGGCAGGGGATCACGCGCACCTTGAACATTGGATGCCTCCTAGCGCGCGTTACGGATCAGGGCGAGGGCGGCGGCGGGATCAAGCCGGCCATCATAGAGCGCGCGGCCGGCGATCGCGCCGGCGAGCTTCCTGGCGCGCGGCGTCAGCATCGCCTTGACGTCCTCGATCGAAGCAAGGCCGCCGGAGGCGATCACCGGAATCGAAATCGCGTCCGCCAGCGCAATGGTCGCGTCCAGGTTCAGGCCCTTGAGCAGACCGTCGCGCGCGATGTCGGTGAAGATGATGGCGGCAACGCCGGCGTCCTCGAACCGCTGCGCGATCTCCAGCACTGTGACCTGCGAGGTCTCGGCCCAGCCTTCGACAGCGACCTTGCCGTCGCGCGCGTCTAACCCGACCGCGATTCGGCCGGGGAATTGCTTCGCCGCCGCCTTCACCAATTCAGGGTCGCGCACCGCGGCGGTGCCGATGATGACGCGGGCGATGCCCTTGCCGAGCCAGGCTTCGACGGTCGCGAGATCGCGAATGCCGCCGCCGAGCTGTACCGGAATGTTGATCGTCTTCAGCATCGCCTCGACGGCCTGCGCATTGACCGGCTTGCCGGCAAAGGCGCCGTCGAGATCGACAACGTGGAGATACTCAAAGCCCTGCGCGGAAAAGCTCTGCGCCTGCGCCGCGGGATCGAGATTGAACACGGTGGCGCGCGCCATGTCGCCTTGCTCGAGACGCACGCACTGGCCGTTCTTGAGGTCGATGGCGGGGAAGAGAATCACGGTTTCCATCGCAAAAAGTTCGAGATCAGGGCCAGCCCGAACCGCTGGCTCTTCTCGGGGTGGAATTGCGTGCCGATCGCGGTGTCCTTTGCGACGATCGCGGTGACGGGCCCGCCATAATCGGCGCGCGCCAGCACGTCCGCCTCGTTGGCGGGGTTGAGGTGATAGGAGTGCACGAAATAGGCGTGCTGGCCCTTGGGGCCAAGCGGCAGCTTGTTCAGCACCGGATGCTCGCGCAGCACCTCCAGCGTGTTCCAGCCCATGTGCGGGATCTTCAGGTTTTCGTCGCGCGGCGTGATCTTCTCGACGTCGCCGCCGATCCAATTCAGCCCCTCCGTCGTGACGTGCTCCTTGCCGCGGCTCGCCATCAATTGCATGCCGACGCAGATGCCGAAGAACGGCCGCGCCTTGACGCGCACCGCTTCGGTGATGGCCTCGACCATGCCGTTGACGGCGTCAAGTCCGCGCCGGCAATCGGCGAAAGCGCCGACGCCCGGCAGCACCAGACGGTCGGCGCTGTAGGCCTGGTCCGGATCGCTGGTAACGAATACCTTTTGCGGGTCCTCCAGGCTGCGCGCGGCACGTTCGAAGGCCTTGGCGGCGGAATGCAGATTGCCCGAACCGTAATCGATGATGGCGACGCTCATCTTGACCCTCCCGGTTCTGGAAACAACCCAATGATGCCGCCCGCCGGCAACGGCGGCGGGTTCGAGAATTGCTGACCCGGCACGCTACGGGTCGGCGGCGGGCCGCCGCGATCGACGGCCCATTGATCATTGACGATGCCATGCTGCTTCTGGCTCCAGCGCTCGAAGAAGCGATGCTCGGCAGTGTCTTCCTTGTCGGCAATCACGACGTCGAGCTGCCGCCATTTGCCGCGTGAGAGAGTCCAGCGGCGCAGGCTCGAGGCCTCGAAGCCCATCAGCAGCGCGACGATGATATTGGCGAAGAAGATCGAGCTGCGTCCAACACCCAGGCTGGACAGCCCCGCATTGAACGCGGCCACAAAGATCACCCAGCCGATCAGCGCCAGCCACAGCCGATTCCACAGCAGCCAGAGCGGGCCGAAGATCATCGCCCAGAAGTGGAAGCCGTCGCGCACGAAGACGAACTTGTCGGTCGCGCGCAAATCGGCTCCGGCAGGAGAGGGAGCATGAACTGTGTAGACAGGCATGGTGATGCCCCGTTCTCTAAATTCAGTGATACCGCAAGCGGCGCGTGCCGCCGGCCGGAGATGTCAGCCGCCGAGCGAGCCCTTGGTGGACGGGATCTCCCCCACAGCCTTCGGATCGATCGCGACAGCGGTGCGCAGCGCCCGCGCCAGACCCTTGAAGCAGGACTCGGCGATATGGTGGCTGTTATCGCCATATAGGGTCTCAACGTGGAGAGTCACGCCGGCGTTGATGGCGAAGGCCTGGAACCACTCGCGCACCAGCTCGGTGTCGAACTCGCCGATCTTGTCGCGGGGAAAGTCGGCCTTGAACACCAGAAACGGGCGGCCCGAGATGTCGATGACCACGCGCGACAGCGTCTCGTCCATGGGCATGTGCACGCCGGCATAGCGGGTGATACCCGCCATGTTGCCGAGCGCCTGCTTGACGGCCTGGCCGAGCGCAATGCCGGTGTCTTCGGTGGTATGGTGGTGATCAATGTGCAGGTCACCTACCGCCTTGACCGTGAGGTCGATGCGGGAATGGCGGGCGAGGAGATCGAGCATGTGGTCGAAAAAGCCGATGCCGGTCGCGATATTGGCCACGCCGGTGCCATCGAGGTTCACGGTGACCTCGATGTCGGTTTCCTTGGTCTTGCGCTTGATCGTCGCGGTGCGCATTGAAGGCTTTCGCTGTCATTTCGGCATGATCTCGGTCGGAAAAGCGGTGTCCGCTTTTCAAAATCATGCTGTTCGGGGCCGAAAACGCCGGTCTTTTACCAGCCAAATGACGCCTTCGCTACTGCGGGAACGGCTAGCCGGGCCTCTACTTCTGCCTATGGTGAGCGAATTAGGCCCGGAGCGGCCGTTGTGCGCCGGTTGTGCGCCGGTTGTCCCTTTGGCCCCGACCGCCTAAATCAGGCGGACAACGAGGGTCATTTATGCAGGATTTCCAGAACAGCTCGCCTAGCTGGCACGGCACCACGATTTTGACGGTCCGCAAGGGCGATAAGGTGGTGGTTGGCGGCGACGGCCAGGTCTCGATCGGCCAGACCGTAATCAAGTCCAACGCCAAGAAGGTCCGCAAGCTCGGCAAGGGCGACGTTATCGGCGGCTTTGCCGGCGCCACCGCCGACGCCTTCACGCTTTTTGAGCGGCTGGAGAGCAAGCTGGAGCAATATCCGGGACAGCTGACCCGGGCCGCGGTCGAGCTGGCCAAGGACTGGCGCACCGACCGTTACCTGCGGCGGCTGGAGGCCATGATGATCGTGGCCGACAAGGACGTCTCCCTTGTCCTGACCGGCACCGGCGACGTGCTCGAGCCTGAGGCCGGCGTGATGGCGATCGGCTCCGGCGGTAATTATGCGCTGGCGGCGGCGCGCGCCCTGCTCGATACCGATAAGGACGCCGAGACCATCGTCCGCCGCTCCCTCGACATCGCCGCCGACATCTGCGTTTACACCAACCGGAATGTGACGATCGAGAGCCTCGCGAGCGGGTAGGCGGAGCGTCATTTGTCCGAAGGCTTGTCCGGATGCTCGGTGCAACCTCTCCCGCTTGCGGGGGAGGTCGGCGCGAAGCGCCGGGTGGGGGCTCTCTCCTCTGGGGGATTGTCCCATTGCGGAAGCACCCTCTCCCCAACCCTCTCCCGCAAGCGGGCTACCGTATTCACACATCTCTGTCGGAGCCATTCGCCGATTAAGCCCAAAAAGTGAGTCATCCGAGTCACTTGTCTCGATTCTGCAGCGCGTGAGCGTCCAAAACCTGGCTTTTGCTACACTCATTGAAGATGATTCTATTTTCGAGATGTGTGAATCTGGTAGCGCAAGCGGGAGAGGGAGCGCAGTCCCACCCGTGGCTACTAGATGAGGCCCACCTACACCTTTCGACCGATGACAACGGCCGATCTGCCGCTGATCCGGCGGTGGCTGGGCGAAGCGCATGTGCGGGAATGGTGGGGCGATCCGGACGAGCAGCTTGAGCTGGTCAGCGGCGATCTTGACGAGCCGGCGATGGACCAGTTCATCGTCTTGGCCGACAACAAGCCCTTCGGCTATCTTCAGTGTTACCGGCTGACGGCCTGGAATACGGGCTTTGGGCCGCAACCGGAGGGCACGCGTGGGATCGACCAGTTCATCGGCGAAAGCAACATGATCGCGCGCGGCCATGGCTCGGCCTTCATTCGCCAATTCGTCGACGCGCAGCTGCGCGCCGGTCGGCCGCGGATCGTCACCGATCCTGATCCGCTCAATGCACGCGCGGTACGCGCCTATGCGAAGGCCGGCTTCGTGCGCGACCGCTTGGTCGAGACGCCGGACGGACCGGCGCTGTTGATGGTGCGCCAACCGTGACGCTGGCGAACACGCAACCGAGCAAGCTCGCCGTACCCCCGCAAGCCTGGCTCGGCATGGCGCTGTTGCTGCTGGCGTTGCAAGCCTCCATCCTGTTCGCGGCGGGGCGCGTGCCGATCTGCACCTGCGGCTATGTGAAGTTGTGGCATGGCGTGGTGAACAGCTCGGAAAATTCGCAACAGGTCGCCGACTGGTACAGTTTCTCCCACGTCCTGCACGGCTTCCTGTTCTACGGCCTGACCTGGCTGCTGTTCGCGCGACTGCCCTCGCTGCCTTTGTCATGGCCGGCACGGCTGATCATCGCCATGCTGATCGAAGGCGCCTGGGAGATCGTCGAGAACTCGCCATTCATCATCGAACGCTACCGTGCTGGTACGATTTCGCTGGACTATTACGGCGACAGCATCGTCAATTCGGTCTCTGACACGCTGTTCATGGTGCTGGGCTTCCTCGCCGCACGCCTGCTGCCGGTCCCGGCAACGGTGGCGATCGGGCTCGCCTTCGAGATCATGCTGGCGCTCCACATTCGCGACAATCTGACGCTGAATATCCTGATGCTGATCCATCCGATCGAGGCCGTGAAGCAATGGCAATCCGGCCCGCCGATCATCTGATGGCCGAAAAAAGCGGCTTGTCCCGGCCTGAATCTGACCCTAGCTAAGGTGCCATGACAGACTTCTCTCCCCGCGAAATCGTTTCTGAACTCGACCGTTTCATCGTCGGCCAGGCCGATGCCAAGCGCGCCGTCTCGATCGCGCTGCGCAACCGCTGGCGGCGGCAGCAGCTCGAAGGCTCCCTGCGCGAGGAGGTGCTGCCGAAAAACATCCTGATGATCGGCCCCACTGGCGTCGGCAAGACGGAAATCGCGCGGCGGCTCGCCAAGCTCGCGAATGCGCCGTTCCTGAAGGTGGAAGCGACCAAGTTCACCGAAGTCGGCTATGTCGGCCGCGACGTCGAGCAGATCGTGCGCGATCTCGTCGAGGTCGCGATTGTCCAGGTGCGCGAGCGCAAGCGCAAGGACGTGCATGCGCGGGCGCAGCTCGCTGCCGAGGAGCGTGTGCTCGATGCGCTGGTCGGCGCTAATGCCTCTTCCGCGACGCGGGAATCGTTCCGCAAGAAGCTGCGTGCGGGCGAGCTCAATGATAAGGAAATCGAGATCGAGACGCAGTCGTCCGGCGGCGGCATGCCTATGTTCGAGATCCCCGGCATGCCGGGCGCGCAGATGGGCGCGATCTCGATCGGCGACATCTTTGGCAAGCTGGGCGGCCGCAGCAAGACGCGACGGCTGACGGTGGAGGGCTCGCATGAAATCCTCGTCAACGAGGAATCCGACAAGCTCTTGGACACCGAGCAGCTCACGCTGGAGGCGATCAGCGCAGTCGAGAACAACGGCATCGTGTTCCTGGACGAGATCGACAAGATCTGCGCGCGCGACGGCCGCGTCGGCGGCGACGTCTCGCGCGAGGGCGTGCAGCGCGATCTCTTGCCGCTGATCGAGGGCACCTCGGTCTCGACCAAGCACGGCGCGGTCAAGACCGACCACATCCTGTTCATCGCCTCCGGCGCCTTCCATGTCGCAAAGCCGTCCGACCTGTTGCCGGAGTTGCAGGGCCGGTTGCCGATCCGCGTCGAATTGCAGGCGCTGACCCGCGACGACATGCGCCGGATCCTGACCGAGCCCGAAGCCTCGCTGATCAAGCAATATGTCGCCTTGATGCAGACCGAAGGCGTGGCGCTCGACATCACCGACAGCGCGATCGATGCGCTGGCCGACGTCGCGGTCGCCGTCAATTCCACCGTCGAGAACATTGGCGCGCGGCGGCTCCAGACCGTGATGGAGCGGGTGCTGGACGAGATCTCGTTCACCGCTCCCGACCGCAATGGCGAGACCGTCCGGGTCGACGCCGATTACGTGCAGAAGCACGTCGGCGACCTCGCCAAAAATGCGGATTTGAGCCGGTTCATTTTGTAATTCGGTCGGGGTCCGCTATCTATCCCGCTGTCGTCCTGGCGAACGCCAGGACCCATTACCCCCCGGCGGTGTTTGTTGAAACAGATGGCGACTCCGATCTCGGCTCAAACGACCTTCTGTGGTTATGGGTCCGGGATCAGCGCTCGCTATGCGCGCTTGTCCGGAAGGACCGCGGAGATTGACGCGCCTCGAGTGCCATATGCGCGCTAGCGTCCTGCAAAACCCCTGGCGCCTGCTGCTCGCGATCAACGCCGCCGTCCTCGTCGGCGTGTTCGTCCACAAGATCCAGCTTCCGCCTTACGTCCCCTATATCCACCTTCTCGTCGACTACCATTTCGGCTTCATCAAGCGCGCGCTGATCGGGGCGATCGTCGCGCTGTTCACGGCGAAGGTACCGGTATGGCTGGTGTTCGCGCTCGGCGGCGCGACGTGGCTGGTCACGCTGGGCCTTTACGCAAGACTGTTCCAGAACACGTTCGGCTTCACCGCGAAGACGCTGCCGTTGTTCGTCTTCACCGCGGGCTCGCCGTTCTTCCTCAAGAACTTCATGCACACGCTCGGCCATTTCGACATCTATGGCTGTGCGCTGGCGACCGTCCTGCTGCTGATGCCGGCGGGCTCATTGCTGTTCGTGGCGACGGCTGCGCTGTTCTCGATCATGCTCGTCCTGATCCACCACATCCATCTCTTGATGTATGTGCCGACGATCATCACCATCGTCGTGATCAGACATTACCTGGCTTGCGGCTGCCATCGCACCAACGTCGCGTTCGGTGTCGCCGCTTTCGCGATCGTCTCCGCATTGTTCTTCGCGGCGCAATTTCTGGGAACGATGCCGATCCCGGAGGCGGAATTCGTCGCCTATCTCAAGAGCCGGATGGCCGATCCATCCCGCACCGACCTGCTGCAATTCAGCTACATCTGGTATCAGCCGCTGGCGAAGGAGGTTGCCGATACCTGGGGCCGGCTGCCACACAACATCCTCGGCGTGCCGGTCTTCGCGCTTTTGATCTGGCTGCACACGCCGTTATGGCGCTTCTTTGCGAATCTGATCGACGCGCTCGCCAGCGAAACGCATCGCCGTCTCGTGATCGCGGCGCTGATCGGCGTCAGCCTCGCTTATCTCGTGATGTTCGCAATGGTGTTCGACTATTCGCGCTGGATCTCGAACTGGGCGGTCTGCATGTTCCTGATCCTGCATGCGGTGAAGATGCTGCCCGCCGCACGGAAGGCGCCGCCGATTCAGGCGGAGGATCGCAACACCAACATCTTCGGTTTGATCATCACGCTGATCCCGCGCGTCGGAATCATCCGGCCGTTTTAGAAGCTGCGCTCCCGCTCCCACTGCGAGCGGGAGAGGTTTAGTGCCTTGCCCGCCGAATTCGTACATACAGCGCACCTTCGCCGCCGTGGCCGATATGGGCCTCCTCGAAGCCGACGACGAAGGCACGGAATTCCGGCAGGCTCAGCCATTCCGGGACCTGGCGGCGGAGCACGCCACTTTCGCCGCCGCTGCGGCCCTTGCCGGTGATGACCAGGACAAAGGTCAGGCCGTCGTGATGGGCGCGGTGCAGGAAGCCGGTCAGCGCACGATGGGCACGCGTCTGGGTCATGCCATGCAGGTCGAGCCGCGCCTCGATCTCGCGTCGTCCGCGCGACAGCTTTGCGCGCTCGCGCTTGCCGAGCGGCGCCAAGGGCGGCACGGACGGTTTTGCTAGGCGCGGCTCCGGCGCAGCCGCGACCGGCCTTGACGGTGATGCAGGTCTGGCCCCCTGGGCGGCAAGCGAGGATTCAGCGCGCGGCGCCGCCGGCGCCTTCGACACCCGAAGCTTCTTCAGCGGCTTCACCTGCTTTGCAACCGTGTCCCACAGCTCGCGCTCCTCCTCGCTCAGGGCGCGGCGGCGCGGCACGGGGCGGGGCTCCAGCACGGGCGGACGGGAGGATCGCTTCATTGCTGCCGATGCGAGCGATTCTTCACCGGCCGCTGCGGTTCGCGAACGGGCTCGATCGCCGGACGCGGCACCGGTAGCGGGACGGAACCGGCAGTGGCGACCGTTTCGTTTTTACCGACCGTCGCCGCTGCAGCAGGAGAGGCGGGCTTCGCCGGATCGGTCTGCGGAAACAGCTTTGCGATCTTTTCCGACGGCCGCGGATCCGGCACCGGCAATCGCGCGCCGCGCACACTGGGATCGAGGCTCTTCGGCACCAGCATCACGAAATGCATGGGATGGCGCAACCGCCCGGAGACGCGGCCGGCATCCGCGCCCGCGCCAAAATAAAGGTCGGCGCGCGCAGGTCCAATGATGGCCGAGCCGGTGTCCTGGGCGATCATCAGCCGGTGGAACGGCGTCTTGGCGCGTTCGGACTCGATCGGCAGCTCGCCCTCGATGAAGAACGGCGTGCCGTAGACGTGCAGCGATTTGTCGACCGCGATCGAGCGGCCGGCCGTCAGCGGAATCCCTTGCGCGCCCACCGCCTCCTCCTTGTCGGAGAGATTGACCTCGCGGAAGAAGATGTAGGCGCGGTTCTGGCGGCGCAATTCCTTGGCCCCATCCGGATTCTGCGCCATCCATTCCCTGATCTTCTGCATCGACATCTCCTCCTTCGGAATGATGCCGCGCTCGATCAGGATGCGACCTACCGCCGTGTAAGGATAGCCGTTATAGGCGTCGTAATTGAGCCGGACCGTGCCGCCGTCGTCGAACTTGATCCGTGCCGAACCCTGGATCTGTGCGAACAAGAGATCGGTCGGGTCCTTGAGCCAGGCGATCTCCAGCCCGCGGCCGGCGATCTTGCCGTCCTCGATCTCGCCGCGGTCGTAATAGGGCACCAGCTTGCGGCGACCGATCTTGCGATAGACCGGGCCCTTGTTGGGCAGGCTGACCGAGTCCTGCTTGTAGCCACGCACGAACAGGTTGGAGGGCCGGCGATAGACCGGAACGTTGTAAACATCGGTTTGGCTGCGCGATCCCTCGAGCACGGGCTCGTAATAGCCGGTGACGAAGCCGTCGGGCTCACCGAGACGGGAGATGCGCAGCGGCGCAAAATTCTCCTCGAAGAAGGTCTTGGCTCTGGCGTCGTCGGTGAGTTCGAGCGATTTGGCGACCCGGCAGGGCTCGCCCAGCGAAGCGCCGAGTGCTTTGGCTTCGGCTTTCGGCTCGGACGCGCCGGTCTGCGTGTTGATCGAACGGCAGCTCGCGCGGAAGGTCTTGTAGGCGGCGAGATGATTATCGTCGCTCCAGCCCTTCACGTCCGCCCAGGCCAGCGGCAGATATTGCGCGCCGGGAATCTCGAACGGCAGCGAAAGCTGCGGATAGGGCAAGGCGCGCGGCGGAGCGGCAGGCAATGTTGGAAGATGACGGTGGTGACTGCGGTAGTGGCGCCGCGCCGCCTCGGCGCCGAGCGAAAACGACGACAGCACGACGACACCTGCGCAAAGCGCCGTCGCGCTGGTCTTCAAGAAGATCTTAATTCGCGCTTCCGGTACCAACCAGCTTCCAGTTCGGATCGCGAGAGGAGGTGTCGCGGGCGAAAGTCCAGATGTCGGTGATGTCGGCGACCGTGTCGGCGCTGCCGTCGACGATATTGCCGGCCTTGTCGCGGGTGACCGAGATCATCTGCGAGACGAAGCGCACGGTGAGCTGGGCGGTGCGGTCGCGCAGCTCGGCGCCGACGAGCTCGGCCTTGTCGATCGAGACGAAACGCGTCTCGGTCTTCTGCTCGTTCTTCTCGCGCTCCTTGATCGCGGCGTCGAAGCTCTCATAGACTTCCGGCGACAACAAATTGCGCAGCGCGCGGCGGTCGCCATTGGCGAAGGCCAGCACGATCATCTCATAGGCGCCACGGGCACCCGAGATGAAATGGCGCGGGTCGAAGGTGGAATCCTTGTCGACGATGGCGTCGAGACCCTGCGCGAGCGGGGTGCCCGGCTCGGCCAGGCCCTTCCAGCGGTCGGTGGGCGGAGTCGGCTCGGTCGTCGGCGCCAGCGGGGCCTGGTCGATCACCTTGCCCGGCATGGTCACGACGTTCTTGTCCTGGGCACCCTGGAGCGCGTTGCGGTCGAACGGCGGCCGTTCGCTGCCGGTGCGCTGCCCCAGCACACTGCGCAGCCGCAGAAAGATGAAGACCGCCAGCGCCAGGAAGATGATGGTGTAGATGTCCACGTCGTATTCGCTTTCTGGTCTTTTCCGAGGGTCCTTGCCGGGAAAATCGTTCCGGCCAGTAGACCGTTCCATAGGGGAACGGCAAGTCTACATCACCATTTCAGGTCCGCGCGTCTGGTCCCCGGGATGTAGGCACGAAATCTTGCCCGGCCAATGGCGCCTTTTGGCACAGTGCCGAGTGTAGCGCGTTTTATGCTCAAGGGGAAACCCGATCCTGCCCGGAAATCGCGCTTCTTCAATCGTTTAGGGCGCAATTTCGCGCAAAAGACCGGGGTGAACGTCACAGTTGCGGGCGCGACTCCGATGCCTCGCCTGGGGTCGTTCGTCCTTGTGGAATGAGGCGGCCCTATGTTAGCCAACCGCCGCGAAATTCAGCCCAAATCGGGTAAGGAGAGACTTTCATGACCAACGGTAACGGCACCCCTCCCGAGGCGGCCCAGGCTCCCCAGCTCAACGTGCTGGCGCAATATACCAAGGACCTCTCGTTCGAAAATCCGAACGCGCCGAGCTCGCTCCAGCAGCAGAGCCAGCCCCCCCAGATCAACATCCAGATCAATGTCAGCGCCAACAATCTCAGCGAACATGAGTTCGAGGTGACGTTGTCGGTCGAGGGTAAGGCCGAGACTGCGAGCAAGGTGATGTTCTCGTTCGAGCTCGCCTATGCCGGCGTGTTCCGGATCGCCAATGTGCCGAAGGAGAATTTGCATCCGCTGGTCATGATCGAGTGCCCGCGTCTGCTGTTCCCGTTCGCCCGCGAGATCATCGCGACCGCGGTCCGCGACGGCGGGTTCCCGCCGCTGATGCTGGATCCGGTCGACTTCGTCGGCCTCTATCGTCAGAACATGGAGCGGCAGATGGCCGCTCAGGGCCAAGCCGGTCAGGCCTGACCGGCCGCCACGGCAGCTGGTGCGGGCAGGTACTCGTTCCAGATCGCCTTGTCGCCGAGCGTTGCGATGAAGGTGCGATGGGCCTCGCGCTCGGCAGCAGAAACCCGCGGCGCGAGCGGCACCAGGCGCTGCCGCCGCGGCGCTTCGCCACTTGCACTGACGCGAATTTCCTCGGTTTCCGAGGCCAGCAGCAACTGCGACTGCCGCGCCCCGACCAGGTCAACATAGACCTCGGCCAGAAGCTCGGCATCGAGCAACGCACCGTGCTTGGTGCGGTGTGAATTGTCGATCGCGTAACGCGAGCAGAGATCGTCGAGCCGGTTGGACACGCCGGGATGCTTGCGCCGTGCCAGCAGCAGCGTGTCGACCAGCCGCTCGCGCGGGATCGCTGCGCGCTTGATCCGGTCAAGCTCGGCGTTGATGAAGCTGATGTCGAACGAGGCGTTGTGAATCACCAGCGGCGCATCGCCGATGAATTCCAGAAACTCGTCGACGATCTCGTGGAATAGCGGCTTGGTCGCCAGAAATTCGGCCGACAGCCCGTGCACTGCAAAGGCCTCGGCCGGCATGTCCCTTTCAGGATTCATGTAGCGGTGGAAGGTCTGTCCGGTCGGCATGCGGTTGAAGATCTCGACACAGCCGATTTCGACCAGCCGATCGCCGCGGAGCGGATCGAGGCCGGTGGTTTCGGTATCGAGAACGATTTCGCGCATGATCGAGATGGCCGTGTAAAACCGGCGAATCAGGCTCGCCGCTGCGGCATCTTAACGACCTCGGCCAGGATGTGCTTGATTTGCGCCCGCACCGGCTCAAGTCCGTGTGACGTATCCACTACGAAATCGGCGCGCTTGCGCTTTTCGGCGTCGGGCATCTGCTTGGCGATGATGGCATCGAGTTTTGCTTCGTCCATCGTTCCCCGCGCCAGCACCCGCTCGCGCTGAAGTTCCGGTGAGGTCGAGACCACGACCACGGCGTCGACCCGTTTCTCGCCACCGGTCTCGAACAGGAGGGGAATGTCCAGGACCACGACGGGGACCTTGGCCGCTTCCGCATCGGCAAAGAATTTTTGCCGGGAGGCGCCGAGCATCGGATGGACGATCTGCTCGAGCTGCTTGATCGCGGCGGGATCGTGCACCACGCGCGCGGACAGTTTGGACCGGTCGACCTTGCCGTTGATGGTCGTGCCGGGGAAGGCAGCCTCGATCGCGGGAGCCGCTTCGCCCTCATACAAATGATGAACTGCGGCATCGGCGTCGTAGACGGGAACACCAGCCTCCGCGAACAATTTCGCGGTGGTGGATTTGCCCATCCCGATCGAGCCGGTCAATCCCAGGATCCGCATCAGCGCCCAGCCTGTCTGTCGTTTACACCGCAACTAGCCTCTCGCGGCGCAGGAACGCAAGCAGCGGCAGCAGCGGCAGGCCGAGAATGGTGGAATGGTCGCCCTCGATGCGCTCGAACAGATGGATGCCGAGACCCTCGAGCTGGTAGGCGCCGACGCTGGTGGTCACGGCAGCGCCGGCGGCGTCGAGATAGGCCGTAAGCTCCGCTTCCGTCATTTGCCGCATCGTCATACGGGCCACGGAAACATCCTCGAAAACAATCCTTCCGTCATGCACCACCGCCACCGCCGAATTCAGCTCGTGGCTGTTGCCGGAGAGATCGCACAATTGCGCCATCGCCTGGGGACGGCCAGCAGGCTTGTTGAAGAGGTGCTCGCCAAGGGCCAGCGTCTGGTCGGCGCCTATCACATAGCTTCCGGGATGATGAGCCGAGACCACCTTGGCTTTCTCACGCGCCAGCAGCAGGGCGATCTCGCGCGGATTTGAGAGTTTCGAGGCCGCCTGGATGCCGCGCTCGTCGATATCAGCCGTGACGGCCACGAATTCGAGTCCAGCATTCGCCAACAGCATTTTCCGCGCGCTGCTCTGCGAGGCCAGGATCAGCGGAGATGTGCCGCGCCACAGACCCATAGCGACAACTATTCCGAAGGCCGGTTGCGTTGGCGATCGGTGTAGAGCTTCATGATCGCCGCGGCGGTTTCCTCGATCGAGCGCCTTGTGACATCCAGCAGTGGCCAGTCATGCTTGGCGCTGAGCTTGCGTGCGAATGCGACCTCCTCGGCGACCGCTTGCTTGTCGGTATAGGTGTCACTGCCGGAATTGGCGCCCATGGAGAGCAGGCGGTTCTGGCGCACCTGAATCAGGCGTTCCGGCGTCGCATGCAGGCTCACCACCAGCGGCCGCGTCAGGGTTTCCAATTGCGAGGGCACCGGAATGCCCGGAACCAGCGGCACATTGGCGGTGCGGATGCCGCGATTAGCGAGATAGATCGACGTCGGCGTCTTCGAAGTGCGGGACACACCCACCAGCACCACGTCGGCCTCGTCGAGGCCTTCGACATGCTGCCCATCGTCGTGGATCATGGTGTAGTTCAGCGCGTCGATGCGCTTGAAATATTCCGCATTGAGCACGTGCTGGGCGCCAACGCGACCCGTGGTCGCGGCGCCGAGATAGGCTTCGAACAGTTGCATCACCGGGCCGATGATCGACAGGCTCGGGACGTTGATCGCCTTGCACTTGTTCTCGAGCCTGGAGACCAGATCCTTCTCCAGCAGCGTGAACAGCACGATGCCCGGCGCCTCCTCGATCTCATCGAGCACGCGATCGAGCTGCTTTTGGCTGCGCACCAGCGGATAGACGTGCTCGACCGGCGTCACGTTGGCGTATTGGGCCGCGACCGCGCGGGCCACGGTGATCAGCGTCTCACCCGTGGAGTCGGAGACGAGGTGCAGATGGAAATAATTGTTCGAGGTCGGCACAAAAACCCTTTGTATGGAGGCGGTGTGATTTGTGGATTTCTGTGGAGCTTAACCCCTCGGAAAGGGTTGCGCGACAGCAGGGGCGGGACAACGGCCAATTTTCTTCACACCGCTGCCCGTCAGGACAAGTTTGCCGGTCCTCCGCGACGGCAACGGGATTGCGCGAACAACCCTCTTGATAAGCTGCCGACAGGCGGGCGCAAGCCCCTGAGCGCGGGTCAATTATTCCGACAGGCCAGACTAGCGCAGGATATGTTGATGGATGTGAACAAGCGCGCGTGAAGCCGCGGACGGAATTGTGTGAGTCCAATCCACGGTCACATAGACTCAAACCTTAAGAATCTAAGATTCTAGATTTGAGGAAGGCGCTACGGACGGATAAGTGTGCAGGGTAAGACCTTAACGAGTTCTTACTATCCCCAGCGTTTGGAATGCTCGGCAGGAATCCGGGGCGGCACATGTTTGAAGACCTCTATCTCTGGATCAAGGCGCTGCACGTGATCGCCGTCATCGCCTGGATGGCCGGCATGCTCTATCTGCCACGGCTGTTCGTCTACCATTCGGAGACCGAAATCGGCTCGAAGCAGTCCGAAACGTTCAAGACAATGGAGCGCCGGCTACTCAAGGCGATCATCAACCCCGCCATGATGGTCACTTGGCTGGCCGGGCTTTATCTCGCCTGGTCCGGCCATTGGTTCACCTCCGGCTGGCTGCACGTAAAACTGGCACTGGTCCTGGCAATGTCCGCGGTCCACGGCTTTTTTTCCCGCTGGCTGAGGGATTTCGCCCGCGACCGGCGCCCGCGGACCCAGAAATTCTATCGGATTATCAATGAGGTGCCGACAGTCCTGATGATTTTCATCGTGATCATGGTGATCGTGAAGCCGTTCTAGGCACGCGCGCGACGAATCCCTCGGCGCTTCGGCTTGCGGAGCAGGAAGCGATTTTCTATATTATCCGTATCCCACCCAACGCAGGCGGATGTGGTTGTGTCTGAGCTTTCCAGAGGCCGGACACCGCATCAGGTTTGAAGCCTCACCGGCACTCTCCTTGCCAGACCTGCGGACCTTACCTTCTCACGTCCGCATTTCAGCCTCCTCGCACCCCTTCCAAGGTTACCCCACAGGACCATCCCAATGCGGGAAATTAAACTTCAGGACCTCAAGTCGAAAACCCCGGCCGAGCTGGTCTCGTTCGCGGAAGAGAACGGGGTCGAGAATGCCAGCACCATGCGCAAGCAGGAGCTGTTGTTCGCTATCCTCAAGCAGCTTTCGCTGGCCGAGACCGACATCGTCGGCGAGGGCGTCGTCGAGGTGCTGTCCGACGGCTTCGGCTTCCTCCGCTCGCCCGATGCGAATTATCTGCCGGGTCCGGACGACATCTACGTTTCGCCCTCGCAGATCCGCCGGTTCGGCTTACGCACCGGCGACACCCTCGAAGGCCATATCCGCAGCCCGAAGGAGGGCGAGCGCTATTTCGCGCTGCTGAAGGTCAACACGCTCAATTTCGAGGATCCGGAGAAGGCCAAGCACAAGGTCAATTTCGACAACCTCACGCCGCTGTTTCCGAATCAGCGCTTCCGCATGGAGATCGACGATCCCACGCGAAAGGATCTCTCCGCACGCGTGATCGACATCGTCGCGCCCATCGGCAAGGGCCAGCGCGCCTTGATCGTCGCGCCGCCGCGCACCGGCAAAACCGTGCTGATGCAGAACATCGCGCATTCGATCACGCACAATCATCCCGAATGCTATCTGATCGTGCTCCTGATCGACGAGCGCCCGGAAGAAGTCACGGATATGCAGCGTTCGGTGAAGGGCGAGGTGGTGTCCTCGACGTTCGACGAGCCTGCGGTGCGCCACGTCCAGGTCGCCGAGATGGTGATCGAGAAGGCCAAGCGCCTGGTCGAGCATGGCCGCGACGTCGTGATCCTGCTCGATTCGATCACGCGCTTGGGTCGTGCCTACAACACCGTGGTGCCGTCATCCGGCAAGGTGCTGACCGGCGGTGTCGACGCCAACGCGCTGCAGCGCCCGAAGCGCTTCTTCGGCGCGGCCCGCAACATCGAGGAGGGCGGCTCGCTGACCATCATCGCGACGGCGCTGGTCGATACCGGCAGCCGCATGGACGAAGTCATCTTCGAAGAGTTCAAGGGCACCGGCAACTCGGAGCTGATCCTGGACCGCAAGGTCTCGGACAAGCGCACCTTCCCGGCGATCGACATCTCGCGCTCCGGCACCCGCAAGGAGGAGCTCATCACCGATCCGCAGGTGCTCAAGAAGATGTACGTGCTCCGCCGCATCCTGAACCCGATGGGCACCATGGACGCGATCGACTTCCTGCTCGACAAGCTGCGCTCAACCAAGAGCAATTCGGAGTTCTTCGACTCGATGAACACCTGAGTGCAGTGCAACGGAAAGTTGGAGGGCGCCCTCGGGGCGCCCTTCTTGTGCAGCTATGCTGCAGTGAACCTGCAGCATAGCAAGCGGCTTGTTACATAGCCCGATTTTAGTAAGTCATTGATATAGGACGATAATGTTTTGAATTCGGTGAGCCTGCCGAGTTGAGCGGCTGCGTTCTGCAGCAAAAATGCTGTACTAATGCTGCACCGCAATATCATCTTTCCGCTGCGGGATGTGGCGCAGCAAAATCATGCCACCTGGCGTCCGAAATGGAGGTTTGCCTTTTCTCCGGCAGCCGGACAAATAGGCCATGCATCCGCAAGACCAGACCATCTTTGCGCTGTCGTCCGGCCGTCCGCCAAGCGCGATTGCGGTGGTGCGCGTCTCCGGGCCACGGGCTGGCTTGGCGCTGACGACGTTGGCCGGTGAACTGCCGGCGCCGAGGCACGCCAGCCGCAGGTTGCTCCGTGACGCCACGGGCCAGCCGATCGATGATGCGGTCGTGCTCTGGTTTCCGGGGCCGGCAAGTGCGACCGGCGAGGACGTCGCCGAATTCCACGTCCATGGCGGCCGCGCTGTGCTCTCGGCGCTCCTCGCTGCAATTTCTGCAATCCCGAACACGCGAGCGGCCGAGCCCGGCGAGTTCACGCGGCGTGCATTCGAGAACGGCAAGCTCGACCTCACCGAGGCCGAGGGCCTCGACGATCTCATCCACGCCGATACCGAGCGCCAGCGGCGTCAAGCGCTGCGCCAGTTGCAGGGCCTGCTCGGCAATCGTGCACGCGATTGGCGCGAACGTATCATCGAAGCTTCGGCCTTGATCGAAGCCGGCATCGATTTCTCGGATGAGGGCGACGTGCCTGCCGAGCTTCTGGCGCCCGCCGTCAAGGCGATCGGAGCGCTGCATGGCGAAATTGCAGGAGTCATTGCGGCACAGGGCCAAGCTGAACGGCTGCGCGATGGCCTGGTGGTCGCGATCGCAGGCGAGCCGAATGTCGGCAAGTCGACGCTGATCAATCAGCTCGCACGCCGCGAGGTTGCGATCGTCTCGCCGTACGCCGGCACCACACGCGATGTGATCGAGGTGCAGCTCGACCTCGACGGCTACCCCGTCACGCTGATCGACACCGCCGGCATTCGCGAGACCGACGATCCTGTCGAGCAAGAGGGCGTGCGCCGGGCACGGGCCAGGGCCGAAGACGCGGATCTCGTGCTGTGGCTGGTGGAGGGATCGCAGACCATCGATCCGGACGCGACGCGGTTGCTGCGGAAGGCCGGCGGCGGGAATGGTCCGCCTGGCGGCTCGATCTGGATCGTGCGCAACAAGGTCGATCTCGGTGGGGGCGGGGAAGCGGGGGGGCACGGCGACTTCGCGATCTCCGCGAGCCAGGGCGATGGCATCCCTCAGCTGGTCGATGCTCTCGTGCAATTCGCCTCTGAATTCTTCGGGAGCAGCGAGGGTGCATTGGTGACTCGGGCACGCCAACGCGAGCTGTTGCGCCAAGCGGCAGACAGCTTGCGCCGGAGTTTGGAGCTTGTAGAAGAGGGCGAAGAGCTCGCCGCCGAAGAATTGCGTGGCGCGGCCTATGCCTTGGGCCGGCTGCTCGGCCGGGTGGACGTGGAAGACGTGCTCGGCGCCATTTTCCAGAAATTTTGCATCGGAAAGTAGGATTAGTTCTTCATTGTAGAACTAGCCTTTGTTCCACTCTTTGCGTTTCACGTGAACAAATGCTGTGGTTCCTTTGCCTCGTGAAACGGTTGGGGCGCCGGCCGCCCTTACGAGCATCACTGCACGATAATCCAGACTGCCCACGAAAGATTCTGGGATCGCGTCGCGGCGATATCTTTTGATCAAGTGATTTTGTTTCACCTGAAACGCAGCAGGTTCAATAGCTCGTCTACTGTGCATGGGGTTGTTTTCGCGGAATCGCTTTCCCCTCGAATGCTCCGTTTCACGTGAAACATCTCCGCCTAGTTTCCACTTCCGGCTTTCACACCTCTGAGCTAGAAGTTGGCTCATGCGAACAGAGCGAGAGAACTACGACGTCATCGTCATTGGCGGCGGTCACGCCGGCTGTGAGGCCGCGGCGGCTGCTGCTCGGATGGGTGCAACAACCGCTCTTGTGACGCATCGTTTCTCGACCGTCGGCGCGATGTCCTGCAACCCCGCCATTGGCGGTCTCGGCAAGGGTCATCTGGTCCGCGAAGTCGATGCGCTCGATGGTCTGATGGGCCGGGTCGCCGATGCCGGCGGCATCCAATTTCGTGTCCTCAATCGCCGCAAGGGCCCGGCGGTCCGTGGTCCTCGCGCTCAGGCCGACCGAAGGCTCTATGCGGCCGCGATGCAGGCCGCGATCCGGGAGACCGAGGGTCTTTCCGTCCTCGGGGGGGAGGCCGACGAGCTGATCGTGGTGGAAGGCCGGGTCATCGGCCTGCGCCTGACCGACGGCCGGAAGCTTCGGGCAGGGGCGATTGTCGTCACCACCGGCACCTTCCTGCGCGGTCTGATCCATCTCGGGGAGAAGAATTGGCCCGCCGGTCGCGTCGGCGAGGCACCGGCGATGGGCCTTTCTGGCTCCTTTGAGCGCGCCGGCTTCACCCTCGGGCGGCTGAAGACGGGGACTCCCCCCCGCCTGGACGGCACCACGATCGATTGGTCGGCGGTCGAAATGCAGCCCGGAGACGAACCGCCTGAGCCGTTCTCGGTGATGACGGAACGGATCACGACGTCGCAGATCCAGTGCGGCATCACCCGGACCACCTCGGCGACGCATGAGGTGATCCGCGCCAATGTCCATCGCTCCCCGATGTATTCCGGCCAGATCAAGAGTTCCGGTCCGCGTTATTGTCCGTCAATCGAGGATAAGATCGTCCGCTTCGGCGACCGTGACGGCCATCAGATCTTCCTGGAGCCGGAAGGGCTCGACGATACGACTGTCTATCCCAACGGCGTCTCGACCTCGCTCCCTGAGGAGGTCCAGCTCGCGATCCTCGCCAGCATCCCCGGCCTGGAGCGGGTGAAGATGGTCCGTCCGGGGTACGCCATCGAATACGACCACATCGATCCCCGCGAGCTCGATCCGACCCTCCAGACCAAGCGTCTGCGCGGTCTGTTCCTGGCCGGGCAGATCAACGGCACCACCGGATACGAAGAAGCCGCCGGGCAGGGCATCGTGGCCGGCGTCAACGCAGCGCTCTCCGCGAGCGGGGCGGCGCTAACGGTGTTCGACCGGGCGGATGGCTATCTCGGTGTGATGATCGACGATCTCGTCACCCGCGGGATCAGCGAGCCCTATCGGATGTTCACCTCCCGGGCGGAATACCGGCTGACGCTGCGGGCCGACAATGCGGATCAACGTCTGACCGAGAAGGGCATCGCCTTGGGGTGTGTCGGCAGTGCCCGCATGCAGCATCATCGCGCCAAGATGGATGCGCTGAACGCAGCCCGCGCGCTCTCGAAGTCGCTTGCGATCACCCCGAACGAGGCGATCAAGCACGGACTCTCCCTGAACCGCGATGGCCAGCGCCGGTCCGCCTTCGAACTGATGGCCTATCCGGATATCGGCTGGAGCCAGGTCCGGGCGATCTGGCCGGAGCTGTCGGCGATCGACCCCGTCATCGCGACCCACCTCGAAACCGACGCCAAATACGACGTCTATCTGGAGCGCCAGAGCGCCGACGTCGAAGCCTTCCGGCGCGACGAGGGGATGGTGCTGTCGGAGGTCGATTATCAGCAGGTCCCCGGTCTCTCCAATGAGGTGCGGACCAAGCTGGAGAAGGCCCGACCGTTCACGGTCGGCCAGGCCGGCCGGATCGATGGGATGACGCCGGCGGCGCTCGGCATTCTCGCAGCCTATCTGCGGCGTGAGGCACGGAAGACCTCAAAGGCGATTGCATAGAGGTTTCACGTGAAACAGCGCGGGCCGGGGGGCGGCAGATCGTCATCAGGAAAACCTGCGGCGGGCGAGGGTGCCGGTCGACGGCCCGAGCCGAGGCTGATCAGACCGAAGATCGACAACGCCGGCACCAACGATCAATCGCTGGACGCCGTCATCGCTGCTGACAAGATTGCGGCGCTCAAGCTCGCGCCTGTTTCGGTTGAAACGGAAGACCGGCTCGATCGCTACATCGCCTTGCTCCGCGAGTGGCAGGCCAAGACCAACCTCGTTGCGCCATCGACCCTGCCGCACCTTTGGACCCGGCACATCGCCGACTCGCTTCAGCTCGTGGATCTCGCACCGGCGGCAAAACGATGGGCCGACCTCGGCAGCGGCGGTGGCTTTCCGGGCATCGTCCTGGCCTGCGCCATGGCCGGGAGGCCCGATGCTCGCGTCCATCTTGTCGAGCGAATCGCCAAAAAGGCCGCGTTCCTGCGCGAAGCGATCCGCGTCACGACATCTCCGGGGATCGTACATCTCGCTGAAATCGGGGATAATGTGGATAGAATCACCGGCCCCGTCGATTGCGTCACCGCGCGTGCGCTCGCTCCGCTACATCAACTCATCGGCTTTGCGGAGCCGCTGATACGCCAGGGCGCAAAAGCGTTATTTCTCAAGGGTCAAGATGTAGAGGCTGAATTGACCGAAGCCGCTAAACATTGGAATATTCGGCCTCGGCTTCATCCAAGCCGCACCGGCGACGGCTGGATCGTGGAGCTTGAGACCGCCGAACGGCGGAGCTGAGGCGCTAAGGGGTTTGAGTGGGGAATTGCGATGACCGTGATTGACGAGCCGCAGCAAGAAAAGACCGCGCAAGAACAGGCAGCTGAGGTGCCGCATGGCCACCCGCGCATCCTGGCGCTGGCAAATCAGAAGGGCGGCGTCGGAAAAACAACCACAGCGATTAACCTCGGCACGGCGCTCGCCGCGATTGGCGAACGCGTCCTGATCGTCGATCTCGATCCGCAGGGCAACGCCTCGACCGGCCTCGGCATCGATCGCCGCAACCGTAGCTGTTCGACCTACGACGTGCTGGTCGGCGAAGCCGCCTTGCGCGAGGCTGTGGTCTCGACCGCGGTGCCGCGGCTGCACATCGCGCCCTCGACCATGGATCTGTCCGGCCTTGAACTCGAGCTCGGCACCACGCCCGGCCGCGCCTTCAAGCTGCGCGACGCCATCGGTGCGCTCAACAACAATGTCTCGCCGGATGCCGACTACACGTACGTGCTGATCGACTGCCCGCCTTCGCTCAACCTGCTCACGGTCAACGCCATGGCGGCGTCCGATGCGATCCTGGTACCGCTGCAATGCGAATTCTTCGCGCTCGAAGGTCTGTCGCAATTGCTGCAGACCGTGGAGCAGGTGCGCTCGACGCTCAACCCGAACCTGTCGATCCACGGCATCGTGCTGACCATGTTCGACTCGCGTAACAACCTCTCGAACCAGGTCGTCGCCGACGTCCGCCAGTTCATGGGCGAGAAAGTCTACAAGACAATGATCCCGCGCAACGTGCGCATCTCGGAAGCGCCGTCCTACGGCAAGCCGGTGCTGGTCTACGACCTCAAATGCGTCGGCAGCGAAGCGTATTTGCGGCTCGCCACCGAGGTGATCCAGCGCGAGCGCGAGCTGCGGACGACGCATTGATCTGACTTGTAGGGTGGGTTAGCCGAAGGCGTAACCCACCATGTCTATCTCCACGGAAACAAAAGAGGTGGGTTACGCTTCGCTAACCCACCCTACGATTCGAAATTCAGTTCTGGAGTGCGCTCAAGTGAATCCAAGGGAGCTGGCGATGGCCGACGAAGCGCGTTCGCGACTGGGCCGGGGTCTTGCGAGTCTGATCGGTGATGTCGGCGGCGAGGCTCAGCATGTCGATCGCCCGCGCGCGCAGCGCAAGGTGCCGATCGAATTCATCAAAGCCAATCCGCGCAATCCGCGTCGCACCTTTTCGGAGGCCGAGCTCAAGGAGCTCTCCGACTCCATCAAGCAGCACGGTGTGATCCAGCCGATCGTGGTGCGTCCGGTGAAGGGCGCGCAGGATCGCTACGAGATCATCGCCGGCGAGCGGCGCTGGCGCGCCTCGCAAATGGCTGGCCTGCATGAAGTGCCGATCGTCCCGGTCGACATCAGCGACAGCGATGCGCTGGAGTTCGCGATCGTCGAGAACGTGCAGCGCGAAGACCTCAACCCGATGGAAGAGGCGCAGGGCTATCACGCGCTTGCCAACGAGTTCAAACGCAGCCAGGACGACATCGCAAAAGTCGTCGGCAAGAGCCGCAGCCACGTCGCCAACATGATGCGTCTGACGAAGCTGCCGGCCGAGGTGCAGGCCTTGATCGCAACCGGCGAGCTGACGGCTGGCCATGCTCGCGCACTGATCGGCGTGCCCGATCCGCTCGCGGCCGCCAAGCGCATCGTCGAGGAGGGCCTCAACGTCCGTCAGACCGAGGCGCTTGCGCATGAAGAGGGCGTGCCGGAGCGCAAGCCGCAGAAGGCGCGCGCTGGGGCGAAGGAAAAGGACCCCGATACGGTCGATCTCGAAAAGCGCGTCAGCGACGCGCTCGGTCTCAAGGTCACGGTCAATCACCGCGATCCTGGCGGCTCCGTGCAGATCAACTATCGCAACCTCGATCAGCTCGACGAGGTGATGAAGCGGCTCGCGAAGGGCGCGCTGTAGCTTGCGCGTCGTTCCGGGTTCGCCTCCGTCAGGCATCCCGGAATGAGGCTGAGTTTCTGATCGAATCTACTTCCACATCGTCATTGTGAGCGAAGCGAAGCAAATCCAGAATCTTTCCGCGGAGGGATTCTGGATTGCTTCGTCGCAAGGGCTCCTCGCAATGACGGCGTTGCGAGAGTTACGGTCGCGATGACGCGTGGAGAGAGCCGGCTCAGCCTCGCCGCTTCGCATTCGCGGCGATCGCCATCAGCGTGCGCTGGGCGATGGCGGCGGCGAGGGTGGATTGCTTGCGGGTGTCGAGCGCGGCGGTCGCGAGCTGCTCGATGATGGCGGCGAGCCGGGCCGGGCTGAAATTGCGCAGCGCCGTTTCGACCGCGGGCTTGCGCGAGAAGTGCAGCCGTGGAAAGCCGCCGTCGAGCACGGCTGAGGCCGGCGTCCCGTCGGCAATCGCGAGCGCCGATTTGTGCAGCCACGCGGCCTGGCGCTGCGCGGCGGAGATGATCACGCCGGGATAGGTGCCGGCGATCATCGCCTTGGCGAATTCGGTCTCGACAATGTCGGGCCGGCCGGCAAAAGCGCCATCGACGATGGGATCGAGCTTCAGCTCGGAGGCGTCGGCAACCACGGACATCACATCATCCAGCGTGACCTCGCCCTTGCCGTGGGCATAGAGCGTGAGCTTGCGCAGCTCGTTGCGCGAGGCCTGGCGGTCGCCGCCAAGGAACGACATCAGCGCCGCGCGGGCGTCCGGCGCGATGCGCAGATTGGCGATGCGGAGCTCGTCCTCCATCAGCTTGGCAAGGTCGCGCTCGGTGTCGGGATAGCAGCCGATCGCGACCGCCGTCTTGGCGCGCTCGCAAGCCTTGCGCAGCGGCGATTCCGGGCGCAGCTCGCCGGCCTCGATCACGATGCGGCAATCCTTTACGTTCATCTCGGCCAGGGTGTCGATGCCGCTGGTAAAGCTGCGCGAGCCGGCGCGGACGCGGATGGCGCGGCGGCCGCCGAACAGCGGCACCGTCATGGCCTCGTCGACGAGGCGCGACGGCTCGGCGGAGAGCTCGTCGCCGTCGAGCTTGACCAGCGAGAATGGATCGTTGGGATCGTCGACGGCGGATGCGATCAGCGCATCGGCGCGCTCGCGCACGAGGCCCGCGTCGGGACCGTAGAGCAGGATGATCGCTCGGCCCGCATCGGGGCGGGCGAGGAAGGCATCGATCTCTTTTCCGCGCAGCGCGACCATGTTGCCTCAAGGGCGTCATTCCGGGGCGGCTCGAAGAGCCGAACCCGGAATCTGTATCTGCAGTTTCTGGATACCGGGTTCATGCTTCGCATGCCCCGGAATGACCGCGAGGGTCAGGTACCCGCGGTGAAGAACGAGGCGAGCCGGGTGTTGATGTTCTCCGCGATCTCGTTGGCGGCACGATCTTCGGCGTCGCGCACGGCGCGGTTGCGGGAGAAGCGCTGATAGGAGCCGGGCATGTCGTAGGACACACGCGAGAAGGTGGTCCCGGTCATCACCGATTTTCCGGTCGCGACGTCGATCAGATTGTATTGCGCATCGATGCCGTAATTTTCGCTGGTCGGCAGTCCCGTCGCGGCGCTCACGATCAGGGACGAGCGGGAGGTGGTGAAGCGGATCTCCAGGCGGTGGGTCGGCGGCATTCCCGTCGCCGTGCCGTAGAGCTTGAAGGCCAGGGCATTGCGGACCTCGACGCCAACGCGCGCCTCGCGGGAGGCGTTCGCTTTGGCGATCGGCGGCAGCTCGACGCCCATCAGCTTCTCGCGCAGCCCAGGGGTGCCGTCGTTGCGTTCGGCATACATCGGCTGGAAGCAGCCGGCCGTCAGCGCCGCCAGGGCGGCGACCGCCAGCAAGCGGGCTGCGATGCGGATCCTAGCCGACAACATTCACGATCCTCTTGGGGACGATGATCACCTTGCGGACGGGCTTGCCGTCCAGGGCCAGCTTTACCGCATCGAGGGCCAAAACGGCAGCCTCGATTTCCGGATTCTGGGCCAGTGTTGCAACTGTGACCTCACCCCGCTTCTTGCCGTTGACCTGAACCACCAGGGTCACGCTGTCTTCAACCAGCAAATCGCGTTCGATTTGGGGCCAATTGGCCTCCGAAACCAGCCCGCTCTGGCCCAAAGCCTGCCAGCACTCCTCGGCCAGATGCGGCATCATCGGGGAGAACAGCTGGACCAGGATCTGGCTGGCCTCCCGGATGGCCCAGGCCAGGTCCGCGGCAGGCTGGCCGGGGCGCTGGAGCACCTCGGACAGGGCATTGGCGAATTCGCGGATATGGGCCAGGCAGACATTGAAATGCAGTCGCTCGATGCCGGTCGTGACCTTGTCCAGGGCGCCATGGGCGGCCTTGCGCAAGGCCGTGGCATCTGCTCCGAACGAAGCCGGCCGGGCCGCCGGCGCGTCCTTGCCGAGTTCCTTCGCATCGTTCACCAGCCGCCACAGCCGCTGCACGAAGCGCGATGCGCCCTGGACGCGCTCGTCGCTCCAGATCACGTCGCGATCGGGCGGGGAGTCTGACAGCATGAACCAGCGGGCGACGTCGGCGCCGTAGGTCTCGATGATGTCGTCGGGATCGACAGTGTTCTTCTTCGACTTCGACATCTTCTCGATCGGACCGATCTGGATGTCTTCGCCGGTCGCGAGCAGCGTGGCGCGGCGACCATTGCCGCCAACCTCGACCTTGACCTCGGCCGGCTGCACATAGGAGCCGTCGGCCTTCTGGTAGGTCTCGTGCACCACCATGCCTTGTGTGAACATGCCGGCAAACGGCTCGTCGAGCGCGATGTGTCCAGTCGCCTTCATCGCGCGAGTGAAGAAGCGGCTGTAGAGCAGATGCAGGATCGCGTGCTCGACGCCGCCGATATACTGATCAACCGGCAGCATCCGGTTGGCGACCGCAGGCGTCGTCGGCGCGCTCTCGTTCCAGGGATCGGTGAAGCGCGCGAAGTACCAGGACGAATCCACGAAAGTGTCCATGGTGTCGGTCTCACGCTGCGCCTTAGCCCCGCATTTCGGGCAGGTGACGTGTTTCCAGGTCGGATGATGATCGAGCGCGTTGCCCGGCCTGTCGAATGTCGCATCATCCGGCAGCTTCACCGGCAAATCGGCATCCGGCACCGGCACCACATCGCATTTCGGGCAATGGATGACGGGAATCGGGCAGCCCCAATAGCGCTGGCGCGAAATGCCCCAGTCGCGCAGGCGGAAATTAACCTGCCGCTCGCCGACCGGCGCGTTGCCGCGCAGCTCGCCTTCAAGCCGCTTCGCCACCTCTTCCTTGGCCTGATCGATCGTCATGCCGTCGAGGAAGCGGGAATTGATCATGCGGCCGTCACCGTCATAGGCGGTATCGGTGATGACGAACGATTTGGGATCCTGCCCCTCGGGGCACACCACCGGCGTGTTGCCGAGGTTGTACTTGTTGACGAAGTCGAGGTCGCGCTGGTCGTGCGCGGGG
The DNA here is from genome assembly GCF_023073935.1 of Bradyrhizobium sp. 147. Taxonomy (NCBI): domain Bacteria; kingdom Pseudomonadati; phylum Pseudomonadota; class Alphaproteobacteria; order Hyphomicrobiales; family Nitrobacteraceae; genus Bradyrhizobium; species Bradyrhizobium sp. 147. The sequence continues at coordinate 3,953 of NZ_JADPKL010000012.1, read as the reverse complement.
CAGCCGAAGATCGCGCCGGTGCCGTATTCCATCAGCACGAAGTTGGCGACATAAACCGGCAGCTTCCAGGAGGAATCGAACGGGTGCACCGCGCGGATGCCGGTGTCGAAGCCCTGCTTCTCCGCGGTGTCGATGACCTCCTGCGCGGTGCCGATCTTCTTGATCTCGGTGATGAACTCCGCAAGCGCAGGGTTCTTCGCGGCGGCCGCCTGCGCCAGCGGATGATCCGCCGAGATCGCCATGAACCTCGCGCCGAACAGCGTGTCCGGGCGCGTCGTGAAAATCTTCAGCTCGCTTTCGCCGGCCGGCGTCGTCGCCGCGTCCAGCGCAAAGCGGATCAACAGGCCTTCCGAGCGGCCGATCCAGTTGCGCTGCATTAGCCGCACCTTGTCGGGCCAGCGGTGGAGCCCGTCCAGCGCCGACAGCAGCTCCTGCGAGTACTTCGTGATCTTGAAGACCCACTGGTTCATCTCGCGCTGCTCGACGACGGCGCCGGAACGCCAGCCACGGCCGTCGATTACCTGCTCGTTGGCGAGCACGGTCATGTCGACGGGGTCCCAGTTCACCTTGCGCTTCTCGCGCTCGGCGAGCCCTTCGCGCAGGAAGTCGAGAAACATCTTCTGCTGGTGCTTGTAGTAGGAGGGATCGCAGGTCGCGATCTCTCTGGACCAGTCCAGCGACAGCCCGATCGAGCGGAGCTGCTTCTTCATCGCGGCGATGTTGTCGTAGGTCCAGGCCTTGGGTGCCACCTTGCGCTCGATCGCGGCGTTCTCGGCCGGCAGGCCGAAGGCGTCCCAGCCCATCGGGTGCAGCACGTTGAACCCCTTGGCGCGCATGAACCGGGCCAGTACGTCGCCGAGTGTATAGTTGCGGACATGACCGATATGGATGCGCCCGGAGGGGTAGGGGAACATCTCGAGGACGTAATATTTCGGCCGCGGATCGTCGTTTCGGGAGACGAAGATCGCCTGTTCGTCCCAGAGGCGTTGCCAGCGCGGTTCGGCGTCGCGAGCATTGTAGCGTTCGGAGGTCATGGAATCGTTGGGTTTTCGTGGGTTCGGCCGGCTAAAGACGGCGGACTAGGCCATAAAAGCCTGTAAGGGGTCAATGGGTTGCCGAACGCCGACAGATTTCACGTTTTCCGCTTCAAACTTCCGGTTCGCTACCGAGGTAGGTCCAGTTTGAGGTGCAATTAACGAGCTGAGCGCCAGTCTCGCGCGCGGCAACCGCGCGCTCTATCTTGCAAAGCTCAGCGCCCGCAATCGCGCCGTTGCGGAGCGCGCGCTCGAGCGGGGCGGGTGGCCGGCTAGCCTGCCATCGCGATCTCAGTCGCGCCGGTCTCGATCGCCTGCACGCCGTGCTCGACGACGTTGTTGCGGCCGCGGTGTTTTGCGGCGTAGAGCGCGGCGTCGGCGGCTTCGATGAGGTCACCGGGGCGCAGTGTCTCGTTTGGCTTCGTCGCTGCAACGCCGATCGAGACGGTGACGATCATATGCGCGGAGGTGATGTGCGGCAGGCAGAGTTTCAACACGGCCGCGCGCACGAGTTCGCCGATTTCGACGGCGCGGGCCACGTCGGTGTTCGGCAGCAGCAGACAGAATTCCTCGCCGCCATAGCGCGCCGCGAAACCCATCGTGTCGGCGGCAATGCCGGACAGCGATTCGCCGAGCCGGGTCAGGCAGGAATCGCCTTCGAGATGGCCATAAGTATCGTTGAAGAGCTTGAAGTGGTCGACGTCGATCATCAGAAGCGCGAGGTCGCTGCCATATTGCTGGGCGCGCATCCATTCGAAATCGAGCCGGCTCTGGAAGCCGCGACGGTTTGCGAGACCGGACAGCATGTCGATCGATGCCATCACCGTTAGGCGGTCGTTGCTCGCGATCAGCTCGCGCTCGCGCTGACTCAATTGCGCGGCCATCGCATTGAACGCGCGGGCCAGCGGCACGAACTCGGCGGGCAGGCGAGTACGCGCCGCCCGCGCCGACAGATCGCCTTCGCCGAGACGCTTGGCCATGTCGGCCAGCATCTCGATCGGCTTGATCACCAGTTTCTCGGCGGCGATCAGCGCGCCGAGCAGGACGAACACGACGACGAAGGCGAGCTGAAGATAGGCGGTGCGGATGTCGCGGCTCACCGCCGCGGACACCTTGTCCTCGTCGATGCTCGCGATCAGGCGCGCATTGGTGCCGGCGATGCGGATGTAGCTGACCGCGCGGCGGGAGCCGTCGGCAGCTAGAAAGGACAGCGCGCCTTCATCCTGGTCGGACCGCAGCGCCCTGTCGGCGATCGCCGACATCAGCGGCATGTTGTCGAGGGGACGGCCGACCGCGCTGTGCTGGTCGGCGGGCGCGGCCAGTACGGCGCCGGCGCTGTCGACGAGAACCGCCGTGATGCCGGCGCGTCCGCCGAGATTGCTCATAACCTTCGACATCCAGTCGAGGTTGACGGTGGCGAGCACGACGGCATCCGGGACGCCGCTGAAGGCGGACACCGGGTAAGCCGCCATGACGGTCGGCGTCGGCGCGGGCCGGGACAGGATGAAGTCGCTCAGCACGAAGCGGCCGGTTTCCTGTGCCTGCAGGAAGTAGGGCCGGTCACTGAGATCGAGGCCGACATACATGTTGTTGGTGGCGCACTGGATGCGGCCGTCCTGGCCCGCGATCAGAAGCGTGCGGATCCAGGGCAGGCTCGACGGCAGGCTCGCACGCAGCACGTCGCAGCTCTTGCTGATGCCGCCGGCGGAGGCCCGGATGAAGGCCTCCGATTTCAGGATGGTCTCGACCGACGAGATCACCTCGCGCTGCGCATCGGCGCTGTGCCTTGCGACCGTGGTGAATTCGGCGGCGGCCTGCGCGATCTGCCGCGCGCGCGTGTCTTCGAGCGAACGGATGCGCTCGAGCATCAAGGGGGCGACCAGAATCACCGCGAGCAACGCGAGCCGCGCCCGGATTCCGAGAACCTGCTTGAGTTTGGCTCGTTTGCGGTTGAGACTGACGCTTGCCATCTTCGCTACCCACCCCATGGGCAAGGTAAAGCGAAGGGTTCAAAAACTCTTTCTTGAACTCGGTAAAATTGGACTTACCTGCGGTTACGACCACAACTGATCGACGTCATGACAGAAGCCAACGCCGCGCCGGCAACCGGCCACTCACCAAACGGACTCGCCGCAGTTGAGGCCGAAATTGCACGTGCCTGCAAGGATGCGCAGCGCGATCGCGCCTCCGTGACGCTGATCGCCGTGTCCAAGACTTTCGCCGCGGATATGATTACCCCGGTGATCGACGCCGGACAGCGCGTATTCGGCGAGAATCGGGTCCAGGAGGCCAAAGGCAAGTGGCCCGCGTTAATGTCTGTCTACTCGGACGTCGCGCTGCATTTGATCGGGCCGCTGCAATCCAACAAGGCGAAGGAGGCGGTCGCGCTGTTCGATGCCATCCATTCGGTCGACCGTCCGAGCATTTGCCAAGCGTTAGCCAAGGAAATCGAATCCCAGAACAAGCACCCGCAGCTGTTCGTCCAGATCAACACCGGCGAGGAGCCGCAGAAGGCCGGCGTCGCGCCCGGCGAGGCCGATGCCTTCCTGGCGAGCTGCCGCGACACCTATGGGCTGACGATTTCCGGCCTGATGTGCATCCCGCCGATCGACGAACCGCCGGCGGCGCACTTTGCTCTCACCGCCAAGATCGCGGCGCGCAATGGCCTGAAGAACCTGTCGATGGGCATGAGCGCGGATTTTGTGACCGCGATCATGCTCGGCGCCACCCATGTCCGCGTGGGAAGTGCGATCTTCGGGCACCGGTGAGAGCCGTAGGCGAAGCGTCGTGCGGGTAACGGTCTTGATTTCGTCATTGCGAGCTCCGCGAAGATTCCATGGGGGTGGATAGCGACCAAGTCTGAGGCCAGACTGAGGTTGCATCCATTCAACCTGGAGACGACGATGTTGCTCGATCATC
>NZ_JADPKL010000126.1:0-875 GCF_023073935.1 Bradyrhizobium sp. 147 | reverse complement strand
CGACCGGTCGAGGTTCAAGCCTATGCCGATCGCATCGTGATCCGTCAGGATGGACGTATCGTTGCCGAGCACCCGCGATCCTTTGGCCGCGGCGATACCGTCTACGACCCCTGGCATTATGTGCCGGTGCTCGCCCGCAAACCCGGCGCCTTGCGCAACGGTGCTCCCTTCAAAGACTGGGTGCTGCCGGCCGCGATCGATCGGATCCGGCGCAAGCTGGCCAGCACCGACGATGGCAATCGGCAGATGGTCGACATCCTCAACGCGGTGCTGACTGACGGTCTGTCCGCGGTGGAAGCGGCCTGTGCCGAAGCGCTCAGTCACAGCGTCCATTCCGCCGATGTCGTTCTCAATATCCTGGCCCGTCAACGTGAACCTGCCCCACCGGCCAACATCATGACGCCGGCCGCACTGACGCTCCGTCATGCACCGATCGCCGATTGTGCCCGCTACGACAACCTCCGGAGGACCATCTGATGGAACGAACCCAAATCTTCGACCTCATGGGCGAACTCAAGCTCTACGGCATGAAGGCTGCCTTCGACGAGATCATGGCAACTGCCGTTAAGCGCCAGCACGAGCCTCAGCGCATTGTCGGCGACCTGCTCAACGCCGAGATCAACGAGAAGCAAGCCAGGTCGATCAAATACCAGCTCACCATTGCCAAGCTGCCGCTCGCCAAGGACATCGCCGACTTCCAGTTTGACGGCACGCCGATCAATCAGACTCTCGTCAATGATCTCGCTGGCGGCGGCTTCATCGCCCAACAACGCAACGTCGTGCTGGTTGGCGGCACCGGTACAGGCAAAACACACTTGGCCATTGCCATCGCCAGAAGTTGCATCCGCGGTGGCGCTAGAGGACGCTTCTACAAC
>NZ_JADPKL010000098.1:0-113011 GCF_023073935.1 Bradyrhizobium sp. 147 | reverse complement strand
TCTCATCCCGACACCGCCTCGATTCGACGCAAAATCAAGCGCGCGGGCTGGGATGATGCCTTCCTCCTCAGTATGCTTCGCCATATGCGATAGCCCTGCCCGCAAGCGGGGGAGGGAGCGCACTGCCGATGCGGCTTAGCGCGAAAACACGAGCGTGAGATTGTTCGCTGGCATCTCGATCGTATCGATCAGCCGGAGGCCAATGCCTTGCGCCAGCGCCTCGACATCGCCGATGTCGCGCACGCCCCATTCGGGATTGCCCTCGCGCAAGGACGTGTCGAACACGGCGTTGCTGAGCGCGGTGTGCTTGCCGCCGCGCTTGAACGGGCCGTAGAGAAACAGCTTGCCGTCTGCCCGCAAATAGCGCCCGGCGCCGGCGAACAGACCCTCGGCCACGTTCCATGGCGCGATGTGAATGACATTGGCGCAGAACAATGCGGCAAGGTTGGTCGGCCCCTGCCCGCTTTTCATTTCCGGACACCAGTCGGGATCGGTGAGATCGATCCGTAAGGGCGGGCGGACGTTTTGCAGGCCTGAATGAACGCGCCAGGCCTCGATGCTCTTGAGATGGCGCTGGTTGAGGTCGCTCGGCCACCAGATCAGGCCGGGGGTATGACGGGCGAAATGGACCACGTGCTGTCCGGTTCCGCTGCCGAGCTCGACCACGTCACCGGTCGTGCCGGCGAGATGCTTTTCCAGCGCCGCCCAGATCGGCTCGTGATTGCGATGGAAGGCCGGCGCATCGAGCCGCCCATCCGGCGCGACCCGTCCGCCATCCCCGCCAAATTCGACGACATATTCAGCCAAGTGAGGTCCCCTTGAAAACACGAGAACGCGATGAAAACAGGATGGGCGCGAAAACGCCCTGGAAACAGCCGGCCGGCGCCCATTGTCCTTATTGTTGGGGATTGTCGGGGCCAGATCGGCCGAACCAATAATGCCTTTAATTGCAATGCGGAAGATATTAACTCCATTTTGCTCCGTGCATAGTCTCGATTGTCAGGCGATGTCCTTTATGCTTTGGAACGCCTTTATTTCAGCGATCGGGACCATCGCCATAACGCCTCGGAATGACGCCTTGCCTGCTTTGTCCCGGACGCCCATCCTGTTCCTCCTGCTGGCCGTCGCTGCCGGCCTCGCCAGCCCGGCGCAGGCCCAATCCGCGGCAAACGAGGGCCGGAAGCTCGCCATCGACCGCAGCAAGGGCAATTGCCTGACCTGCCACGTCATCCAGGGGGGCGACCTGCCGGGGACGATCGGGCCGGAACTGAAGGACATCAAGGCCAGATACCCCGACCGCAACGAGCTGGCCGCGATCATCTTCGACGAGACCAAACGCAATCCGCAGACCATGATGCCGCCGTTCGGCCGGAACCGGATTTTGACCGAACAGGAGATCAACGCGATCGTTGACTTCCTGCAAACGCTGTAAACGGCCGGCACGCCAGGAGACCTCCGATGACCACGACCACGGGCCCACATCCGACGCGGCGCCTGATCCTTCTGGGCGCTGCCTCTGTCGCGCTGATCGGGCTCGGCAACCTGCCGTTCGCGGCCAGCCCAGCGAGCGCCGCGGCGAACGATAAATATCCGGAAGAGGCCTTCAAGCAGAAGAGCGAGGCCGACGCGCTCAAGGCGCTCTATGGCAGGACCGCCGAGCCCTCCGACAAGGTCAAGCTGGATGCGCCGGAGATCGCCGAGAACGGCGGCGTGGTGCCGGTCTCAGTGACGACGACGCTCGACAAGGTGACCTCGATCTCGTTCTTCGTGGCCGAGAACCCGTACGCGCTCGCCGCGTCCTACAAGATCGCCGACGGCACGATTCCGGGCGTTGCCAACCGGCTGAAGATGGCCAAGACCACCAAATTGGTCGCCATCGTCGAGGCTGACGGCAAGCTCTACAGCGCGACCAAGGAAGTGAAGGTCACCGTCGGCGGCTGCGGCGGCTAGGAGGATCGGTCCGATGGCATCAAGCATTCGCGTGCGCGCAACATCCAATGGCGACATCACCGAGGTGCAGGCGCTGATCCAACATCCCATGGACACCGGCCTGGTCAAGGATTCCAAGGGCGAGCTGATCCCGGCCCACTTCATCCAGGAGCTGAAGTTCGAATGTAACGGCAAGGACGTCTTTGTCGCCAATTGGGGCACGGCGGTCTCCAAGGACCCCTACGTCAAATTCAGCTTCAAGGGCGCCAAGAAGGGCGACGAGCTCAAGATCTCCTGGACCGACAACAAGGGTGCGTCGGATACGACCACCGCGAAGATCGCGTGATGAAGACCCGCTTCTCCCTCCTGCTTGGCTCGGTGAGCGCCGCGCTCGTTGCGTGCGCCCTCACCTCGCCGCGAGCCGTCGCGGCTGATAAGGTCGATCCCGTTGCTGATGCGAAGGCGTTCCAGAATTTCTTCTTCCAGAAATTTCCGAACGTGAAGCGCGAGGATTTCGTCAACGGTCCTTATTCCATGAACGAGGACATGAAGCGGCAGTGGCAGGAGAAGGAAGAATTCCCGCCTTACGAGTTCGCGCTCGACGCCGGCAAGGAAATGTTTTCGACCCCGTTTAAGAACGGCAAGACTTACGCCGATTGCTTCCCGAACGGCGGCATCGGCATCCGCCAGAACTATCCCTATTTCGACAGCAAGGAAGGCAAGGTCATCACGCTGGAGCTCGCGCTGAACCGCTGCCGCGAGGCCAATGGCGAGGCGCCCTATTCCTACGTCAAGGACGAGATGGCCTCGCTCACCGCCTACATGGCCTACACCTCGCGCGGCAAGCCGATGGACATCAAGATTCCCGATGATCCCCGTGCGCTCGAAGCGTTCGAGAACGGCAAGCGGTATTTCTACACCCGCCGCGGCCAGATGAACTTCTCCTGCGCGAGCTGCCACGTGCAGAGCCCGGGCGAGCGCATCCGCGCCGAGACTCTGGCGCCGGCGCTCGGCATTTTGAATGCGATGCCGATCTACCGCTCCGAATGGAGCGGCATGGGCACGACCAGCCGCCGCTTCGTCACCTGCAACAGCCAGACCCGGGCGGTTCCGCTGGAGCCGCAATCGGACGAATATCGCGACGTCGAATATTTCCTCTCCTACGTCGCCAACGGCCTGCCGATCTCGGGACCGGGAGCGCGGCCATGAAGCGGGCATGTCTCCTGGCCACACTGGTTGCATTGACCATCGCGCTACCGTCGGCACGCGCGGCAACGGAAGCGGAGTACAAGGCGGCCTATGCCGCCGCCGAAGCCGCAGCCAAGGAGGCGGCCAGCCTGCGCCACCAATGGACCACGACCGTCGCGACGCTGGCGGCGGCGAAGAAGGCGGCCGATGGCGGCGATTTCGACCGCGCATTTGCCGCAGCGAAAGAGGCCGAGGCGCTGGCGAAGGCGTCGATCTTCCAGGCTAATTCCGAAAAAGAGGCCTGGAAGGCGATGGAAATCCGCTAGACTGGGCCTGGCGCGCGAGAACATCGTGCTCCAGATCATTCTTTGAGCATGATCTTGTCGGAAAGCCGCACCACACCTTGCGCTGACGCGGCCCCTTCGGATCCGGATCATGCTTGTGGAACAGTCGACAGCGTTGAGGGCGCGGAGAAGTTAAGATGGCCATCCGCCGCCGCGATTTCCTGAAGAGCGCGGGCCTAGCCGCCGCATCGCTCGGACTGCCGCGGCTCGCGCGCGGTGCCGACACCGCGAGCATCTATGACATCGAGCGTTTCGGCAATGCGCGCATCCTGCACATCACCGACACGCATGCGCAGCTCAATCCGGTCTATTTCCGCGAGCCCAGCGTCAATATCGGCATCGGCGAGATGGCGGGACGACCGCCGCACCTGGTTGGCCGCGCCTTCCTGGAGCGGTTCGGCATCCGGTCCGACAGCGCGGATGCCTATGCCTTCACCTGCCTCGAATTCGAGAAATCTGCGGGCCGTTTCGGCAAGCTCGGCGGCTTTGCCCATCTGAAGACGCTGATCGACCGCTTGCGCGGCGACGTCGGCGAAAAGCATTCGCTGCTCGTCGATGGCGGCGACCTCTGGCAGGGCACCGGGCTTGCCAATGTCATGCAGGGCCGCGACATGGTCGAGGTCGCCAACCTGCTCGGCATCGAGGCGATGACCGGGCATTGGGAATTCACCTATGGCGAGCAGGTGCTGCGGGACAATCTCGAGCGCTTCAAGGGCGAGTTTCTGGCGCAGAACGTCTTCCTGACCGAAGAGGCCGCCTTCAACGATGCTCCCGCCTTCGACAAAGCCAGCGGGCGCGTGTTCAAACCGTCTGTCATCAAGGAGCTTGGCGGCCATCGTGTCGCAATCGTCGGCCAGGCGTTCCCTTACGTGCCGATCGCGCATCCCAAGCGGTTCACGCCGGACTGGACCTTTGGCATCCGCGAAGAGGAGTTGCAGAAGCATGTCGATGCTCTGCGCGCCACCGACAAGGTCGATGCCGTCATCCTGCTGTCGCACAACGGCATGGACGTGGACCTGAAACTCGCGAGCCGCGTCACCGGCATCGACGTTATCCTCGGCGGCCATACCCACGACGCCGTGCCGCAGCCGATTGCCGTGAAGAACGCTGGAGGCACCACGCTCGTCACCAATGCCGGCTCCAACGGAAAATTCCTGGCCGTGCTCGATCTCGCAATCGGCAAGGGCAAGGTCAGCGACATTCGTTATCATCTGCTGCCGGTTTTTTCCGAGCTGCTGAAGCCGGATGCGGGGATGGCCGAGCTGATCGGCCGGCTGCGCGCGCCGCATGTGAGCGACTGGTCGGAGAAGATCACAACGCCCGATCGCCTGCTCTACCGCCGGGGCAATTTTTCCGGTCCCGTCGACGAGTTGATCTGCACGGCGCTGCGCAGCGAGCTCGATGCCGAGATCGCGCTGTCGCCGGGCTTCCGCTGGGGCGTCACCGCGCTGTCGGGCCAGGCGCTGACGATGGAGGATGTGCTCGCGGAAACCGCGATCACCTATCCCGAGACCTATGTGCAGGAGATGACCGGCGCACAGATCAAGGACGTGCTGGAGGACATCTGCGACAACCTCTTCAACGCAGATCCCTATTACCAGCAGGGTGGCGACATGGTGCGCGCCGGCGGGTTCAGCTACACCTGCACGCCGGACGCCGCGATCGGCAGCCGCATCTCCGAGCTGAAGCTCAATGGCGGCAAGGCGCTCGGCGCCAGCCACCGCTACAAGGTCGCAGGCTGGGCCTCCGTCAACCGCCAGCAAGGCGCGCCGGTGTGGGACGTCGTTGGCAAATATCTGCGCTCGGGACGAATGTTTCAGGAGCGGCTCGGCTCCGGCGTCACCCTGAAAGGGGTCGAGGGCAATCCAGGCATTGCAGGACAAGGATGATGCGGTCGCAAATCTCATCCGCGATGCTGCTGGCATTGCTCGTCTGGGCAGCGATCCCGCCGGCTTTGCGCAGCAAGTGCCGCTGCAGGACAAGCCGTTCGCCGAGCACAAGGTCGTACTTCAGCTCTCCGACGGCGATGCGAAGAAACAGGCACTGGTGCTCAGCGTCGCCAACAACCTGCTGAAGGCTTACGACCCCGACAAGATCGCGGTCGAAGTGGTGGCGTTCGGTCCCGGTATCGATCTATTGCTGTCCGGCAGCGAGCGTCGCAAGCAGGTCGAGAGCCTGATCGCACAGGGCGTGCGCTTCGACATCTGCCTCAATACGGTGGACACGATCGAGCGCGAGACAGGCAAGCGGCCGGAGTTCATTCCCGCGGCAACGCCGGTGCAGGTGGGCGTCGGGCAGATCCTGTTCCTGGCGGAGAACGGCTACACGGTGGTGCGGCCGTAGGAGCTGTCCGAGCTTGTCGCACGTCCGCGCAACACAATCCGTGTCATTCCCCGCGAAGGGGGGAATCTAGTGCGCCGCGGCCCCTCCATCCCGTTCAGCGCCTCTGGAATACTGGATCGCCCGCCTGCGCGGGCGATGACAGGGGTGGGTGGGGACGGCCACCCGCGCAATAAAGATCTTCTAAAGTTCATTCTCTACACAGTGATTTGCTTCTCTCTAGGGCCCGCCCCGTAGTAGAATCCTCGAAATCACCACACGCCGGGTCCTGCCATGATCTTCCGCCAGCTCTTCGACAGTGTTTCGGGCACCTACAGCTATCTGCTTGCGAGCCGCCCAGGCGGCGAGGCGCTGATCCTCGATCCCGTGTTGGAGAAGGTCGACCGCTACTGCCAGTTGCTGCGCGAGCTCGACCTCAAGCTGGTCAAGGCGATCGACACCCATCTGCATGCCGATCACGTCACCGGTCTCGGCGAGTTGCGCGACCGCACCCATTGCATGACCGTGATGGGCGATCAGACCAAGGCCGACGTGGTGGCGATGCGGGTCGCCGACGGCGATAAAGTGACGATCGAGGGCCTGTCGCTCGACGTGATGTACACGCCGGGCCACACCGACGATTCCTATTCGTATCTGATGGGTGACCGTGTCTTCACCGGCGATACGCTTCTGATCCGCGGCACCGGCCGCACCGATTTCCAGAACGGCTCATCGCGCGCGCAATACGATTCGATTTTCAACCGCCTGCTCAAGCTGCCGGACGAGACGATGGTGTTTCCGGCGCATGACTACAAGGGCGATACCGTCTCCACCATCGGCGAGGAGAAGCGCTACAATCCGCGGCTCCAGGTCCGCTCGGTCGACGAATATATCGAGCTGATGGCCAATCTGAAGCTGCCCAATCCGAAGATGATGGATGTTGCGGTCCCCGCCAACATGCATGTCGGCCTGCATCAGGAGGAGCTCGAGAAAGAGGGCCGCGCGCTCAGTGCCGCCGAGGCGATCCGCATTCTCGGCCGGCCCGACATCCTGCTGGTTGACCTGCGCGAGAGCAACGAGCGGATGAAGCACGGCATGCTCGAAGGAGCACTGCACACGCCCTATCAATCCGTGGAGGAGAGCCTGAAGCCCGGCGGCATGCTGCGCGAGGTCGCAGCCGCGACCGGCCGCCGCGTCGTGTTCTTCTGCGCCTTCGGCGAACGCTCGGCGATGGCGGTGGCCGCCGCCAAGGAGGCGGGGCTCTCCAACAGCGCGCACATCGCCGGCGGCCTGGATGCCTGGAAGAAGGCAGGCGGGCCGGTGGTGCACTGAACGGCCGAGTGCCGTGCTTGAGATAGATCAGGAAGTTCCCATATGTCGGGCTAGGACGGATGCAGCATCACCATCCGGGAGCCGCCATGGCCAAGATCGGCAAGCCGAGCGAGCCGCCCAAGATCGCGGACAACAAGATCGCGGACGATAAGCAAGCGCAAGACAAGGCGAAAAAGTCCAAGCCTCCGCGCGAGATCGACCATGACGATTACGAAGACGGCGACATCGCGACCCCGAAGCGCGACCGCTACGGCCCGGACGACGAGCCGTTGTGAGGACGGTGCTCGCGGGTTGAGCGCACGCTGGCGCAACATCCTCCAAAGTCGTCCCGGCGAAGTGCAGGCTAGCGACACACCTCGTGCCGCCGCCCGCGCTACCTGCCATGCGCCCGCGTTCATGGACAAATAACCGCTCTGCCCGATAGTTTGCGCCTCCTTTAGCACGCAAGACGGAACTACAATGGTCGACGTTCTCGCCGCACCGCAGCAAAGCAAGGCGGACAGCGCGCTGCGCACGCTGACGGGGATTTCGATCGCGCATTGGGTGAGCCATTTCCATCTGCTCGTGCTTCCGATGCTGTTCCCGTTCCTCAAGAGCCAGCTCGGCGTCGGCTATATCGAGCTCGGCTTCGCACTCACCGTGTTTGCGGTGGTGTCGGGATTGACGCAGGCGCCGACCGGCTATCTCGTCGACCATTTTGGCGCGCGACGAATTCTGCTGGCCGGGCTCGCGCTCGGCGGCTTCGCGCTGATCCTGCTCGGCTTGCACCTCAGCTACGCCTCGCTAATCGCCTGCGCCGTGCTGCTGGGCCTCGCCAACAGCGTCTACCATCCCGCCGATTACGCGATCCTGGCCGCGCACATGGACGAGGCGCGGATGGGCCGCGCCTTCTCGATTCACACTTTTGCCGGCTTTCTCGGCGGCGCCCTCGCTCCTGCCATCGTCGCTGCGCTCGTCACATTGTCCGGTGGCACTGGAGCGCTGATCGCCTCCGGCGCGATCGGTGTCGCGGTGGCGCTGCTGCTGATCGCCATGAACATTCCCGACGCCGGTGCGCACAAGACCAAACCCGGCAGCGCGAACGCGCCAAAACAGGCCGTCATCACGCCGGCGCTGATCACGCTGACCGCGCTGTTCATGCTGCTGAGCCTCTCGGTTGCCGGCATCAACAATTTCGGCGTGGTGGCACTGATGAGCGGCTACGGCGCCACCTACTCCGCCGCCAACATCGCGCTGACGGCATTCCTTGGCGCCAGCGCCATCGGCGTGCTCGCAGGCGGCTTGCTCGCCGACCGGACCGAGCGCCACGGCCAGGTCGCCGCAGCCTGCTTTGCCGCGAATGCGGCGATCGTGCTGCTGATCGCACTCGCCACACTGCCGGGCTGGGCTCTCACCGCCGCGATGACGGCCGCAGGCTTCCTCAGCGGCGTGATCGCACCCTCGCGCGACATGCTGGTGCGCAACGCGGCTCCTCCCGGCGCTGCGGGGCGTGCCTTCGGCATCGTCTCCACCGGATTCAATCTCGGCGGCATCGTCAGCCCGCTGCTGTTCGGCTGGATCATGGACCAGAGCGCGCCGCATTGGGTGTTCGGCGCCTCCGTGATCTTCATGGCGGCGACGGTGGTGCTGTCACCGTTCACGGAGCGGAAGCGGCGACCACAAAGTTAATCGTCCGTTCCCGCGCCAAGCATCGCCCCGCGGTTATGACCCCGGGTCGGCGCGCCCTTGGGGGGCGCTTGTCCGGAACGACGGTTGTTGCTTGGGGCGTGCGCCGCCACCCCTACGTCGGCGACACCGCACTCTTCAGCGCGCCCGCCTGCGGGGCGGCACCGCCCGTCAACCTGGCGCGTTCGGTGTTCGGCCAGAGCAGCAGCAAGCCGAGCAGGCCGGAGCCGACCATGATCGCCGCATTGATGGTGAAGCCGGTCATGTAGCCGTCGAGCATGCTGCCGGCGCGCTGGATCACGGTGCCCATCACGGCGGGTGCGATGATGCCCGAAAGCGTATAAAGCGCGCCGTAGATCGCGAGGATGGCGCCGCGCTGCGATGTCGGCGTGAACTCGCCGAGCATGGGCGGGCACACGACATAGATCGCGCCGCACAGGCCCGTTCCGACCACCAGCAAAGCCAGCTGAAGGCCGGCGCCCTGGACATGCGGCATCGTCGCCAGAATCAGGCCGCCGACGACCAGCGGCACCGAGCCGAGCACGCCGCGGGCGATGCGCGTGGTCGAGCCGCGCGCCATCATCATTTGCGAGATCCAGCCCGTCAGGATCACGATGGTGGCGCCGAAGATCCAGGGCAGAGTGGAAATCCAGCCGGCCTGGCTCTGCGAGAAACCGAGGCCCTTGATGATGAACGGCGTGAACCAAGTCAGCCCGAGCGACAGCGCCCAATAGGCGCCGAAGGTCGCGGCGACGCAGCCGAGAAAGGTGCGCGAGGTAAGAAGCTGAATATAGGGAATCTTCGTCTCGGTTGCGGCGAGGGCCTGCGCATCCTCCAACGGCCCCTCCTTGCCGAGCGCGAGCCAGGCACAGACCCAGATCAGGCCGACGACGCCGAGCGCGCCGAAGGCATAGTGCCAGGAATGGTTGACGATGATCCAGTTCAAGGCCGGCACCGCGATGATCACGCCAAAGGCCGAGCCTTGCGACAGGATCGCGGTCGGCAGCGTGCGCTTCTCGTCAGGGAACCATTTGTAGATGGCGTGCGCTGCGACCGAGAAGGCCGGGCCTTCGCCGGCGCCCAGCACGATGCGGCAGATCAGGAGCGTGGTGAAGGAGACGGTGCCGACCATCGGAAACTGCGCCAGTGCCCAAACCACTGCGAGCGCCAGCAGCACCCAGCGCGTCGGCACCTTGTTGACGATGAAGCCGACCACGATGGCCGAGATCGAGAACAGGAAGAAGAACGAGGAGCCGAGCAGGCCGAATTGCTCCGGCGTGAGCTTGAGGTCCGCCATGATCGGCACGCCGGCAAGACCGACGACGATCTTGTCGGCGAAGTTCACCAGCATGAACAGAAACAGGAGAAAGGTGATGGTCCAGGCGCCCTTCGGCGTCGCTGTCGGCTTGCTCGCCGCGGACGGCGTTCCCTGAGCGCTCATGCTTCTATTTTCCCCATGTATCTTTTTGGCACTTTTTTGATTTGACCTTCTTGGAGCTAACAACGGCGTGGATGCCAACGCAACCCCGGCATTTCCGCAGCAAGTGTGCTAGGCAGCAATTCCGCTAATTCCGTCCGGCGCCATTAATCGTGCTGAACATCAAAAATCTCTCGAAGACCTTCTTCTCAGCCGGCGAGCCGGTCCACGTGCTGCGCGGCGTCGATCTCGACCTCGCGGCCGGCGAGCGGGTCGCGCTGACGGGCGAATCCGGCAGCGGCAAGAGCACGCTGCTGCACCTGATCGCCGGGCTCGATGCGGCTGATAGCGGCTCGATCCGGCTGGCGGATATCGAGGTCACCAAGCTGTCGGATGCGGGACGCGCCAGCTTGCGACGCGACCGGGTCGGCTTGGTTTTTCAGCAGTTCAATCTGATCCCGAGCCTGTCGGTCGCGGACAACCTCGCCTTCCAGGCCCGGATCGCCGGCCGGCATGATGCGGCCTGGACCAAAGAGCTGATCGAACGGCTCGGACTCCGCACTCTCCTCAAGCGTTATCCCGAGCAATTGTCGGGCGGACAGCAGCAGCGGGTCGCCATCGGCCGGGCGCTGGCGACGAAGCCCTCGCTGCTGCTGGCGGATGAGCCGACCGGCAATCTGGACGAAGCCACCGCCGAGGACGTGCTGGCGCTGACGCGCGATCTCGTGGCGCGCACCGGCTGCGGCTTCCTGATGGCGACGCACAGCCTGCATCTGGCAGCGACGCTCGACCGCCACCTTACCTTGCACGGCGGGCGCATCGCATGAGGCGCGCGCTGTGGATCCTCGCCGTGCTGCTCAGCCATTGGCGGCGTCACCAGATGCAGTTCGCAACGCTGCTGATCGGGCTGATCGCGGCGACCGCGCTGTGGAGTGGCGTGCAGGCGATCAACCAGCAGGCCCGCAGCGCCTATGACCGCGCCGCGGCGACATTCGGCGGCGCACGTACGGCGATGCTGGTCGCGCTGGATTCCGCGACCTTTTCCCAGGAGCTGTTCATAAAATTGCGCCGCGCCGGCTGGCCGGTCTCCCCGGTACTGGAGGGACGCGTCCAGATCAATGGACGCTCGGTGCGGCTGCTCGGCATCGAGCCGGTGACGCTGCCGACCGACGTCGGCAATGCGCCGCGCCTTGGCGCCTCGGATCTCAGCAGTTTCGTCGCGCCGCCGGGCCAGACGCTGGTGGCGCGGGAGACGCTGAGTGACTTGCAAGAGCAGGAGGGTGCGGTGCCGGCGATCAGCAGCGGCGCAAAACTGCCGCCGCTGCGCGTGCTGCCGCAGCTCGTGCCCGGCGTGCTGGTGGTCGATATCGGCGTGGCGCAGCGGCTCCTCAACAAGCCGGACCAGGTGTCGCGGTTGCTGATCGGCAAGGCGAAGGGCAAGCCCGCGCCGCTTCAAAGCGTCGTCGGCGATCAGCTGCAGCGGATCGAGCCGGATGCCGAGACGGAGCTGGAACGTCTCACCGACAGTTTTCATCTCAATCTCACCGCCTTCGGGCTGTTGTCATTCTTCGTCGGGCTCTTCATCGTCAATTCAGCCGTTGGCCTCGCCTTCGAGCAACGTCTGCCGATGCTGCGGACGTTGCGCGCCTGCGGCGCGTCGGCGCGGCTGGTCAACACGATGCTGGTGCTGGAGCTGGTGGTGCTGGCGCTGATCGCCGGGCTGATCGGGCTCGTCTGCGGTTATTTCATCGCGGCAGCGCTGTTGCCCGACGTCGCGGCCTCGCTGCGCGGGCTCTATGGCGCACAGATCCCCGGGCAGCTCACGCTGCGTTCCGAATGGTGGCTAGCCGGTATCGGCATCAGCGTTGTCGGCGCGCTGGTCGCGGCCGCAACCAGCCTGATCAAGGCGATCAGGATGCCGGTGCTGGCAACCGCGCAACCACGCGCCTGGCAGCAGGCGCAGCGCCGCTGGCTGATCCTGCAAAGTGCAGGCGCCTGCGCCGTATTCATGGTCGCGCTGCTGCTGCTTCACTATGGGCAATCGCTGGTCGCAGGCTTCGGCGTGCTGGCCGCGCTGATGTTCGGTGCGGCCCTGATCCTTCCGGCATTTCTCGAACTCATCCTGCTCGTTGGCCAGCGTTGGGCGAAAGGGCCGCTGGCGCTGTGGTTCTGGGCCGACAGCCGGCAGCAACTCTCCGGATTGTCGCTGGCGCTGATGGCGCTGCTGCTTGCACTCGCCGTCAATGTCGGGGTGTCCACGATGGTGGAGACCTTCAGCCGCACCTTCATCGGCTGGCTCAATGGACGGCTGGCGGCCGACGTCTACATCAGCGCGTCCGACAACACGCAAGGTGTTGCGATCCGGAACTGGCTGCGCGAGCGCAGCGATGTCCAGGCGATCCTCTCGGGCGCACGCGCGGAGGCGCAAGTTCAGGGCCAGCCGGTGGAATTGCTCGGCCTTCCCGACCACGCGCTCTATCGCGAACGTTGGCCGCTGCTGGAAGCCGCGCCGCGCGCCTGGACCCGGCTCGTGCCCGGCAATGCTGCCTTCATCAGCGAGCAGTTGAGCCGCCGGCTGAACATCCGCGTCGGCGACGTCGTCGAGGTGCCGGCGCCGGGCGGGACCTGGGAGCTCGACATTGTCGGCATCTATGCTGATTACGGCAATCCCAAGGGGCAGCTCGCGGTCAATGTCGCGGCGCTGATCCGGCAATTTCCACAGACGCCGCAGACGCGGATCGGCCTGATCGTCAACAAGAACGATATCCCCGGCCTGATCTCAGCGTTGCAGAAGCAATTTGCGCTCGACGATCGCAGCGTCGCCGACCAGGCGACGGTGAAAGCAGAATCGATCCGCATCTTCAACCGCACCTTTGCGGTCACGTCCGCGCTGAATGCCTTTACGCTTGGCGTCGCCGGCATCGCGCTGCTCACAAGCCTGCTGACGTTGGCCAACTCACGCCTGCCGCAGCTTGCGCCGCTGTGGGCGATGGGCCTCACCCGGCCGCGCCTTGCCGCGATCGAGCTGGCCAAGACGCTATCGGTGGCGCTGTTCACATCGCTCTTGGCCGTGCCGCTCGGCCTCTTGGTGGCGTGGTGCCTGATCGCGATCGTCAATGTGAAGGCATTCGGCTGGCGGCTGCCGTTCCATGTGTTTCCGCTGCAATTGGTCGAGTTGGTCGCGGTCGCGCTGCTCGCCTCGCTGCTTGCCGCATTGCTGCCGATGCTACGGCTGGCGCGCATGCAGCCGGCAAATCTCGTCAAGGTGTTCGCCAATGAGCGCTGAGAAAATCTCACGACGCGCGGTCGTCGGCAGCTTTGCTGCGCTGGCACTCACACCTCGCGCAGGGGCGCAGGGCTATGCCGGACTCGGCGAAACCGCGGACGGCTTTGCCAAAGTAACGGCGGGCAAGGTCTTCACCTTTCCGGGCGATCACGGGCCGCATCCGGAGTTTCGTATCGAGTGGTGGTATCTCACGGCCAACCTCGTCGATGCCAATGGCGCTGCTTGCGGCCTACAATGGACCCTGTTCCGCCAGGCGGCGCAGCCAGGCCCGCAACGCGAGGGCTGGGCCAATCAGCAGATATGGATGGGACATGCGGCGGTGACGCGCGCCGACACCCACCGCTTTAGCGAGACGTTTTCACGCGGCGGTGTGGGGCAGGCCGGCGTCACGGCCAAGCCGTTCGATGCCTGGATCGACGATTGGGAAATGAAGGGTCTTGAGCGCACCGACGATCGCACGCTGGCGCCGCTGACGCTCAAAGCCTCGGCGACCGATTTCAGCTATACACTGACGCTGGAGGCCGATCGTCCGATGGTATTGCAGGGCGACCGCGGCTACAGCCGCAAGTCGGAGCGCGGGCAGGCATCTTACTATTACAGCCAGCCGTTCTATCGCGCACGCGGCAGCATCACGATCGACGATAAGCCGGCCGAGGTGATGGGCCAGGCCTGGATGGACCGCGAATGGAGCAGCCAGCCGCTGGATGCCGATCAGACCGGTTGGGACTGGCTGTCGCTGCATCTCGGATCCGGCGACAAGCTGATGCTATACCGGCTGCGGCAGAAGGACGGCCAAAACTATCCGTTCGGCAACTGGATCAGCGCCGCCGGCGAGACGCGGATGATTGCAGGTCGCGACATCCAGATGATGCCGAAGGCGACCGCGGATGTTGCGGGACGCAAGCTGCCGGTGGAGTGGCAGATCGCAATCCCCTCGCAATCGTTCTCGATCCTGTGCAAGCCGCTCAATCCAGGGGCCTGGATGGGGACCGGCTTCTCCTACTGGGAAGGGCCGATCAGCTTTGCCGGCACGCATGATGGCGTTGGCTATCTCGAGCTGACGGGCTATTGAAGCGCGATCTCGTCGAAGGAAATAACGATGCATCATCTCACCGCCCTCGTCACGCTGCTGGCGATCGCATTTTACTTTTTCACCGCCGTCAACGTCTCGCGCTCGCGCACCAAGACCGGCGTCAAGGTGCCGGCGATGTCCGGCCATCCGGATTTCGAGCGCGCCTTTCGCATCCAGATGAACACGCTGGAATGGATGCCGATCTTCCTGCCGGCGCTCTGGCTGTTCGCCATCTATATCAGCGACGCCATCGCAGCCAGCATCGGCGTGGTCTGGATCATCGGCCGCATCCTCTATTTCGTCGGCTATTCCCAGGCGGCGGCAAAGCGCAGCCTGGGTTTCGCGATCCAGAGCCTCGCCGCCGTGGCGCTGTGGGCGGGGGCGTTAGGGGCGGTGGCGTTGCGGCTGGTGTGAGGGCCCATCTGCGGCTCCAAATTCCGCCGTCATTCCGGGGCGGCGCATTGGCGCCGAACCCGGAATCTCGAGATTCTCAGGTGCGCAATTGCGCACCATAGTTCGATGCTTCGCATCGCCCCGGAATGACGCTGCGCGTCACTTCGTCAGCGGACAGCCACTTTCCTTGGCGGCGAAGAACGCTTTGTCGCCGGGAACGGTAGCGAGCAGCTTGTAATAATCCCAGGGCTTCTTCGATTCCGAGGGCTTCTTGACCTCGAACAGGTACATGTCGTGGACCATGCGGCCGTTCTCGAGCACCTTGCCACCTTGCGCGAAGTCGTCGTCGACCGGCAGCTCCTTCAGCTTCTTGGCAACCGCGTCCGGATCCTTGGTGCCGGCGGCCTTGACCGCCTTGAGATAGCTCAGCGTCGCCGAATAGGTGCCAGCGTGGATCATGCTCGGC
Source organism: Bradyrhizobium sp. 147 (assembly GCF_023073935.1). NCBI lineage: Bacteria > Pseudomonadati > Pseudomonadota > Alphaproteobacteria > Hyphomicrobiales > Nitrobacteraceae > Bradyrhizobium > Bradyrhizobium sp. 147. The sequence continues at coordinate 97,600 of NZ_JADPKL010000098.1, read as the reverse complement.
ATCCGCCCCGTCCGCTTGAAGAAGCGTTCCCCGAGATGGCGCGTCTTGTCGTTGAGATCCCAGTAATAGCCTTCGGTCAGCACCAGGCCCTGCGCGGCCTGCAGGCCGAGGCCGTTCACCTCGGCGAGCGTCATCAGAAGGCCTGCGAGCTTCTGGCCACCGGAGACGATGCCGAACTCGGACGCCTGCTTGATCGAGTTGGTGGTGTCAAGACCGGCATTGGCGAGGCCGACGATCTTCGCCTTGGAGCTCTGCGCCTGCAGCAGGAAGGACGAGAAGTCAGAGGAATTGAGCGGCACGCGCACCGAGCCGACTACCTTGCCGCCATTGGCGGTGACGATCTCGCTGGTGTCCTTCTCCAGCGCGTAGCCGAAGGCGTAGTCGGCAGTGAGGAAGAACCAGGTGTCGCCGCCGGCCTTGGTCAGCGCACCGCCGGTGCCGACGGCGAGCGCGCGGGTGTCGTAGGCCCAGTGGAAGCCGTAGGGCTGGCAGGCATCGCCGGTCAGCCGCGAGGTCGCGGCGCCGACGACGATGTCGATCTTCTTCTTTTCCTTGGAGAGCTCGTGGATCGCGAGTGCGACCGAGGAGGTGGTCAGCTCCGTGATCATGTCGACATTCTCGACGTCATACCAGCGCCGCGCGATCGAGCTGGCGAGATCCGGCTTGTTCTGGTGGTCGGCCGTGATGAGCTCGATCTTCTGGCCGAGCACCTCGCCGCCAAAGTCCTCGATCGCCATCTTCGCGGCTTCGACCGACCATTTGCCGCCGTAATCGGCATAGACGCCGGACTGATCGTTGAGGATGCCGATCTTGACGCCCTGCGCGGCGGCCGGCGACGCCAGCAATACGGCCGAGGCCGCTGCGGCCAAAAATGCTGATTTCATATGTTAACTCCCAGCAGTCTTCTGTTGTGAAATCGCGCGGATAGTAGTGAAGAACCCCGCGCGTGCCCATCCATTTCGGCGTAGGCCGTTAGTATCGAGGTGGGCGCTATATTCTCCGCTTCGTCACCGGACCAAGCGCGCCTTGGGCCAGCGCGCGTCACTGGGGGTGAGTCCCGGATCTGCGCTTAGGCTTGTCCGGGACGACGGCGCGGATGTGGATACGCCGGTGGCGACACTGACTTACGCAGGGGCCCCTGGCTTCTTATCCCGCCGCCCCTCCGCCAGGTTCCTCACCACCACATAGAAGATCGGCGTGAACAGAAGGCCGAACAGGGTGACGCCGATCATGCCGAAGAACACGGCAACGCCGACGGCCTGCCGCATCTCCGAGCCGGAGCCGCTCGAGATCACCAGCGGCAGCACGCCGAGGATGAAGGCGAAGGAGGTCATCAGGATCGGGCGCAGGCGCAGGCGGCAGGCTTCGATGACGGCCTCGAGCCGAGGCTTGCCCTCGAGCTCGATGTCGCGCGCGAACTCGACGATCAGGATCGCGTTCTTTGCTGCGAGTCCCACCAGCACGACGAAGCCGATCTGGGTGAGGATGTTGACGTCCTGGCCCATGATGCGCACACCGATGGTGGCAGCGAGCAGGCACATCGGCACGATCAAGATCACTGCAAACGGCAAGGTCCAGCTGCCATATTGCGCGGCGAGCACGAGATAGACGAACAGCACGCAGATCGGGAACACGTAAAGGCCGGCATTGCCGCCTGTGACCTGCTGATACGACAGATCCGTCCATTCGAAGGTGAAGCCGCTCGGCAAGGTATCGTTGGCGAGCTGCTTGATGGTGTTGAGCGCGGTGGTCGAGCTGGTGCCCGGCGCCGGCTCGCCCTGCAATTCGGACGCTGCGTAAAGATTATAGCGCGCGACGCGATCGGGACCCGAGACATCCTTGAACTCGACGACGCTGCCGAGCATCACCATGTCGCCGGAGGCGTTGCGCGTGCGCAGCCGCGCGAGGTCGCTCGGCTCCTTGCGGTACGGGAAATCGGCCTGCGCGGTGACGTGGTAGGTGCGGCCGAACAGGTTGAAGTCGTTGACATAGGTGGAGCCGAAATAGGACTGGATCGTGTCGTTGATGTTGGAAATGGGAACGCCGAGCTTCTGCGCCTTGGTGCGGTCGATGTCCACGAAGAGCTGCGGCGTGTTGGCCGTGAACGGCGAGAACACCGAGGTGAGACTGGGTGCCTTGCGCGCGGCGGCGACCAGCTCGTCGGTCGCAGCGGCGAGCATTTCGGGCCCGCGGCCCTGGCGATCCTGGACGCGGATCGTGAAACCGCCGCCGGTGCCGATGCCGGGCACGGCCGGGGGCGGAATCACGATAATGAAGGCACCCTGAATTGCGGTGAGGCGCTTGCGCAGCTCGGCCGTGATGGCGTTCGCGGACAGCCCCTTTTTCAGTCGCACCTCGGGCTCATCGAAAACCGGAAAGAGCGCCGCCGCGTTGCCGGCCTGCGTGCGCGTGGCGCCGGAGAAGCCGGCGAATGCCGCAACACGGACGATGCCCGGCGTATCCAGCGAGATCCGCTCGATCTCACGCACGACCTCCGTGGTGCGCGCCAGCGACGCCGCGCCCGGCAATTGCACGGATATGATGACGTAGCCGCGATCCTGCGCGGGAATGAAGCCCTGCGGCGTCGTCACGATCAGCCAGCCGGCGCTGCCGATCAACACCACGTACGCCAGAAGCATCACGACCGAATGCCGGATCACGAAATTGGCAAGACCCGCATAGCCGTGCGCCAGCCGGTCGAACACCCGGTTGAACACGCCAGTGAAAGCATTCCAGCCGCGCGCGATGACGTTCCAGGCGGCCGGCGGCCGCTTCTCCTCGTGCGGCACCAGGATCTGCGAAGCCAGCGCCGGCGATAGCGTCAGCGAGCAGAAGCAGGAGATCGCGGTCGCGACCGCGATGGTGACGGCGAATTGCTGGAAAAATTGCCCAGAAATGCCGCCCAGGAACGCGGTCGGGACGAACACCGCGCAAAGCACCAGCGCGATCGACACCAGCGCGCCGCCGACCTCTTCCATCGTCTTCAGCGCGGCGTCGCGCCGACTCATGCCGTGCTCGAGATGCCGCTCGACATTCTCGACCACGACGATGGCGTCGTCGACCACGATGCCGACGGCGAGCACGAGACCGAACAGCGTGAGATTATTGATGGAGAAGCCCAGCGCCGCCATCACCGCGAAAGTGCCGACCAGCGACACCGGAATAGCAATGATCGGAATGATCGCGGGCCGCCATCCTTGCAGGAACACCAGCACCACGACGACCACGAGCAGCATCGCCTCGTAGATGGTCTTGATCAGCTCGTGGACGGACTGCGCGATGAACTCGGTCGGGTTGTAGCCGATATTGTAGTCGAGACCTCTCGGAAAGCTCTCCTTGAGCTTCGTCATCGTGTCGGAAATGTTTTTCGCCGTCGCGAGCGCGTTGGATCCGGGCCGCTGCGTCACCAGCATGGCGACCGCGGATTTGCGCAGCAGGAAGCTGTTGGTGGTGTAGGACAAGGCACCCAGCTCGATGCGGGCGACGTCGCGCAGGCGGACAATCCGGCCATCGGGGCCGGCCTTGATCAGGATGTCCTCGAACTGCTTCTGATCCTTCAGGCGCCCCGTGAAGGTGAGGTTCGGCTGGAAAGCGCGGTCGGCGATCGGCGGCTCGGCGATCTGGCCGCCGGCGATCTGAACGTTCTGGGCGCGGATCGCCGCCAGCACCTCGGCCGAGGTCAGGCCGAGATTGGCGATCCGGTCGGGATCGAGCCACAATCGCATCGAATAGTCGCGTGCGCCAAAGATCTGGATGTCGCCGACGCCGTCGAGGCGCAGCAGCTGGTCGCGGACCTGGAGCAAGGCATAGTTGGAGATGTAGAGCTGGTCGAACGTGTCGTCCGGCGACAGCATGAACACGACCATCAGGATGTCGGGCGAGTTCTTGCGCGTGGTGACGCCGTTGCGCTGGACCTCCTCCGGCAGACGCGGCTGCGCGATGGCGACGCGGTTCTGCACCAGCACCTGGGCCTTGTCGAGATCGGTGCCGAGCTTGAAGGTGACGGTGATGGTGAGCTGGCCGTTCGAGGTCGCCTGGCTGTAGAGATACAGCATGTCCTCGACGCCGTTGATCTCCTGCTCGATGGGAGCTGCGACCGTGTCGGACACGGTTTGCGCGGAGGCGCCGGGATATTGCGTGGTGACCACCACGGTCGGCGGCACCACCTGCGGATATTCGGAGACCGGCAACGTGGTGTAGGCGATCGCGCCGACGATCAGCAGCACGATCGACAGCACCATCGCCAGGATGGGCTGGTTGATGGAGAGGCGGCCAAGATTCATGACTTGCCACCGGCCGGCGCTTGCGCCGTCTGCGGGGCGACCTTGGCGCCGACCCGGGCGCGCTGGATGCCGTTGACGATGACGCGATCCTCCGCCCTCAGCCCCTCGCGGATCACGCGCAGGCCGTCATCGAGCGGCCCGAGCACCACCGGACGCGCCTCGACCGTGTCATCGGGCTTCACCACGAACACGATCTTGCGGGACTGGTCGGTTGCGACAGCGACGTCCGGAATCAGCAGCGCATCATAGGGCGCACTGCCAATCAGGCGGACGCGCCCGAACTGGCCGGGCAGGATCGACAGGTCGGTGTTCTTGACCACGGCGCGGCTGCGCAGCGTACCGGTCGAGACGTCGAGGCGGTTGTCGAGGAAGTTGACGGTGCCCTCATGCGACGGCTTGGTTTCACCGGCCAGCGTCACCTGCACCGGGTTCGCAGTGTCGCGCGAGCTTGGGCGCCGCCCCTCGAACCATAATTTGCTGTATTTGATGAAGGTCGCCTCATCCATGTCGAAATAGATGTAGATCGGATCCAGCGTGACGATCGAGGTCAGCAGCGTCGAAGCGCCGTTGTCGCTGCCCTGCACGAGGTTGCCGGGACTGACGAGATGGCGGCTGACGCGACCGGTCAGCGGCGCCGTCACATGCGTGAACTCGATGTTGAGCTTGGCGGCCTTCAGCGCGCCTTCGGCCTGCATCTCGGCCGCATGCGCGGCCTGCAGGGCTTGGCGACGCTGATCGACCACCTGCTCCGAGACCGCATTGGTCTGCACCAGATTGAGGCCACGGTCGAGCTCGCGCTTGGCAAGCTCCACCCTGGCGCGCGCATCCGACAGCTGCCCCTCCGCCTGCGTGGCCACCGCCTCGAACGGACGGGGATCGATCACGTAGAGCAGATCGCCCTGACGCACGATGGCGCCGTCCTGGAACTCGACCGAGTTGACGAAGCCGCCGACGCGGGGGCGCACCTGCACCTCCTCGACCGCCTCGAAACGACCGGTGAACTCATCCCAATCGGTGACGGTGCGCTTGACCGGCTGAGCGACTGTCACCGGCGCCGGCGGCGGGGCAGCGGCCTGTGACGCCGGCTTGTCGCAGCCGGAAAGGGCGAACGCCGCAGCGAGAAGCCCGGCGATTGCGCTGCGCTGAACGAAATCGTGCTTTTTGACAAACTGCTCGCTTCCGTCCGGTCCGCTCATCCCAGGTCCTCGCATCAAAGCCGCAGGACAGGGTACTCGTCTACCCGCGGGCGACACAAGATGTGTTGCGATGATGAACTCTTCAAGACGACGGCGGACGCAAGGCTGGGGAAGAGGCCCTGACCGGATGGTGGGTTGACAGAGACCGAGACGGTCGCACACGCGCAGTGCGAATGGGTGACGAAAAGCGATGCTCGCCACCCTCCCCTTGGACGGCGACAAGCGGCCAGCGTCTTCGCGCATGACGGACGCCAGCGGCTCGGCTAGATTATGCTCATAAAACTAAGACGAATTGTCCAGGGAGGGCAGGCGTGCACCAGGGACGTGTCGTTTACGGCGCGATCGAGGAGGTCGTGTTCGGTCATCCTGCGGCCGAAGCCATCGTCGCGCAGATGGACCGGCTGGGCACGCGCCGCGCCTTCCTGATGGTCTCGGGCACGCTCAACCGGCAGACCGATGAAATCAAAAAGATTAGGCAGGCGCTCGGCGAGCGCTGCGCCGGCCTGTTCGAGGCCATGCCGGCGCATACGCCGCGCGAGGCTGTGATCGCAGCCACCCATGCGGCGCGCGAGGTGAACGCGGATCTGATCGTCACCGTCGGCGGCGGCTCCATCACCGACGGCGCCAAGGCGGTGCAGCTTTGCCTCGCCAACGGCATCGATGATATCGGCGGCATCGAGCGCATCCGCGTCCACAAGGGCATTGCGCCCGAGCTGACCGCCCCGAGCGTACGGCAGATCAGCGTGCCGACCACGATTGCCGGCGGCGAGTTCAGCGCCATCGCGGGCGTGACCGACCGCAGCACGCATGTGAAACAGATGTTGCGGCATCCGCTCACGGTGCCGCGCGCAACCATCCTCGATCCCGCTATCACCGTGCACACGCCGGAATGGCTGTTTCTGTCCACCGGCATTCGCGCCGTCGACCATTGCGTTGAGGCGATCTGCTCGCGCGAAACGCACCCTTACGCCGATGCGCAATCGGTGAAGGGGCTCGCCATGCTCGCCGATGCGCTGCCGCGGGTAAAGGCCGATCCCGCCGATCTCGACGCGCGGATGGATGCGCAGATCGGCACCTGGCTGTCGATGGGCGCGCTTTCGGCCGGCGTTCCCATGGGCGCGAGCCACGGCATCGGTTACGTCCTGGGCGCAGCCTTCGACGTGCCGCACGGCCACACCTCCTGCGTGATGCTGCCGGCGGTGATGCGCTGGAATGCGCCCGACAATGCCGAGCGCCAGATGATCGTCGCGGCCGCCATGGGCTTCCCCGGCCAAAATGCCGCCGACGTGCTCGATGCCTTCATCCGCTCGCTCGGCATGCCCCGCAGCCTCGCCGAGGTGGGCGTATCGCCGGAACATTTCGACGCCATCGCCGAACAGGCGATGCGCACGAACTGGATCCCGCGCAATCCACGCAAGATCGATAGCCCCGCGCAAGTGCGCGAAATCCTGCTTCTTGCCGCATGATCCAAAGCCGGAGGACTGATGTATCCAGGTCAGCATGCCCGCCTACGCCCGCTTCAGCCTGCCTTCATCATGGCGGCGACGGACGAGACTGTCACCTATCGCGAGCTGGAGGCGCGCAGTAACCGCCTCGCGCATCTGTTTCGTAGGCACGGCCTGAAGCGGCTCGATCATTATTCGATCTTCATGGAGAACAATTCGCGCTATCTCGAAGCCTGCGCCGCGGGCGAGCGCTCTGGCCTCTACTACACCTGCATCAACTCCTTCCTGACGCCGGGCGAGCTCGCCTATCTCCTCGTCAACAGCCAGTCCAAGATCCTGATCACGTCAATGGCGAAGCTCGACATCGCGCGCGAAGCCATACAGGCTTGCCCCGACGTCAGGCTCTGCGTCGTCGCCGACGGTCCTGGCGAGAGCGAGCGCATCGTCGGCCTCGCCGACGTGACCGCCGGTCTGCCGACAACGCCGATCGCGGATGAGCGGCTCGGCACCGCCATGCTGTATTCGTCGGGCACGACCGGACGGCCCAAGGGCATCCTGCGACCGCTGCCGGAGGAGCCGCCAAAGCACAATCTGCCGCTATTCGATTTCCTGGCGAAACTTTGGCACTACCGCGAGGGCATGGTCTATCTATCGCCGGCACCGCTGTATCACTCCGCGCCGCAAGCTGCCGTGAACCTCACGATCCGCATGGGCGGGACCGTCGTCATCATGGAGAGTTTCGATCCGGAACGTTACCTCCAGCTCGTCGAACGATGGGGCATCACCCACACCCAGCTGGTGCCGACGATGTTCTCGCGCATGCTGAAACTGCCGGAGGAAGTACGCACCCGCTATGACCTATCCTCGCTGGAGATCGCGATCCATGCCGCGGCGCCCTGCCCGGCCCTGGTCAAGGACGACATGATCAAATGGTGGGGACCGATTATCCACGAATATTACGGCGCCACCGAAGGACTCGGCTTCACCGCCTGCAACAGCGAGGAGTGGCTCGCCCATCGCGGCACGGTTGGCAAGGTGCTGCTCGGCGACCTCCACATTCTCGACGAGAACATGAGGGAGTGCCCGACCGGCACGCCTGGGCAGATCTGGTTCAAGACGGCCTCGCCGTTCGAATATTTCAACGATCCCGAAAAGACCCGGGAGGCGCGCTCTGCCGACGGCAGCATGAGCACGGTCGGCGACGTTGGCTATGTCGACAAGGACCGCTTCCTCTACCTCACCGATCGCGCGACTTTCATGATCATCTCCGGTGGCGTGAACATCTACCCGCAGGAATGCGAGAATCTGCTGATCACCCATCCGAAAGTCGCCGACGCCGCGGTGTTCGGCGTGCCCAATGCCGATCTCGGCGAAGAGGTGAAGGCGGTGGTGCAGCCGATGCCGGGCGTGGTGCCGGGCCCGGCGCTCGCGGAAGAGCTGATCGCGTTCTGCGCAAAATCGCTATCGCGGCAGAAGGTGCCGCGCTCGGTCGATTTCGAAAAGGAATTGCCGCGGCTGCCGACGGGGAAACTCTACAAGCGGCTGCTGCGGGATAGGTACTGGGGGAACAAGGCGTCGCGTATCGTGTGAGGCGCAGCCACAAACTCCGTTGTTGTCCCAGGGCGCGACGAGGTCGCAAACCCGGCGCGCGCTTCGGCGCGCTTGTCCGGGACAACACCGGCGGTTGTTGGCTGCCCCAGGGTAAAGGAACCGTCCCTTCGCACTGCACTCTGACTTCATGAGAGAACAGCGCCGCGGCATCCGTCATCCGAATTGTCGAGAGCGTGGACGGCCTTGCCGGTTGCCTCTCTTCACGCCCATCGTTATCGTCCCCTCAAACAGGCCAAAAGGCCAAAGGCCGATGTCCAGGGAGGACGAGGATGCGGACCGTGCGGGCGCTCGCCGCGACGGCGGCGCTATCTTTGCTGGCGTTTTCGACCATTGCGCTTGCCGGCGAGCCCAAGCAGGGCGGTATTCTGCGGATGTATCATCGCGATAGCCCGGCCAATGCGTCCATCCTCGAGGGCGCGACCTATTCGATCAACGTGCCGTTCATGGGGGTATTCAACAATCTGGTCATCTATGATCAGCACATCGCGCAGAACAGCCCTGAAACCATCAGGCCAGAGCTCGCCGAGAGCTGGTCCTGGAGCGGCGACAACAAAAAGCTGACGTTCAAGCTGCGTCAGGGCGTGAAGTGGCACGACGGCAAGCCGTTCACGTCGGCCGACGTCAAATGCACCTTCGATCTCCTGATGGGCAAGTCGCAGCAGAAGCTGCGGCAGAATCCGCGCAAGGCCTGGTACAACGAGGTCAACGACGTCACGCCGAACGGCGATTTCGAGGTCTCATTCGACCTCAAGCGGCCACAGCCGTCGCTGCTGGCGATGCTCGCATCCGGTTATACGCCGATCTATCCCTGTCAAGTCTCGCCGGCCGACATGCGCACCCATCCGGTCGGAACCGGCCCGTTCAAATTCGTCGAGTTCAAGGCCAATGAATCGATCAAGCTGACGCGAAACCCTGACTACTGGAAGAAGGGCCTGCCCTATCTCGACGGCATCGAGTACACGATCATCACCAACCGCTCGACTGCCATCCTCGCCTTCGTCGCCGGCAAGTTCGACATGACCTTCCCGACGCACATTACCATCCCGCTCCTCAAAGACATCAAGTCGCAGGCGCCGAACGCGATCTGCGCCGTCGAGCCGACCAACGTTGCGACCAACATCATCGTCAATTCGGCGTCCCCGCCATTCGACAACATCGATATTCGCCGGGCGATGGCGATGGCGCTCGACCGCAAAGCCTTCGTCGACATCCTGTTCGAAGGCCAGGCCGATATCGGCGGCACCATGCTCCCGCCGCCGCAGGGCATCTGGGGCATGCCCAAGGACAAGCTGGAGACCATTCCAGGCTATGGCCCGAACGTGAACGCGAGCCGGGAGGAGGCCAAGAAGTTGATGCAGAAGGCGGGCTACGGCCCCGACAAGCACCTCGCGGTGAAGGTCTCGACACGCAATCTCGCGGAATATCGCGATCCCGCGGTGATCCTGATCGACCAGCTCAAGAGCATCTATATCGACGGCGAGCTCGACGTCGTGGAGACGGCGAACTGGTTCCCGAAGGTTGCACGCAAGGATTACATGCTCGGCCTGAACTTGACCGGCAATTCCGTCGACGATCCCGATCAGTCTTTCTACGAAAACTACTCCTGTGGTTCGGAGCGGAACTACACCAATTACTGCAACAAGGAGATCGAGAAGCTGTTCGACGTGCAGTCTCAAGAGATCGAAATAGGCAAGCGCAAGCAACTGGTCTGGGACATCGACAAGAAGCTGCAGGAGGACGTCGCCCGGCCGATCATCTTCCATGCGCGGGCCGGCACCTGCTGGCAGCCCTATGTCAAGGGGATCACGATCATGTCGAACAGCTCCTATAACGGCTTTCGCTACGAGGACGTCTGGATCGACAAGTAGCGCGGGCGGCTGACGGGTTCGACAGGAGGCGGTGCATGTTTGCCTATCTGGTGCGGCGCCTTTTCCTGATGCTCGTGACCCTGTTCGGGATCTCGATCGTCATCTTCTTCCTGCTGCGCATCGTCCCCGGCAACATCGTCGACATTCTGTTCGCCGCGGCCGGCTACGTCGATCCCGCCGACAAGGCCAATCTGGAGAAGGAGCTCGGCATCGACCAACCGCTGATCGTGCAATATTGGCACTGGATCGGCGGTCTTCTGCGCGGCGACTTTGGTTATTCCTACGTCTCGGAGAAGCCGGCGCTGCAGGAGATCCTGCCGCGGATTCCTATCACGGCGCGGCTTGCCGGCCTTGCGCTGTTGTTCTCGGCGTCCATCGGCATCCCGCTCGGCGTCATCAGCGCCGTGAAGCAGGGCACAAAACTCGACTATGCCCTGCGTGTCGTCAGCCTCAGCGGATTGTCGCTGCCCTCGTTCTGGCTTGGCCTTTTGATCCTGACCGCGTCGGTGGCGATGTTCGGGCAGATGCCGATCTTCAATCCAAATCCGCAGACCTGGCTCGAAGCGTTTGCCACCTATGCCGTGCCCGCGGCCGCCGTCGGCTTCCGCAGCGCCGCGCTGACCATGCGCATCACCCGCTCCTCGATGCTGGAGGTGCTGCGGCAGGATTATATCCGCACCGCCCGCGCCAAGGGCGCATCCGATGCTGCCGTGAACTATCACCACGCGCTGAAGAACGCGATCCTGCCCGTCATCACCGTGATCGGCATCGAGGCCGCGTTCCTGATCGGCGGCCTGATCGTCACCGAAACCGTGTTCAACATCCCCGGCGTCGCCCGCTTCCTGGTCGAGGCGATCCGCTGGCGCGATTACCCGATCGTGCAGAACCTCGTGATGTTCATTGCGGTCGTGGTCGTGTTCGCGAATTTCACCGTCGACATGCTTTACGCGGTGTTCGACCCGCGGATCAGGTATACGGACTAGGAGATCAGCTTGACCGCGATCGACTATGATCTCGAATTAAGGCGCGCCGGCGCACATGCGACCGGTGGCTGGCGGCGCGTGCTGTTCATGACGCAGCGGCACGTGTTGGGCGCGGCGGGGCTCGTCATCATGACGGTGTTCGTGTTGACTGCGATCTTCGCCGATTTCATCGCGCGCTACGATCCGCTGACCGTCGATTCCGCCCGAGCGCTGGCGCGCCCGAGCCTTGCGCACTGGATGGGCACCGATTCCTTCGGCCGCGACGTGTTCAGCCGCATCATCCACGGCGCGCGGATATCGCTGGCGGTCGGGCTTGGCTCCACGGCACTCGGCGGCTCGATCGGCGTGATCGTTGGCCTTACCTCCGGCTATCTCTCCGGCTGGGTCGATCTCGTGTTCCAGCGCGTCTCCGATGTTCTCCAGGCGCTGCCGCTTCTGGTGCTGGCGCTGGTGATGACGGCGGCGCTGGGTCCGTCACTGCCGAACGTCATCCTCGCCATCGCCATTCCGCTGATCCCGACGGTCGCGCGCGTCATCCGCGCCAACACGCTGGCACTGCGCGAACAGCCCTTCGTGGAAGCGGCAAAATCGATCGGTATGAGCGAGATGCGGATCGCGCTGCGCCACGTGCTGCCGAACACGCTGGCGCCGCTGATCGTGCTGGCGACCGCCCAGCTCGGCTCGACCATCCTGACCGAGGCTTCGCTGTCCTTCCTCGGCCTCGGCATTCCCGAACCTTATCCGTCGTGGGGGCGTATGCTCTCGGAATCCGCTGCCGAATATGTCCGCACTGCGCCGTGGCTGGTGATCTTCCCGGGCATCGCCATCAGCCTCGCGGTGTTCGGCGCCAATCTGTTCGGCGACGCCCTCCGCGACATCCTCGATCCCCGGCAGCGCGGCTGATGGCTGACAAATTCGATGTCGTGCTCGACGTGAAGAACCTGAAGACGGTGTTCTTCACCAATTCGGGCCTCTTCAAGGCGGTTGACGACGTCTCATTCACAGTGCGGCGCGGCGACACGCTGGCGATCGTCGGCGAATCCGGTTGCGGCAAGAGCGTTACGGCGCTGTCACTGATGCGGCTGGTGCCAGATCCGCCGGGCCGCATTGTCGGCGGCTCAGTCACGCTCGAAGGCACCGATCTGCTAGCGCTGGATGAAGCGGAGATGCGTGCCAAGAGGGGCAACCGCATCTCCATGATCTTCCAGGAGCCGATGACATCGCTCAATCCGGTGATGCGGATCGGCGACCAGATCGCCGAGGCGGTGCGGCTGCACCGGAACTTGTCGGCCAAGGAGGCCGGGAATATCGCAGTCGAGATGCTGCGGCTGGTGCGCATCCCCGAGCCGGCGCGGCGCGCACGGGAATATCCGCACCAGCTCTCCGGCGGCATGCGCCAGCGCGCGATGATCGCGATGGCGCTGGCGTGCCGGCCCGCGCTGCTGATCGCGGACGAGCCGACCACCGCACTCGACGTCACCATCCAGGCGCAGATTTTGGCGCTGATTCTCGACCTTCAGAAGGAGCTCGGCACCGGGCTGGTGCTGATCACGCACGATCTCGGCGTCGTCGCGCAAACCGCGCAGCGCGTGATCGTGATGTATGCGGGCCGCAAGGTCGAGGAAGCCGGCGTCGAAGCGCTGTTTGCGTCGCCAAAGCACCCCTATACGCGTGGGCTGATGGCTTCGATTCCAGCCGTGCCGGCGTCCGGCGTCGCCGCGCCGCCGCGGCTGAACGAAATTCCCGGCACCGTGCCGTCGCTGGCGCGGCTGCCGAAAGGCTGCGCCTTCGCGCCACGGTGCCCGCTCGCGATCAAGCGTTGCGAGGCCGAGTATCCGCCGCTGGCGGACTGGGGCGGCGGCCATCTCGCGGCGTGCTGGCGCGCGGCGGAAGTGGCGGAGGTGGCATGACCGAAGCGCTGCTCGAAGTCACCGACCTCAAAAAGCACTATCCGGTCCGCGCCGGCGTGCTGCGCCGGCAGGTCGGCACGGTTCATGCGGTCGACGGCGTGTCGTTTTCACTTGGCACCGGCGAGACGCTCGGCCTCGTCGGCGAATCCGGCTGCGGCAAGTCCACGGTGGCGCGGAGCGTGCTGCGGCTGGTCGAGCCGACCTCAGGGCAAATTCGTCTCGAGGGCGAGGACATCACCCATCTCTCGAAGACGGCGCTGCGGCCGCACCGCCGCTCGATGCAGATCGTGTTTCAGGACCCCTTTGCCTCGCTCAATCCGCGCATGACCGCGGGCGACATCGTCGGCGAGCCGCTGGCCGTGCATAGACTCGCCACTGGCAAGGCGCTGGAGGGGCGCGTCGCCAAGCTCTTTGAACAAGTCGGCTTGCGGCCAGACCAGATGCGCAACTTCCCGCATCAATTCTCCGGCGGCCAGCGTCAGCGCATCTGCATCGCGCGAGCGCTGGCACTGGAGCCGCGGCTGATCGTCTGCGACGAGCCGGTCTCCGCGCTCGACGTCTCGATCCAGGCGCAAGTGATCAATCTCTTGATCGATCTACAGCGGCAGCACGGCTTCTCCTATCTCTTCATCGCGCACGATCTCGCCGTGGTCGCGCATATCAGCCACCGCGTCGCAGTGATGTATCTCGGGCGAATCGTCGAGATTGCCGACAAGGACGAGCTGTTCCGCAATCCGCGCCATCCGTACACGCAGGCGCTGCTCGCCTCGGTGCCGGTCCCTAATCCGCTTGCGAAGAAACTTGCGCCGCTGGTCGATGGCGATGTGCCGAGCCCGGTCAATCCGCCCTCGGGGTGCGCGTTTCACACGCGCTGCCGGTTTGCGATGGAGCGGTGCAGAGTGGAACGGCCGGCACTGGTGGATGCCGCCGGCGGGCACCAGGTCGCGTGCTTGCTCAATGACGGGACGGGGCGGCCTCTCTAGCGTCGTCCCGGTGAAGGCCCATGGGCGTTAAGTTAGTTTGCCGCCGCTATCCCGGCCCGATCTCAGCCATGATCTTCCCAGTTGTCACCTGCTCGCCCTCGGCGACATCGATCGCTGCGACGACGCCGTCGATGCCGGCCTTGTGAACGTGCTCCATCTTCATCGCTTCCAGCATAAGCACCGGCTGATCCGCGGTGACGCGATCGCCCGGCTTGACGAGGACGGCGACGACGCGGCCATTCAGGGCTGCGCGGACCTTGCCGTCACCGCCATTGCTCGCGGCAGCCTTCGGCGCGGCCAGGGTAAGATCGACGACCGCGAGAGGGATGCCGCGGCGCTGGACGTAGAGCCGGTCGCCATCGCGCAGGAATTTGGCGCTGTCAATCACGCCGTCGTGGCGGAAGCGGATGGCGTCGGGATCGAGCTGGTCGATTTCGAATCGGTCTTGCCGACCATTCGTTGCGACGGCGTAGCGCCCGTCGCGCTCCCGCGTGATTTCGAGCTCATGCGTTTGGCCTGAGATCTCGACTTTTGCCGGCAGCGGAAACGTTGCCGCAAGGCTCCGTCCAGTTCGCCATGACGGCGCGCACGGGTTCGTGACGTAGAGCAGCAGCCCGGCCAGCGCCGTATCAAATGCGGCGGCCGTCCGTGGCGCAAACAGTTCATCGCGGTGCGAGCCGATGAAGGCGGTGGTGGCCCCGCCCCGGGCAAAGCCAGGATGACGCAGGCAGGACATCAGGAACGCCTGATTGGTGGTCACGCCGAATGCCGTGAGCTGCTCGAGGGCGACGATCAACCGGCCCCTCGCCTCCTCGCGCGTCGTGCCATGGCTGATCATCTTGGCGATCATGGAATCGTAGAACGGCGGGATCTCCGTGCCTGATTGCAGCGCATGCTCGACGCGGATACCTTCCGGCACCTGCCAGCGCGCCATGCGGCCAGACTGCGGCATGAAATCGTGTGCGGCATCTTCCGAGCACAGCCGCACCTCGATGGCGTGGCCTTCGAAGCGGATATCCTGCTGCTTCACCGGCAACGGCTCGCCGCGCGCAACGCGCAGCTGCAGCTCGACGAGATCGAACCCGGTGATCGCCTCGGTCACGGGATGCTCGACCTGGAGCCGCGTGTTCATCTCCATGAAGTAGAACTCGCCGCTTTGATCGAGCAAAAATTCCAACGTGCCGGCGCCCTCGTAGCGCAGCGCCTTCACGGCAGCGACGGCGACCTCGCCCATTTTCGCGCGCAGCTCCGGCGTCACGGCGGGCGACGGCGCCTCCTCTATCAGCTTTTGGTGCCGCCGCTGCACCGAGCAATCGCGCTCGCCGAGATGGATGGCGTTGCCGTGGCTGTCGCCGAACACCTGGATTTCGATATGGCGGGGGTTCTGGATGGCCCGTTCGAGGATGACCGTGGGATCGCCGAACGCCGCCTTGGCCTCCGATCGCGCGCTGCGCAGCGCATCGGGAAAGGATGCTGCATCGGTCACGAGCCGCATGCCACGTCCGCCGCCGCCGGCGACCGCCTTGATCATCACGGGAAAGCCGATCCTTGTGGCTTCCGACAGCATCACCTCGTCGCTCTGGTCTGCCCCCTGATAGCCGGGCACGACGGGCACGCCGGCCTTCTTCATGATGTCCTTGGCGCCCGCCTTGTTGCCCATCGCCTCGATCGCCTGCGGCGACGGGCCGATGAAGACGAGGTCGGCATCCTTGCAAGCGCGCGCAAACGCCTCGTTCTCGGCGAGGAAGCCGTAACCGGGATGGACAGCGTCCGCGCCGCTCGCCTTGGCGGCGGCGATGATCGCGGGGATGTTGAGATAGGATTGCGCCGGCAGCGCCTCGCCGATGCGCACGGCTTGATCGGCTTGGCGCACATGGAGGGCGTCGCTATCGGCATCCGAATAGACCGCGACGACGCCAAGGCCGAGGTGCCGCGCGCTGCGCATCACGCGCAGCGCGATCTCGCCGCGGTTGGCAATCAGGACCTTGAAGAACGGCCGGTGCTGCACTGATCCGTTCCTCATGGGCGGGCCACGGAGAATTGCATGCGCTGGGGTGTGCGTGCATCACCCTCGCCACAGATGGCCAACACTTCGGAGAGCACCGCGCGGGTGTCGCGCGGATCGATCACGCCGTCGTCGAGGACGCGCGCGCTGGTCGAGAACACGTCCATCTGACCGTCGAACACGCCGATGATCTCAGCCTTCATGGCCTCGAGCTTGTCCTTCTCGACCGGTCTGCCGCGGCGTGCGGCAGCCGCTTCGGTCACGATCGCCATGGTTTCTGCAGCCTGCTCGCCGCCCATCACGGCGGTCTTGGCATTCGGCCAGGAGAAGCAGAAGCGCGGATGGAAACCGCGGCCGCACATGCCGTAATTACCGGCGCCGAACGAGGCGCCACAATAGAGGGTGATCTGCGGCACCGTCGCCGAGGTCACGGCCTGGATCATCTTCGAGCCGTGCTTGATCATGCCGGCCTCTTCGTAAGCCTTGCCGACCATGTAGCCGGTGGTGTTGTTCAGATAGAGCAGCGGCGTGCTAGTCTGGCAGCAGGCTTGGATGAAATGCGTCGCTTTGTTGGCGCCGGCGGGATCGAGCGGACCGTTGTTGGTGATGATGCCGATGGCCTGACCCTCGATGCGGGCATGGCCGCAGACCGTGGCCGGACCATAATTCGGCGCCATCTCGGTGAAATCGGAATCATCGACGATGCGCGCGATCACCTGTTTCATGTCCACGGAGCGCTTGTGGTCCATCGGCATGATGCCGAGGAGCTCGTCCTGGTCGTAGCGCGGTGGCTTGAACTGCAGAGCCGCTTTGCCCGGCCGGTCCCATTGCAGCGCCGCCATGATTTCGCGTGCGATGCGAAGTGCGTCGCGATCGTCCTCGGCGAGATAGTCACCGAGGCCGGACACCTGCGTGTGCATCTCGGCGCCGCCAAGCTCCTCTTCGGTCGCGATCTCGCCCGTCGCGGCTTTCAATAGCGGCGGCCCGGCGAGAAAGGCGCGGGTGCGACCGCGGACCATGACGATGTAGTCGGAGAGGCCGGTCTGATAGGCACCGCCGGCGGTGGACGAGCCGTGCGTCACGGTGACGACGGGCAATCCCGCTGCCGAGAGCCGCGCGAGATTGCGAAAGATGTTGCCGCCGCGCACGAAATCCTCGACGCGGTAGCGCAACAGATTGGCGCCGGCGCTTTCGACGAGCTGGACGTAAGGCAGCTTGTTCTCCAGCGCGAGTTCCTGCACCCGCAGCGTCTTCTCGAGTCCGTAAGGTTGCAGCGCACCGGCATCGATGCCGGCGTCGTTGGCACTGACCATGCAGCGGACGCCCGAGACAAAGCCGATCCCGGCAATGACGCCTCCGCCGGGCACGCTCTTGTCCGGATCCGGCACGTCGAACCTGTAGCCGGCGAGCGTCGACAGCTCGATGAACGGCGCGCCGGGATCGAGTACCAGCGCCACGCGCTCGCGCGGCAGAAGCTGGCCGCGCTTGTGGAAGCGATCTTTCGCTGCCGCCGACGCCGCCCGCGTACGCTCTTCCAGCGCGCGCATGCGGTCGATCAGCGCAAGCATGCCGTGGCGGTTGGCGTGGTAGGCTGCGCTACCGGGGGAAATGGTGTTTTCGAGAATGGACACAGTTTACTCCGTCATTCCGGGGCGATGCGAAGCATCGAACCCGGAATCTCGAGGTTCTCAGATGCGCAATCGGGCACCATGGTTCGCGCTTCGCGCGCCCCGGACCGACGTTCAGCGCTTCGTCCCAAAGATCTTCCGCGCCTCGGCGGGGCTTGCGATCTCGCGGCCGGCACGCCGGGCACAGGCAGCGACGGCTTCGATCAGCTGACCGTTCGACGTCACCTTCTTGCCGTCAGCGAGATAAAAGGTGTCTTCGAGACCGGTGCGTAGATGGCCGCCGAGCTCAGCGCAACGCTGGTGCAGCGGCCAGATCTCCTCGCGGCCGATGGCCGTGACCTGCCAATGCGCTTCGGGCCGCTTCAGCTTGAGCAGGATCGGCAACAGCTCGGGATCAGACGGCATGCCTGAGGCGACGCCCATCACGAAGTTATATTCGAGCGGCCCCTTGTACATGCCAACCTGGTGGTACATGCCGACGCAGCGGACGATGCCGACGTCGAAGCATTCGAACTCGGGGATGGTGCCGACCGCGTTCATGACATCGAGATAGTCCTTCACCTTCTCGACCGCGTTGTCGAACATCATCGGCGGCCAGGCCCAGCTGTTGTCGGCCTTGACCTTCAGATAGTTCAGCGAGCCGGCGTTGCAGGCCGCGATCTCCGGCTTCGTCTCACGAATGCAATCGAGCGCGCCTGAGTAGTTCGGCCCTGACACGCCCGAGGTGTGGTTGATGATCACGCCGGGGCAGGCCTCGCGAATCGCTTGCTGGATCTCCTTGCTGACGCTCACCTCCCAGGACGGCAAGTGGCCCTTGTTCGGCGCCTGCTGGCGCAGATGAATGTGCATGATGGACGCGCCGGCGTCGAACGCAGCCTTGGCCTCGCGCGCCATCTCTTCGGGCGTCACAGGCACGTTGTGCTGCTTCGGGTCGGTCAGCACGCCGTTCAGCGCGCAGGTGATGACGGCCTTGTCGCTCATGCCTTGACGCTCATGACTTGGATGTCTCGCACGTTGAGAATTCAACGCTTGCGATCATGTGACGCGCGGCATGCGGCTTCTTGCGCGGAGAAGCTGGAAAACGACGAGCTTCGTAGGGTGGCAAAACGAAGCGTGCCCACCTCTTCCATCGCGATCCGGGACAGTGGTGGGCACGGCGCGTTGCGCCTTCCCACCCTACGAGAGGGGTGCTAACTCGCCTCGGCCATCCGCACCGTCTCGGTGCTGCGATAGATCGCAAGATCGCGTGAGCCGACGAAGATCGCGCGCGGCTTCAGGCCGTAGAAGCGGCGTATCGAGTGGCTGAAGTGGGTGGAATCGGGATAGCCGATGTCCTGCGCGAGATGGGCGAGGTTGAGGTCCTGGTTGGCGTAGTGCAAGAGATGCCGCGCACGCTTCCAGGCGCGGAAGGACCGGAACGAGATGCCGGTCTCTTCCTTGAACAGGTGCAGGAAGCGCGAGGCGGACAATCCCGCTTCGGCTGCGCAAGTATCGGCCGTGACCGGCTCGCCGGAGAAGCGCTCGATGCGCGCGACCGCGCGCATCACGCGCGGATCGAGCAGGCGGCGCGGCAGCGCCTCGCCAAAACACATCTCGTCGAACTCGGCGGTGGTGATGTCGCCGTAGCGGCGCTGGCGAAGTAGCGCGTAGGCGGCGAGGATCTTCCGGGCATAGGCAGTCTTGTCCGGTCCCCGCAGCCGCTCGGCCAAGGCCTCGATCACGCCATCCGGCATGCTCTCCGGCTCCAACGTCACGCTGATCACGCTGCGATAATCGCTGGCGATGGTGTGCCGCTGGTTGGGCAGGGTCACGATCAATTCGTCGGACGTGTGGACGTCATCGATGGTCAGATGCAGGCTGCCCTTCACCGCGACATAGACATGGCAGCAGCCCGGGGTCCGCTTGCGGGGGCGGCCGAGTAGGCCGGCATAGAACACCCGTTCCGGCGTGATCAGCATCAAATGGTCGGATTCGCGACCTGTATCTTCCATTGGGGTCCTCCTCGCGCGGCTCTCTGGCCGCTGCGGACGGAGGTCACCTTAGCGGAAATTTGGGCGCTGTCACGATAGGATAGCGCTGTCAAAAGACACAGCCGGTCATTCCGGGGCCGTCCGCAGGACCAACCCGGAACCTCGAGATTGTCAGATGCGCAACGATGCGCCGTAGCTCGATGCTGCGCACCGCCACGGAATGACGGGCTGAAGCTTACGCCCGCACCCGCGGTGCGACGTTCTGCTCGACGCCTGCCCTCTGTTCCGCAGCAACTACGCGCTTGAAGCCGTCGCGTTGCTGCAGGCGCGCCCAATAGGCTGCGACATTTGGCCCGAAATCCCTGGCCAGCCCAATATTGTCGGCAAGGCGGAGCGCATAACCAATGACAATGTCAGCGGCTGTGAAGCGGCCGGCGCACAAGGTTTCGGCATTTGCGGTGGCTGCCTCAACGGCGCGCAAGCGCCCCAGGAACCATTTCGCATAATCTCCGGCGACCTGCGGATTGCGGCGCTCCTCCGGCTCGAGCTGGGTGTATCGGAGCACCAGCGTTTGCGGGAAGGTCAGCGTGGCATCGCTGAAATACATCCAATTCAGGAACGCGCCATAGGCGGAATCTTCGGGGCCGACCATCAGCGGCGTCGGACCATATTTCATGCCGAGATAGTGGCAGATGCCGGAGGATTCGGTCATCCGCGTCTCGCCGTCGATCAGGAAGGGGATCGTGCCGAGCGGATTGACGCCGAGATAATCCTTCGCGAACACCCGCGGCGGGAACGGCAGCATCTTCAATTCATAGGGCAGCCCCATCTCCTCCAGCATCCAGAGCGGGCGGAACGAGCGCGCGGCCTCGCAGTGGTAGAGCGTGATCATGACGCATTTCCTTTACTGCCGGGCAACGTGCCCATCATCTTGCAGAGGACCATCAGCATGACCTCGTCGGCACCGCCGCCGATCGAGGTCAGACGGCTGTCGCGATAGGCGCGGCTGACCGGCGTCTCGTTGGTAAAGCCCATTCCGCCCCAATATTGCAAGCAGGCATCGGTGAGCTCACGGCCGAGTCGCCCGGCCTTCAGCTTGGCCATCGTGGCGAGCCTGGTGACGTCCTCGCCGGCGACCAGCTGCTCGGCGGCCCGATAGATCAACGCGCGCAGCAGCTCGACCTCGGTCTGCATCTCCGCGAGCTTGAAGTGCACGACCTGATTGTCGAGGATCGACTTGCCGAACGCCTTGCGGTTGCGAGTGTATTCGATGGTCTGATCGATGATGTATTCATGCGCCTTCAGGCAGGCCGCCGCGCCCCAGAGCCGCTCCTCCTGAAACTGGATCATTTGGTAGGTGAAGCCTTTGCCCTCCTCACCGATCCGGTTGCGCTTGGGCACGCGGACATCGTCGAAGAAAATCTGCGCGGTGTCTGACGAGCGCATGCCCATTTTGTCGAGTTTTCGCGCGATTGTGACGCCCTTGCTCTTCATGGGCACGCAGATCAGCGACTTGTTGCGATGGACGGGCCCCTCGCCCGTATTGGCCAGCAGGCAGATCCAATCGGCTTGCGTGCCGTTGGTAATCCACATCTTGCCGCCATTGATGACGTAATCATCGCCATCCGAGCGTGCATTGGTCTTGATCGAGGCGACGTCCGATCCTGCGCCGGGCTCGGAGACGCCGATGCAGGCGACATAGTCCCCCGAAATCGACGGCGCCAGAAACTCGCGCCGCACCTCGTCCGAGCCGAACCGCGCCAGCGCCGGCGTCGCCATGTCGGTCTGCACGCCGATCGCCATCGGGACGCCGCCGCAAGTGATGGCCCCGAGCTCCTCTGCCATCATCAGCGCATAGGAGTAATCGAGACCTGAGCCGCCGAACTCCACGGGCTTGTTCAATCCGAGAAAGCCGAGGCTGCCCATCTTCTTGAACAGCTCATGCGCCGGAAAGATGTCGGCCTTCTCCCATTCATCGACATGAGGGTTGATCTCATTGGCGATGAATTTCTGCAAGGACCGGCGGATGTCGTCGTGGTCGGCAGTGAACAGCATGTCTTTCCCTTCGTCATTCCGGGACATCGCGGAGCGATGAGGCCGGAATCCATTCCCCTCTGGTATTCGGCGCCCGATGGAATCCGGGCTCGCTTCGCTGCACTCTGCGCCCCGGAATGACAGCCTCAATCACAACCCCATCTGCCTCGATGCCAGATCCTTCATGATCTCCTCGGTGCCGCCGCCAATGGCATTGACCTTGACCTCGCGGTAGATGCGCTCGGCCTTGATGCCGCGCATGAAGCCGGCGCCGCCGAAAATCTGCACCGCTTCCGAAGCGCAGAAGGCCATGGTTTGCGTCGCCTGATTCTTCATCATGCAGATTTCGGCGACCGGGCTTTCGCCCTGCTCGAGCCGCCAAGCCAGCATCTCCAGCATCGCCTGGGAGGCGGCGACCTTCTGCGCCATGTCGACGATCTTGTGGCGAATCACCTGATGCTGGGCGAGCGGCTTGCCGAAGGTCTTGCGCTCCTTGGCATAGGCAATCGCCTCATCCAGGCAGACCCGGGCGAAGGCGGTGCAGCTCGCGGCCATGCCCATGCGTTCGCTGTTGAAGTTCTGCATGATGATCTTGAAGCCCTGACCTTCCTCGCCGATCAGATTTTCGGCGGGCACGCGGCATTCGTCGAAATGCAACGTCGCGGTGTCGGAAGCCCACCAGCCCATCTTCTGCAGCTTCGTGCGCGATAGGCCGGGCCTGTTGCCCTCGATCAGCAGCAGGCTGACGCCGCCGGCGCCCTCGCCACCGGTACGCACCGCAACGGTCAGATAATCCGCACGCATCCCTGAGGTGATGAAGGTCTTCTCCCCGCTCACAACGTAGTGATCGCCGTCGCGCCGCGCCCGGGTGCGCAGGTTCGCGACATCGGAGCCGCCGCCCGGCTCGGTGATGGCGAGCGCTGAAATCTTCTCGCCAGCGAGGATTTGCGGCAGCACACGCGCCCTGATCTCGGGGCGCGCCGCGCGGGCGATCGGCGGCGAGCCGATGGTGTGGCTCATCAGGCTGGCACTGACACCGCCGGCACCAGCCTGCGCGAGCTCCTGGCTCGCCACGATCTTCATGAACTGGTCGGCGGCGATCCCGCCATATTCCTCGGGGAATCCGAGCCCCAACAGCCCGATCTCGGCCGCCTTGCGATAGAGCGCGCGCGGGAATTCGCCGGCTTCGTCCCATTCATGGGCGAAGGGCGTGATCTCCTTCTCGACGAAGCGGCGCATGACATCGCGAAAGGCGTCATGCTCCGCAGTGTAGAACGGGCTCTTCATGGCACCTCTCGCCTCGTACGGATTCGCCTCGGCCAGCATGGCCGGAACTTTGTTGGTTTCACTTGCGCCAAGTGGCTGGCCGGAGAGGGCCGGTCCTCTTCAAGCGCCAGCAACTTGACGCAAGACGATTTTCGCTCCTCGCAGGCCAACTCCGGATCAAAAATATGGTGCACACAACTCCGGCTGGCCCAGCAAGGCCACGCCGGGCCTGGTGCATGGCAATAAATAACATAGCGGCGCAAGAGCGCCGAGGGAGGGATTTTTGGCCGTTCGTTACTACGACTGGATCGCTCATCATGGCCGGCGCACGCCCGCCAAGGTGGCGGTCATCGATCTCGCGAGTGAGCGCCGCTTCACCTATTCGCAGCTCGATGCCCGTGTCTCGCGCCTCGCCTCATTCCTGCGCGACACGCTCAACGTCTCGCGCGGTGACCGCGTCGCGGTGCTGGCGCTGAACACCACCGATACGCTTGAGGTGCAGTTCGCCTGCGGGCGGCTCGGCGCCATCTTCGTGCCGCTGAATACCCGCCTCACCGTTCCCGAGCTCCAGTTCATCACGGGCGACTGCGCGCCGAAGGTGATGATCCACGACGCCGACCTGGCCGAGACGGCGCTGAGCGTGGCCAAGCTCTGCGGTGTCGCGACCCGCCTGCTGCTCGGCCCCGGCGGGTCCTATGAAGCTGGCATCGCCGCCGCCAAACCGCTCGACCGCGGCGAAGAAGTCACGCTCGATGACGTCTCGACCATCATGTACACGTCGGGCACGACGGGACATCCGAAGGGCGCGACCATCACCCATGGCATGACTTTCTGGAATTGCGTCAATCTCGGCGGCCCGGCCTGCATCGGACCGTCCTCGGTGCTGCTCACCGTGCTGCCGCTGTTCCACACCGGTGGTCTCAATTGCTACACCAATCCGGTGCTGCATGCCGGCGGCACCGTGATGATCACGCGCGCCTTCGATCCCGGCACTGCGCTCGCTCTCATCAATGATCCCGCGCAGGGCATCAACGTCTTCTTCGGCGTGCCGGCGATCTACCAGTTCATGGCTCAACACCCCGCCTTCGCGGCCACCGATCTCAGCCGGCTGATCGTCGGCGGTGTCGGCGGCGCGCCGATGCCGGTGGCGCTGCTGAAAGTATGGGAAGCGCGCGGCGTCGCGCTTCAGCAGGGCTATGGCATGACCGAGACATCGCCGGCCGTGCTGGTGCTCGACCGCGAGGATGCTGCGCGCAAGGCCGGCTCCGCTGGCAAGCCGGTGCTGCACACCGAGGTCCGGATCGTGCGACCCGACGGCAGCGATGCCGATGTCGGCGAGCTCGGCGAACTCTGGGTCAAGGGGCCGAACGTCACGCCCGGTTACTGGAACAGGCCGGAAGCAAACAAGACGTCGTTTACGGACGGCTGGCTGCATACGGGCGATGCCACACGCGTCGATGAGGAAGGTTTCTACTACATCGTCGACCGCTGGAAGGACATGTACATTTCCGGCGGCGAGAACGTCTATCCGGCCGAGGTCGAGAACGTCCTGCATCAGCTCAACGCCATCGCGGAGGCCGCAGTGATCGGGATTCCCGATCCGCAATGGGGCGAAGTGGGCCTTGCCATCGTTGCGGTCAAGCCGGGCCAGAAGCTGACCGAGGCCGAGGTTCTCGCACATTGCGCGGCCAACCTCGCGCGCTTCAAATGCCCGCGCCAGATCCGCTTCGTCGATGCGCTGCCGCGCAACGCCACCGGCAAGATCCACAAGCCGACCTTGCGCAAGGAGTTTTCGGTGGCTTCCGAAGTCGACAACAAAGTCGCCAGTGCCTGACCGAAGCGCCCCTCGCGGGCGCTTTTTTCTTTTCGAAGTGCCTGCTCAACCCACAAGAAACCCCAAGGAAATTGTTCATGAAAAACAAGAAACTCGCTCTGTTCGCCGCGGCAGCGGCACTGACATTGCTCTCCCTACATGGCGCCCACGCGCAAAAGAAATACGACACCGGTGCCAGCGACACCGAGATCAAGATCGGCAATGTCGAAGCCTATTCCGGTCCGGCCTCCGCCTACGGCGTCATCGGCAAAACCGAGGAAGCCTATTTCAAGATGATCAACGACCAGGGCGGCATCAACGGCCGCAAGATCAACTGGATCTCCTATGATGACGGCTACTCGCCGCCCAAGACCGTCGAACAGGTCCGCAAGCTGATCGAGAGCGATGAGGTGTTCCTGGTCTTCAACGCGCTGGGCACCCCGACCCAGACCGCCGTGCAGAAATATCACAACGCCAAGAAGGTGCCGCAGCTCTTCCTTGCAACGGGCGCCAGCAAATGGAACGACCCGAAGGGTTTTCCCTGGACCATGGGCTTTCAGCCGAGCTACCGGGTCGAGGCCCGGATCTTCGCTAAGTACATCTTGCAGGCGAAGCCAGATGCCAAGGTCGCGATCTTCTATGCCAATGACGATTTCGGCAAAGACTACGTCGCCGGCATCAAGGAGATCTTCGGCGAGAAAGCCTCTTCGCTGATCGTGGCGGAGGAGAGCTACGAGACCACCGAGCCGTCGATCGATTCCCACATCGTCAAGCTGAAGGGCACCGGCGCCAATGTCCTCGTCAATATCTCCACGCCGAAATTCGCAGCGCAGGCGATCAAGAAGATCGCCGAGCTTGAATGGAAACCGATGCATGTGATGACGGACGTGTCGATCTCGATCGGCGCGGTGATGAAGCCCGCCGGCCTCGATGCTTCGGAAGGCGTGCTGTCTGCGACCTATTTGAAGGACGCGTCCGACCCGCAATGGAAGGACGACGAGGGCATGAAGAAGTTCATGGCCTTTATCGACAAGTACATGCCGGGCGCCAACGTCTCCGGCTACGCCGCCGCGCAGACCCTGGTCCAGACGCTGAAGCAGTGCGGGGACGAGCTGACCCGGGAGAACGTGATGAAGCAGGCTGCCAGCCTGAAGGGCTTTGCGCCGGACACGCTGATCCCGGGTATCAAGGTCAACACAGGCCCCAACGATTTCGCGCCGATCGAGCAGCTCAAGATGATCCGCTTCAAGGCTGGTCAGTGGGAATTGTTCGGGGATATCATCAGCGCGGAAACGGGCGGCTAATCCGCATCAGCTCAACATGCCCAAGCAAGATAGCGGCCGAAAGGGCCGCTATCTTTCGCGCGAATGCATTCAAAGCGTGGTACCACATGTTGGCCGTTCGATGCCGCGACGGATTGCCATTCCGTCATACGGCATACCTTTCTGATGGTTGCCACTGCGGCGAACTCGCCATAGAAAAGCGTGACGCGCCACCAAGAACAAGAACAGATGAGGTCACGCCATGGAAGCTCAGGTGCCCGCTGCGTCGGTTTGTCTCCGTCGATGGTCTCCCCCACCCGACGCCAGCGACGTGGTCAAGGGCATCCATGCCATGCTGCACCCGCGCAACATCGTGCTGGTGGGCGCGACCGACAAGCCCGGCAACTATGCCGAGCGCATCTGGAACAATCTGGTCAAGTACGGCTACGAGGGCGGGCTCTATCCGGTCAACGCCAGGCGCGACACCATCTGGGATGTCCCCTGTTACAAGGACTTTGCCAGTCTTCCCGAGCAGCCCGATCACGTCCTGGTGCTGGTGCCGGCACGCTCTGCGGTGCAGGTGATCCGCGATGCCGCCGCGGCCGGCGCGCGTTCGGCCACCATCGTCACCTCAGGCTTCAGCGAGTTGCAGGACGACGAGAGTCAGAAGCTTGCCGCCGAATTGCAAGCAGCCGTACGCGAGACGGGACTTGCGGTCACGGGACCAAACTGTCTCGGCAATTTGAGTGCCGGCGAAAAGCTCTTCACCAATATCGACGATCGTATCGTCACCATGGAGCAGGGGCCGGTGGCGATCGCCGGACAATCCGGCGCCATCGTCATGGCGATCCGCCAGGCGCTGGAGGACCGGGGTGTCGGCGTCGGCTACATGGTGACGACCGGCAATGAGGCCGGGCTCGAGACGCCGGATCTGATGCGCTATTTCGCCGAGGACCCGAGCATCAAGGTGATCGTCGTCTATCTCGAAGGCGTGCGCAATACCAAGGCGTTCCGCGACGCCTGCAAGGCGGCGCGCGCCGCGAGCAAGCCCGTGATCGCGCTCAAGCTCGGCGCGTCGGAGGGTGGCCGCGCTGCGGCGATGGCGCATACCGGTGCACTCGCCGGATCGATCGAGACATTCGATGCCATTGCAACCCGCGAAGGCGTGATTCGGGTCGGTGGGCTCGACGAGTTGATCGAGACCACCGAGTGCTTCGTCCACGCCGTGGCGCCCAGAGGCGACCGGCTCGCCGCTGTCACCTTGTCCGGCGGCAAGCGCGGTATGTTGATCGACGCTTTCTATGCCGTGGGCTTGAATTTCGCTCCGCTGAGCCCCCATGTCAGCTCGGAGCTGGCAAAGATGCTCGGCCCGGGCTCGATCGTCGGCAATCCACTCGATGCAGGGTTTGCCGCCGTGGTCGATCCCTCCGTCTACATGAGGTCGATTAAGCTGATGATCGACGATCCCGATATCGACGTCGTCATCATCGACGCTGAGCTGCCGAAGGCGCCGCACGAGCTGCGCGAGCGCAATCTTCGCATCGTCAATGACATGGCGAGCAGGGCCGCAAAGCCCGTGATCTATATCAGCGCGATGTCGATCGGCTTCACCGAATTCACCAAGGCGCTGCGCAAATCGCTGCCGCATCTGGCGGTGATGCAGGGCATGGACCGCGCGGTGACCGCGATCAAGTCGCTGCTCGATTACGCAAAGCTGCGCAAGGAAGTGCCGGACATCGTCTCACGCTCGAAGCCGGCCGCACGTGCCGTGCTCGAGAAGATGCTGAAATCGGCGAGCGGCGCCGCGCTCGATGAGGTTGCCTCCAAGAAGCTCCTGAAAGCATACGGCATCCCGATCTCGAAGGAGGCAATTGCGCAGACGGCGGCAGAAGCCGTGAAGATCGCCAAGCAGATCGGTTTCCCGGTTGTCGCTAAAGTCGTTAGCGCCGAGATCCTGCACAAATCCGACATCGGTGGCGTGGTGCTGAACCTCAACAGTGCCGCCGAGGTGAAAAAGGCGTTCGCCGACATCACGGCTCGGGTGAAGAAGCTGAAGGGCAAGCCCAAGCTCGACGGCATCCTGATCGCGCAGCAGGTCAGGGCCGAACTCGAACTGGTTGTCGGCGCCTCGCTCGATGCCGAGATGGGGCCGGTCGTGCTGTTCGGCACTGGCGGCATCGACATTGAGCTGATGAAGGACGTCGCACTCGCCGGCGCGCCGCTGGACGAGGCCGAGGCGCGGCTCCTGATCGGTCGCACCAAGGCCGGAATCAAGATGCGCGGTTATCGCGGCAGGCCGACGCTGCACGAGACCTCCGCAGTGAAGGCGCTCGTCGGCCTATCCAACCTGATCGCAGACGCCGGCGACCGAATCGCCTCGATCGACATCAACCCGTTCCTGATTAACACCAAGACGGGCGTGGCCGTCGATGCCCTGATCGTCCTGAACACGCTGCGGCAAAGCGCGCGGCCGGGCATTGAGATGAGGTGGAGCGGGTTACGCTTCGCTAACCTGCCCTACGTAACATGCGGCCAAAGTGCATCCGGGCTGCTTCCAACTTCTCCGCTTTGGCCGTAAAATCGTCCCTGCATGGCACGCGCGAGCAATCTCGTGATCGGAACGGCGACGCTGGCGGCGATCGCCGTGGCGTTCGGCGGCCTGCTCGGCGTGCAGAAATGGCGCACCATCCAAAGTCGCAGCCAGTTGCGCGTGGTGTTCGAAGGCGGCTCCGCCAGCGGACTGCGTCGCGGCGGGCCGGTCAATTTCGACGGTGTGCCTGCGGGCCAGATCCTGTCGATCAAGCTGGACAGTCCCGGCAGGATCGTGGCGCTGGTGATGCTCGACAACACCGCACCGATCCGCAAGGACACCGTCGCAGGCATCGAGTTCCAGGGTCTCACGGGCGTTGCCGCGATCTCGCTGATCGGGGGTGCCCCCTCCGCGCCGCCGGTGCCCCTGGACGTGGACGGCATTCCCATACTGACCGCCGATCTCAGTGACGCCGAGTCCATCGTCGATGCCCTGCACAGCGTCGACCGTACGATCGTGAGCAACGCCCCTGCGATCAAGGAGGGCCTGCGCACATTCGAGAACTACACCGCCGATCTCAGGGGCAAGGGCGGCGAGATCGACTCCGTCATGGCGAAGGTCGACAGCGCCTTCGCGGGCTTCGACAAGGCGGTCACGAAGATCGAGGGCGTGGTGCCCGGCTTCGTCGACGGCAAGGCCGACGAGCTGTTCGAGAAGATACAGGGACTGCACGAGCTGGCCGACACCATGAAGAAGAAGTCGGCAAGCTACCTCGAGGACATCCGCCGTTCGCTGCTCGACGTCAGCGAGACCGCCAGCAAGATGGCGGGAACGCCCGTGGCGCCGCGACCGCCGCGCAAGCCTGAGCAGCAGAAGCGGTGATCTCTTCGTTATCCTTCCTGAAGGAAGGTCGCCGCGGCTGCTCCGACTAAGACTAATCTCGGCCAGAATGCCCGGCGAGTTGCCGTGACGCTCCGGCGCGAGCAACTGGCTCGCTCGTTGGCCACCAAGCCAGACCCTTCCACTTAGCCGCGGCACGCCCGATGGAAGGCCGCTTACATTCATGGCCGATCGTGTGACGTGCGTCTGTGACCGCCGATGCCCGGCGCGCCTATACGGCTTTACGATTGTGGCGTTGCCGTTGCTCTCGCAATCTCCTCACCCATACACAAACGCCGCATCGTCCAGGTCCGTCTTCGGAATCTCGTCCTTCTCGGTCCAGTAGTCCTGACTGTGCTGCCATTCTGGCTTGTCGCCGCGCTTCGGCAACAGGTCCATATTGCGTATCATGTATCCGGGGTTGAAGTTTTCCGGATCGATCCAGGGCAGGATCGGCATGTTGTGGTCTTCGGGGCGCAATCTCACCTCGACCTTCTTTGCGCCCTTGCCCTTCATATGGCTGAGCAGCCGACAGACGAAATCGGCGACCAGGTCGACGCGCAGCGTCCAGCTCGCGCGGAAATAGCCGAACACCCAGACCATGTTCGGCACGCCCGTGAACATCATGCCGCGATAGGTGACGGTGTCGCCGAAGGCGAGCGGCTTGCCGTCGATCTCGAAGGCGATGTCGCCCAGGGCGGCGAGGTTGAAGCCGGTCGCGGTGACGATGACGTCGGCTTCGAGCAGCTTGCCGGATTTGAGCTGGATGCCGTTCTCGACGAAGCACTCGATCTCGTCGGTAACGACCGAGGCCTTGCCGCTGGCAATCCCCTTGAACAGATCGGCATCCGGCACGAAGGCGATGCGCTGCCGCCACGGCCGGTACTTTGGCGTGAAATGGGTCTCGACGTCGTAGTCGGGGCCGAGGACCGCGCTGATTTGACCGATCAGCTCCTTCTTCACCTGCTCCGGCTTGGAGACGCAAAGCTTGGTGAATGCATCCTGCTCGAACAGGATCTTGCGCCGGACGATCTCATGAATCCACTCCTCGTCGACTTGAAGCCTGCGCAGCTCCTCCGCAATCTCGATGGCGTTGCGACCGAGCCGGAAATAGGTCGGCGAGCGCTGCAGCATCGTGACATGCGCGCACTTGTCCGCGATGTTCGGAACGAGTGTTGCCGCGGTCGCGCCGGAGCCGATCACGATCACCTTCTTGCCCGTGAGATCGACGTCGTCGGGCCATGTCTGCGGATGGACGATGCGGCCCTTGAACCGGTCCATCCCCTTCCATTCCGGCGTGTAACCCTCCGAATGCCGGTAATAGCCCTGGCACATCCAGAGGAAGTTCGCGGTGAAGGTCTTCGGCTCGCCGGTGTCGGTCGTGACCGCCTCGATGGTCCAGAGATTTTGCTCGCTCGACCAGCTCGCGGAACTGATCTTGTGCTTGTAGCAAATGTGCTTCGCGAGATCGTTCTCTTCGATCACCTCGTTCATGTAGGCGAGGATCTCTTCGGCGGTCGCGATCGGCGGTCCGACCCAGGGCTTGAAGCGATAGCCGAAGGTGTGGAGATCGCTATCCGAACGGATGCCGGGATAGCGATGTGTGATCCAGGTGCCGCCGAAGCTCGCCTGCGTCTCCAGAATGACGAAGCTCGTGCCCGGAAGCTGCTTGGTGAGATGATAGGCGCTGCCGATGCCGGAGATGCCGGCGCCGACGATCAGCACGTCGAAATGTTCGGAAGCTTGCTTGGTAGCGGTGTGACCGCGAACAGCGACATTCATTGTTGCTTGTTGCCTTGCTCGTTTTTCGTGGCCGGCCTTGACTGGACGGCGCGTTTCCTCCGCGACAGGCAGTGTCGCCCATCGCGCTTCCGTTTCAACATGACATAGATCCGGTCGCGGTCAAATCACAGTGCCGCACCCCAGCTCCGTGCGGTCTGCAAGATCCAGTCCCGGTAGAGCGTGAGCGGAGTGACCCCGGTCAACCCGCCGCAACCTGCGGCGCCGTTCGGCCCGGTCGACCAACTGACGACGCCAACGAGCACGGCACCCTTCGGCTTGTCCTCGAACACCGGTCCGCCGGAATCGCCGGTACAGGCGCCGATTCCGTCACGAACACCGTTGGTTACGGGATCGACCAGCCGAATCTGGAGCGTGCCGGGCTGGCCGGTGGCGACCAGCGCAGCGAAACGCGTAATGCCACCGCTCTTGCCATCACCGCGAACTGTGACGCCGATGCCGGCGATGGTAAAGCGGCTGCCGACGCGGATTGGAATATCCGGTGCACCGACCGGCACCGTCGATTTTCCCTTCAGTGGAATTTCCAGTTGCAGCAGTGCCACGTCGGCAGTCGCCCGATGCGCCTGCATTGCCTGCATGTTGAAATTCGGATGGATCGCGACAGAACGGACGTTCAGCAATTGCGGCTGGCCGTCGCCGCCGCGATCGACGATCTTGTAGTCCGCGCCGGGCTGCACGCAGTGAGCGACCGTCAGCACCAGCTTCGGTGCGATCAGGCTCCCGGTGCAAAAATTGCCGCGCGAGCCGACGATGGTGACGATGGCGCGGGCGACACCCTCCGCTTGCGGCGTGCCGCCGCCAACGATGGCGTGAGCAGGCGTGGCGAGCAGCAAAATGGCAGTGATGAATGTCGCAATTGTCTTCATGGGAACACGTTTCGGCAGGCGGTTCGGTCAAGGGCGGAGTTTGCTTCAGGCTGGCCCTTGCCGATAGCGCGTGCTAGCCGTCTTGTCAGCCATCCTGGCACTGAATTGACGAGGACAGGACCTTGACGATCGAGGCTGTGATCTTTGATTTTGGCGGCGTGTTGACGAGCTCACCGTTCGAGGCGTTCGCCCGCTTCGAGACCGAGCGTGGCCTGCCCATCGACATCATACGGCGCACCAATGCCGCCAACCATCTGGAAAATGCCTGGGCCAAGTTTGAACGCGCCGAGGTGGATATCGACACGTTCGATCTTTTGTTCGCCGAGGAATCACGTGCGCTTGGCGCAGAGGTGCGCGGGCGCGACGTGCTGCCGCTGCTCCAGGGCGAGCTGCGTCCCGAGATGGTCGAGGCGCTGAAGCGCATCAAGGCGCAATTCAAGACCGGCTGCATCACCAACAACCTCCCGGCCAACGCCATCAGCAGCCTGACGGGACGCACGCTCTACATTGCCGAGGTGATGGCACTGTTCGATCACGTCATCGAGTCCGCCAAAATCGGCCTGCGCAAGCCCGATCCACGCATCTACCGGCTGATGCTCCAGACGCTGAAGGTTGATCCCAACAATTGCGTTTATCTCGACGATCTCGGCGTCAATCTCAAGCCGGCTCGCGAGATGGGCATGACCACGATCAAGGTCACCAGCGGGGTCCAGGCCATCGCCGAGCTCGAGGTCGCGACGGGGTTGAAGCTCTGCTAGTCCAACCTATTCTGCAGCGGCCGCGATCCGCTCCGGAAACGCGGCCGCGAGCGCGGCACGGTCGGGCTTCAGCACGCCGCGCTCGGTGATGAGGCCGGTCACGAGGCGCGCCGGCGTCACATCGAAAGCATAGTTCGCGACCGGGGAGCCCTCCGGCACGATGCGCACCGTCTCCAGCCTCCCGTCCGCGGTGCGACCGGTCATGTCGGTGACCTCAGAGCCACTGCGCTGCTCGATCGGGATGTCACGGATGCCGTCATGGATGGCGAAATCGATCGTCGGCGACGGCAGCGCGACGTAGAACGGCACACCGTTGTCGTGCGCGGCGAGCGCCTTCAGATAGGTGCCGATCTTGTTGCAGACGTCGCCGTTGGCGGCGACGCGGTCGGTGCCGACGATAGCGAGATCGACCATGCCGTGCTGCATCAGATGGCCACCGGTATTGTCCGGGATCACCGTGTGCGGCACGCCGTGATGGCCGAGCTCCCAAGCCGTGAGCGCGGCGCCCTGATTGCGCGGGCGGGTCTCGTCGACCCAGACATGGATCTTGAGGCCGCGCTCATGCGCAAGATAGACCGGCGCCGTCGCTGTGCCCCAATCGACGGTCGCGAGCCAGCCGGCGTTGCAATGAGTGAGGACGTTGACCGTATCGCCCGGCTTCTTCGCCGCGATCGCCGCGATCAGCTTCAGGCCATTGCCGGCAATGCCGCGGTTGATCTCGACGTCCTGCTCGACGATCTCGTCGGCGCGCGCGTAGGCCGCCTCCGCCCGTTCAACCGGATCGATCGGTGCGAGCGTCGCGCGCATCTCGTCCAGCGCCCATTTCAGATTAATCGCGGTCGGCCGCGCCACGACCAGCGTGTCATAGGCACGCTTCAGGCCGGCGTCGGAGGCGTCCTCGCGCATCGCGAGCGCCATGCCGTAAGCGGCGGTGGCGCCAATCAGCGGCGCGCCGCGCACCAGCATGTCGCGGATGGCGACCGCCGCCTCCTCGCATGACGTCAGCTCCGCAACAACGAACTCGTGGGGCAACCTGCGCTGGTCGATCGCGCCGACCGACCAGCCGTCGCGCTCGCGCCAGATGCTGCGAAAATGCTTGCCGTCGACCTTCATGGCATTCTGCCTTTCGTCTCAACCGCGCAGGATACGCCCCGCCACCGCATCGAGTTTCTTCAAAAGCTCGGGATCGCGGGCCTCGGGCGCCGTGATCAGGGCGGTGTCGAGCGCGCGATCCGAGCCGATCGGGCACGGCTCATGCTCGCGCGGAAAATCCTTTGCCAGCCGTGCCACCAGCGCCTTGGCCTTGTCGGCGTTCGAATTCAGCACACGGATAATGTCCTGCACGGTCACGGCATCGTGGTCGGGATGCCAGCAGTCGAAATCCGTCACCATCGCAACGGTGGCATAGCAAATCTCGGCTTCCCGCGCGAGCTTGGCCTCGGGCATGTTGGTCATGCCGATCACGGAATAGCCCAACGTTTTGTAGGTCATGCTCTCCGCGTAAGTGGAGAATTGCGGCCCCTCCATGCAGACATAGGTGCCGCTACGCGCGATTGCGATTTCCTCGGCTTCGGCCGCTGCGGCAAGATGGATTCGCAGCCGTGGCGAGACCGGATGGGCCATCGAGACATGGGCGACGCAGCCGCGGCCGAAGAACGAGCTCTCGCGCTTGTGGGTGCGGTCGACGAACTGATCGACCAGCACGAAGGTGCCGGGCGCAAGTTCCTCCCTAAAGGAGCCGCAGGCCGACAGCGAGATCAGGTCGGTGACGCCAGCCCGCTTCAGAACGTCGATATTGGCGCGATAGTTGATGTCGGAGGGCGACAATCGGTGGCCCTTGTCGTGCCGCGGCAGGAACACGACCGGCAGGCCCGCCATAGTGCCGCGGCGCAGGGGCGCTGACGGCTCGCCCCAGGGGCTCTTGATCGCCGCTTCGCGCGCACCCTCTAGGCCGGGCAGATCATAGATGCCGGAACCGCCGATGATGCCCAATACCGCCTGCGTCATGCCTGCTCCATCCCATCCGCCACGTGCGACATGGTCAAGCTATGCCAGTTTTGCGGCAGATTTGGAACGGGGTGGTAGTGTGGTCAGGAAGCGGGCGCTATCGCCACGCCATCGGTGTGTCGTCTTGGCGAAGCGGGCCCATACCGCGAGGTCTATCGGTTGCGAACGGTCTTTGTCCCGAACGACCGGTCTTCGCAAAACTGCTCCCTGGGGGAAATGGGTCTTGGCTTTCGCCGGAACGACCTCAGTGGTTCAACCTAAGCTGCGTTCGCCGGCTGCAGCTGAGCTGCGATCATCCGCTCCAGCGTCTCGACGGTTTGGAAATTCTCCGGCGTGATTTCGGCTTGCGGGATGGTGAAGTCGAATTCGGCCTCGACGCCGAGCATCAGATTGACCATGTCCATCGAGGCCAGGCCGACATCGACGAGCTTCGCCGACGGCGTGATGTCCGCCGTGAGCGAGTTCTGTTCGAGGATGCCCTTCACCAGCTTGATGATGCGATTGCGCATGTCGGTATCGAAAGCCTGCATCGGCAAATTCCCATCTATCTATCGGAGGCGGACCGGACTGCCGGCTACGATGGACACGGCCAGTCGGTCCCGCAATGGGCACGAGGATTACTTCGTCCTTCTTAGTAAACGATGACTCAAATTGACTAAAATTCGGGGGCTCTTCCAGAACCCTAACGGGTCCACGGAATTTCGGCCCCCTCCAACAACCTGACCTTAACTGTTCGTTCGGAATTGGGCTTTGTTTACCCTCTATTTCATCGACGAATTTGAATTAAATCCGTAGCCTCGTCTCACAAGCAAAGATGGTCGGAGGATCGCCGGCGGCATCGCGAATGATGGCGGCGATCTCGAACGGCGAACCGGAGGCGGACGAGCATGAACGTGCGTGAAGCAGTCCTCACTGTCGACGAAACGCAGACGAGCTTTCTCGAGCAGGGCCCCTCCCTGATCGAGCGTGCCGCCCGGACAGCCGCTGCCGCAGCGGCCGACGCAGACGAGGTCGATCGCGACGCCCGCTTCCCCCACACGGCTTTCGAGGTCGCGCGCGAGCAGAAACTGCTTGGCGTCATGATCCCGGTCGAGTTCGGCGGCTTTGGCGCCTCGATCTACGACGTCACCGACATCTGCTACACGCTCGGGCGCGCCTGCGCTTCCACCGCGATGATCTACGCGATGCACCAGACCAAGGTTGCCTGCCTCGTCAGGCACGGCCACGGCATCCCCTGGATGGAAACCATGATGCGCCGGGTCGCGCGAGACCAGTGGCTGCTCGCCTCCTCCACCACCGAAGGACAGAACGGCGGCAACATCCGCGCCAGCGCCGCCGCCGTCGATCACGCCGGCGACATCGTGTCGCTAGTACGCGATGCGACCGTGATCTCCTACGGCGCCGAAGCCGACGGTCTCGTCACCATCGCCCGCCGCGCCACCGACGCTGCCGCTTCCGACCAAGTGCTGCTGGCACTCGCCAAGGGCGATTATTCGCTGAAGCGGACGCTGGGTTGGGAAACGCTCGGCATGCGCGGCACCTGCTCGACCGGTTTCGAGCTGAAGGTCGATTGCCCCGCCGACCGCGTTTTCCCGGAATCCTATGACAAGATCCACGCCCAGACCATGACGCCGTTCGCGCATCTATGCTGGTCGTCCGCTTGGGCTGGCATTGCCGCCGCCGCGGTGACCCGTGCGCAGGCCTTCATCCGCAAGGTGGCCCGCAGCTCCGGCGGACAAATGCCGCCGGCCGCGGCGCATTTCACCGCCGCGAAGATGTCGCTCACAAAGCTGCGCGCGCTGATCGCTGCCAACATCGACGCCTTCGCCGGCGCCGAGCATGACGAGCGCGCGCTGAGCTCGCTCGACTTCCAATCCTCGATCACGCTTTTGAAGGTGCAGGCCTCCGAGCTCGCGGTGGAGACCGTGATGCATGCGATGCGTACCGCGGGCCTTTCCGGCTACCGCAACGACGGTGAGTTCACCATGGGCCGCCACCTGCGGGACGTTCTGTCGTCGCCGATCATGATCAACAATGACCGTATTCTCGCCAACGCCGCGACATCGACGCTGATGAGCGGCGTTCCATTGAGCCTTCGTGACTGACGTGCCTTCATGACCGACTAGCCTTGGCGACTGAACCAACAAGAACAATTTTGAGATAGCAGGACATCAACTCCATGAACATTGCCGTCCTCCCCAATTCGCCCGCGACCGCACCGGAGATCATCGATCCGCTCGATCATCTCACCGACAAGCTATTCCACCGCATGGGCTCGGACGGGGTCTACGCCCGCACCGCGCTCTACGAGGGCATCGTCGAGAAGCTCGCCACGCTGATCACTGGCCATCGCGAGGCCGGAACCGAGGTGATGCGCTTTCCGCCGGTGATGAGCCGGGCTCAGCTGGAGAAATCCGGCTACCTCAAGAGCTTTCCGAACCTGCTCGGCTGCGTCTGCGGCCTGCACGGCACCGAACGCGAGATCAACGCTGCGGTGAGCCGCTTCGATGCGGGTGGCGACTGGACCTCATCGCTCTCCCCGGCCGACCTCGTGCTGTCGCCAGCCGCCTGCTATCCCGTCTACCCGATCGCAGCAAGCCGAGGCCAACTGCCGAAGGACGGCCTGCGCTTCGACGTCGCCGCCGATTGCTTCCGCCGCGAGCCGTCAAAGCATCTCGACCGCCTGCAATCGTTCCGGATGCGCGAATATGTCTGTATCGGCAGCCCCGACGACGTCGCCGACTTCCGCGAGCGCTGGATGGTGCGCGCGCAGGCGATCGCCCGCGACCTCGGCCTGACCTTCCGCGTCGACTACGCCAGCGATCCTTTCTTCGGCCGCGTCGGCCAGATGAAGGCGGTGAGCCAGAAGCAGCAGCAGCTGAAGTTCGAGCTCCTGATCCCGCTGCGCTCGGAGGAGCAGCCGACCGCCTGCATGAGCTTCAACTATCACCGCGAGCATTTCGGCACGACCTGGGGCATTCAGGATGCCAATGGCGAGCCGGCCCACACCGGCTGCGTTGCCTTCGGCATGGACCGGCTCGCGGTCGCCCTGTTCCACACCCACGGCATTGATACCGCTTCCTGGCCAGCCAGGGTGCGCGACGTCCTGGGCTTACAGCCGCATGTTGCGGCCGAGGCCCACGGCGAAGGCTGGCGCTAACGGAACTCACGAGGCTGACCATTTCCACGGGCAAGACGAGCGTGATCCACACCAAGGTCCGATGCCGCGAAATCACCGAGACCGATGTCGAAGCCATCGCGGACCTGCTGACGCGCGGCTTCATCGGCCGCTCGCGGGACTATTGGATCCAGGGCCTGCGCCGGCAGGCTTTCCGGACCGTGCCGGAGGGCTATCCGCGCTTCGGCTACATGCTCGAGGATGACGGCATACCGGTCGGCGCACTGCTGCTGATCTACACGGCGCGCCAGCACGGCGAAGAGGCCGCCATCCAGTGCAATTTGTCGAGCTGGTATGTCGATCCGGTCTACCGCAATTACGCGCCGCTGCTGACCAAGATCGCGCAGCGGCACAAGGACGTCACTTATCTCAACATCAGCCCGGCGCCGTGGACCTGGCCGATCATCGAGACGCAGGGCTTTCGCGCCTATTGCTGCGGGATATTCTTCTCGGTGCCTGCGCTGGCGCGCCCCCCGCGCTGGAGCACGATC
Organism: Bradyrhizobium sp. 147; assembly: GCF_023073935.1. NCBI lineage: Bacteria > Pseudomonadati > Pseudomonadota > Alphaproteobacteria > Hyphomicrobiales > Nitrobacteraceae > Bradyrhizobium > Bradyrhizobium sp. 147. The sequence goes on along the minus strand of NZ_JADPKL010000098.1, from coordinate 58,834 downwards.
GAGGTGATCTCGCCGCACGCCAAGGCGATCCAGGGGCTTGGCGAACCCGAGACCGAGTTGCTGACACGACATGCGCGCTACAATTGCCTCAGCCTCGTCTGCCGCACACCGGAGGGAACGTTCCCCTTCATCCTGCAACCGGTGCGCATCCGCCGCGGCTTCATTGCGCCGCCTGCGATGAAGCTGATCTACTGCCGCAACACCGCCGAATATGCCACTTGCGCGGGCCGGATCGGCCGGCTGTTGCTGCGGCTCGGCAAGATTGCGGTGGCCGTCGATTCCAACGGCCCGCTTCCCGGCCTCGTCGGCCTCTACACCGAACGGCGCGGCCGCAAATATTTCAAGGGCCCGCACCGGCCGCAGCTCGCCGACCTCACCGACACGGAACTCGTGCTGTACGGGCCTTGAGCAGGCCCGCAGGCTGCGCACTGGCCCGTCATTCGGAGGTGCTCGCCTTGCGCAGCGCGGCGCGCCTCGAAGGATGAACGGCCGCGATGCAGCCGGCCCGACGCTCTTTCCAGATCTCCGCTATGCTCCGGCGCCTCAGGGTGACGGTGATACTCCGTGCACACGCATCTCTGCATCACCGGTCACTCTCCGTAAACTACTGCGCTTAAGGGAATTTTCTGGCCTCTTCGCTACCCTCGGCGGCTGAATTACGTCGCGTTAGCTCTATCGCCCGCCGAGATCCACGACTCACATGACGTCGACCCGCGAGAACGAGCATGGTGCACACCGCGAACAGGCCCCCGAGGCACTGGTTGCGCTCAGCCAGCTTGCGCTCGACCACATGGAGCAGGGCGTCTGCGTCTACGATGCCCACAACCGGATCGTGCTGGTCAATCAGCGCTACCTCACGCTGTTCGACATGTCGGCCGATATCGTGCGGGTGGGCACGAGCTATCGCGAGGTGCTTGCCCACAGCGCGACGCGCGGAAACTTTCCGCAGCACGAGATTGATACGCTTTACTCGGCGCGAATGACGCAAATTGCAGGGGGCAAGCCCTTTCGCACCGAACAGCGGCTTGCCAGCGGCCTCGTCATGGCGCTCGAGCTGAAGCCTCTCCCCGGCGGCGGTTGGATGACGATCTGCGACGACGTCAGTCGTCTCGCCCGACTCGAGGCGGAATTGCGCGTGCAGACGGAGCGTAGCCAGCACGCGCTCGCGAACACGTCGCACGGCCTCATCATGTACGATGCCGACAGCCGCGTCGTCGTCTGCAACGACCGGTTCCTGGACCTTTACAATCTCGACTCCGAAATCGTGAAGCCGGGCATCTCGCACAGCACGGTGATCGAGCACTGGATGTCGCGCGGCAACCTGACGGGCATGTCAGCCGATGAGTTCCACCACACCAGGCTGGCGGACGTGCGCGCCAGGAAGGCGAAAACCCTGCTGGTGATGCGCTATGACGGGCGGATGGTGCAGGCGGTTTCCCGCTTCCTTCCCGACGGCGGCTGGGTGACGGTGCACGAGGACGTCACCGAGCGGTTGCAATACGAGGAAGCACTGAGGCAGCAGAACTTCATCCTCGATGCGGCGCTGGAGAACATGGCGCACGGACTCGCTTTCTACGATAGCGAGATGCGGCTTCGCGTCTGCAACAGCACCTACTGCATGATCTACCGGCTGTCGCCCGAGGAGACACGGCCCGGCACGCATCTTTCCGAGCTGATTGAGCGGTCGATGGCGAACGGCGCGTTCGCTTCCGAATACAGCCCGCAGCAACTCCTGGAAGTCGCCAGCGCGAGGATCGCGAACCGCGATTCCTCGCCGATGCGACGGCGCATGTCCAACGGGATCGTGATCTCCATGCGCTACTGTGCGCTGCCCGATGGCGGCTTCGTCGCCACCTACGAGGACATCACCGAACGCGAGCGCGCCATCGAGGAGCTGAGCGAGCAGTATCGACGTTTCGACGCCGCATTGAACAACATGAGCCAGGGCCTGTGCATGCTCGATTCGAGTCTGCGCGTCATCGTCTGCAACCGCCGCTATATCGAGATGTACGGCCTCTCGACCGAGATCGTGAAGCCGGGCGTCTCGATGCGCGAGATCATGGAGCACAGCTGCGAGCTCGGCATCCATCCGAACACCACGGGCGCGCGGCTCTATGCCGACTATGTCGAGAGGCTGCGCGAGGGCGAGCACACGCTGCACCGCCATTTGAGCGACGGCCGCATCATCAAGCTCAATCACAAGCGGATGGAGCTTGGCGGCTGGGCCGTCACCTATGAGGACGTCACCGAGCGCCACAAGGCCCAGGCCCGCGTCGCGCACATGGCACGCCACGATTCGCTGACAGACCTGCCCAACCGCACGCTGTTCCGCGAGAAGATGAGCGAGGGGCTGAACCAGGTCGCGATCGCCGGCGGCGCGATGGCGGTGCTGTGTTTCGACCTTGATAATTTCAAGACCGTCAACGACCGCCTCGGCCACGCGGCAGGCGACCGCCTGCTGCGCTGGACTGCGGCGCGGCTGAAGGAGAATGTCGGCGAGCATGATACCGTCGCGCGGCTCGGCGGCGACGAATTCGCCGTGCTCCAACGCGGACCGCAGCCGCAATCGGCTGAAACGCTCGCCCGTCGCCTGGTCCAGATTATCGGCCATCCCCCGCCGCTGGAAAACCAGTCGATCCATATCGGCGTCTCCGTCGGCATCGCGATCGCGCCCGACCACGGGCTCGATGCCGACGAGCTGATGAAATGCGCCGACCTCGCCCTCTACCAGGCGAAGGCCAAGGGCCGCGGCGCCTATCAGCTGTTCGCGCCCGAGATGGAAGAAGAGGCGCGCAGCCGGCACGCGCTGGAGCACGATCTGCGCGGCGCGTTGGAAGCACGTGAATTCCATCTCGTGTTCCAGCCGCAGGTGCGGCTCGACAATTCCGAGCTGATCGGCTTCGAAGCGCTGTTGCGCTGGAAGCATCCCTCGCGCGGCTTCGTCTCGCCGGCCGAATTCATTCCGATCGCGGAAGAGACCGGGCTGATCGTCCCGATCGGCGAATGGGTGCTGCGCACCGCCTGTGCGACCGCTGCATCCTGGCCCGAGGTCACCATCGCGGTAAACCTGTCGCCGGTGCAGTTCCGCTCGCGCGGCCTGGTGTCGATGGTCACGAGCGCACTTGCGGAAGCCGGCCTGCCGCCACAACGGCTCGAGCTCGAGGTCACCGAGACGGCTCTGCTCGACGACAGCGAGGCGACGATCGAGATCCTGCACCAGCTCCGCGCACTCGGCGTGCGGGTCAGCCTCGACGATTTCGGCGTCGGCTATTCCTCGCTCAGCTATTTGCGCAAGTTTCCGTTCGATCGCATCAAGATCGACCGCTCTTTCGTCGGCACCCTCGGCGAGAGCCCCGAAAGCGTCGCCATCGTCCGCACCATCGCCAGCCTCGGCTCCGTGCTCGGGGTCGAGACCACGGCGGAGGGAGTGGAAACCGCGGAGCAACTCGACTTCGTGCGCGAATGCGGCTGCACCGCCGTGCAGGGCTATTATTTCGGCAAGCCGTGCCCGGCGGCCGAAGTCGGCGGCATCATCGAGAGGCTGAGCGGAGTCCGGCGCGTGGCGTAGCGGCTTCGCCCGCTCAAATTCCGTATCTCGGCACGCCGCCAAACGACCAATTGTCGCATGGATGGTTTCCGGCGGAATTGCCGTCTCGCTCCTTGCCTGGCACAGACGCAATGGCGCTTTTCTTCTCTCGTGATTTCGGGAACAATCGCTCCACAGAATGAGAGATGGCGGCTTGAGCGAGGCCGCTGCGAGGGAGGCGTTTCTATGTCGCGATCCGGGCTGAAGACGATTGCCTTTGCCGCCATACATGCGGTCATAGGCGCAGTGCTCTCCACTGCTGCCAGTGCGCAGGACTATCCTACCAAGCCGATTACGCTGATCGTGCCCTGGCCGGCCGGTGGTTCGACTGACATCTCGATGCGCGCGATCGCCGACAGCGCTTCGAAGGTCCTGGGTCAGCCCGTCGTGATCGACAACAAGGCCGGCGGCGGCGGCACGGTGGGACCTGCAACCATGGCCGCGGCCGCGAGGCCGGACGGCTACACCATCTCCCAGATCCCGATCACCGTCTTCCGCTTGCCCTTGATGCAGGAGGTGTCATGGGATCCGGCGAAGGATTTTACCTACATCATCCATCTCACCGGCTATACCTTCGGCGTCACCACCAACGCGGAGTCCCAGTTCAAGAGCTGGAAGGACGTGGTGGAGTTCGCCAAGGCGAACCCGGGCAAGGTGACCTACGCGACGCCCGGCACCGGCACCTCGCTGCATATCGGCATGGAGCAGATCGCGGCGATGTCCGGCATCAAGCTCACCCAGGTGCCGTTCAAAGGCGGCGCGGAAACCAACGCCGCGGTCCTGGGGCAGCATACAATGCTTCAGGCAGACTCCACGGGATGGCGGCCGCTGGTCGACGCCGGCAAGCTGCGGTTATTGATGGTGTGGACCGCTGCCCGCTCGCCGAATTACCCGGATGTACCGACGCTGAAGGAGCTCGGCTATCCCATGGTCTACGACTCCCCGTTCGGCATCGCCGGCCCGAAGGGGATGGATCCGAAAATCGTCGCCAAGCTGCACGATGCGTTCAAGAAGGCGGTCGAAGACCCGGCCGTCGTGGCAACGCTCGCCAAATATGACATGGTGCCGAACTACAAGAACACCGAGGATTACAAGAAGTTCGTTGTCGAGGTCACGGAGTCCGAGCGAAAGGTGATCGAGACACTCGGGTTGGCGAAGAAATAGACTGAGCCGCTTCGGTGTCCCGGACGCGGTGCAGCGCTTCTGCAGCGATGCACCGCAGAGCCGACCAGCTTGCCACGAACCACCGGACCTCCGGATCTGCAGCGCACCACTTGGTGCTGCGCAGCGTCCGGGGAACGGCTGAGAGAGAAGCGATGAACAACCAAACCAATGTCAAACTCCGCCTCAGCAACTCCGAACTCTGGGGCGGGTTGATCGGGCTCGCACTCGGCGGCTTCGTGATCTGGTCGGGGCTGAAGCTCAAGCTCGGCACCATCAACGATCCCGGCTCCGGCTACGTGCTGTTCTACACGGGCATCCTGATATGCGTGTTCGCAACCAGCATCATCATCTCGGCAATCACCGAGGGCGGGCCAACGCTGGCCTCACGGTGGGAAAATGTGCGTTGGAGCAAGCCGCTTCTCGTCATCGCCTGCCTCACCGCGTTCTCGTTCGCACTGGAGCCGCTGGGATTCCTGTTGTCGTCGATCCCGTTGATGCTGCTGTTGTTGCGCCTGATCGATCCCGTGCGCTGGACGCTGGCGATTCCGATCGCCGTGCTTGTTCCGCTCGGCATGTGGTGGGTGCTCAAGCGCCTGCTCTTGATCCAGCTGCCCTCTGGCCTGTTCGGGATCGGCTGATCGCATGGATACGCTCGCCAATGTCGCGCACGGGTTCGGCGTTGCGCTGACCGGGATCAACCTGCTCTATTGCTTCATCGGTGTCTTCATCGGCACGCTGGTCGGCGTGCTGCCGGGCATTGGGCCGATCTCGGCGATGTCGTTGCTGTTGCCGGTGACGCTGTCGGGCACGCCGGAATCCGGCATCATCATGATGGCCGGCATCTATTACGGCTCGATGTATGGCGGCTCGACCACGTCGATCCTGGTCAACATCCCCGGCGAAGCTGCCTCCGTTGTCACCTGCATCGACGGCCACCAGATGGCGAAGCAGGGCCGCGCGGGCCCCGCGCTCGGCATCTCCGCCTTCGGTTCCTTCATCGCCGGCACCTTTGCGCTGATCGCGCTGATGCTGGTGGCGCCGAGGCTTGCCAGTATCGCCATCGCCTTTGGCCCGGCCGAGTATTTCAGCCTGATGGTGCTCGGCCTCGTCGTGCTCACTTTCCTGACCCAGGGTTCGATGCCGAAGGCGCTGCTGATGGCCTGCATCGGCGTCGTGCTCGGCCTGATCGGCCTCGACAGCATCACGGCGCAGCCGCGAATGACCTTCGGCCGCATGGAGTTGATCGACGGCATCGGCCTCGTGCCCGTCGTGATGGGCCTGTTCGGCGTCGCCGAGGTGCTGCTCAACACCGAGCAGGCGATCAAGCGCGACATCATCAATACCAAGATCACGCAGCTCTTGCCCAACAAGGCCGATTGGCAGGCGAGCGCCGGCCCCGTAGCACGCGGTACGCTGCTCGGCTTTCTGCTCGGCATCCTGCCGGGTGGCGGCGCCGTGGTGGCCTCGTTCGCGTCTTACGCACTGGAGAAGCGGCTGTCGAAAACGCCGGAGCGGTTCGGCCAAGGCGCGATCGAGGGCGTCGCAGGCCCCGAGTCCGCCAACAATGCGGCGGCCGGGGGCGCGTTCATTCCGCTGATGACCTTGGGAATCCCTCCGAACGTGGTGATGGCGCTGCTGCTCGGCGCGTTCGTCATCCACGGCCTGCAACCGGGTCCGCTGCTGATCACACAAAACCCCGGCCTGTTCTGGGGCATCGTCGCCAGCATGTATATCGGCAACGTCATGTTGCTGATCCTCAATCTGCCGATGATCGGCATGTGGGTGCAACTGCTCAAGCTGCCCTATAACATCCTCTTCCCCCTGATCATCCTGTTCACGATCCTGGGCGTCTACTGCTCCAGCAACAACGTGTTCGACGTTTACGTGATGATCGCGTTCGGGATCATCGGCTATTTCATGCGCAAGCTCGGCTACGAGCCCGCGCCACTGGTACTCGCCTTCGTGCTCGGACCGATGCTGGAGAACAATCTGCGCAAGTCGCTGATCCTGTCGCAGGGCGACCTCTGGACCTTCGTGCAGCGGCCGATCTCGGCGGCGTGTCTTGCGCTGGCGATGGTGCTGCTGATCGCACCGCTGTTGCCCGCGCTGCGCAAGAAGCGTGAGCTGGTGGCGTTGGACGAAGGGGCGTGAGGAGGTTTATACTTACTGCCTGACGTACCACCCTCTCCCACAAATGAGAGGTGAAGCGAGATCCCCGCGCGACGAAACGAAAACACCTACCCAGCCGCAGGCAGCGCATTGTCCGGCGGTGCGCCCCATGGCCGCTCGGCTGAGGCGAGGCCGATCAGACGGCCCTGGATGTAGTCGCAGCCCCAGTCGCGCAGCATGCTTGCGGCCTCTTCGTCCTGGACCCATTCGGCGACCGTCTTGATGTCGAGGCGGCGGGCGAGGTCGATCAGGGTCTGCACGAAGGCGCGATCGTCGGCGGACCGCGTGACGTTCTGAACGAAGGCGCCGTCGATCTTGACGATGTCGACGCCGAGCTTGCGCAGGTTCCTGAACGAGGTGTAGCCGGCGCCAAAATCGTCGATGGCAATGCGGCTGCCGAAATTCTTCAGCCGCGTGACAAAGCCGCGGACGTCATCGATGTCCTGAATCGCGACCGTTTCGGTGATCTCGACGATCAGCCGTTCGGCGACGCCGGGATGAGCCAGCATCAGCGACTCGATGCCCGCCCACCAGTCCGGATCCATGGTCGTATCAGGCGAGATGTTGAGGCTGAGGCAGATGTCGGGTGCAGCCGCGAGCTCGGCGACCACGAGCTCGAGCACGCGATGATCGACGAGGCGAATCAGACCGAGCCGTTCGGCGACCGGCACGATGTCGGGTGCGAGCAGCACCTGGCCGTCGCCCTGGTCCATCCGCACCAGGCACTCGTGGAACGCGCGTTCGCGCGAGGAGGCCGAGACCACCGGCTCATAGGCGAGCTTGATGCGGCGCTCGTTCAGCGCCGTGACGATCTCGTCGGTGACGCGGATGTTAACGCGGCGCTGCGCGTCGCGCGCGGGATCCGGGCGCCATGCGGCGAACGAGCCGACGCGGCGTCGCTTTGCGGCATCGAGCGTCTCATGGGCGCGGTTGACCGCCTCGTCGGTGGTGCGGGCATAGCGCGGCACGCTGACCGCACCGATCGACGCGGTGACCGAGACCGGGCCGGATTTGGTCGGCACCACCTCGTCGCGGATGCCGGCGAGGAAGCGCTCGGCGGCAACGTTCGTGTCGTCGACGGTGCAATTCTTCAGGATCAGGCCGAACTTGTTGCCGGAGAAGCGACCGAGCACGTCGCCGCCGCGCAAGCGCGCGCGAATGCGCTTGGCGACGTCAAGGATCACCGCGTCGGCAACGTCGAAGCCGAAGGCGTCGTTGACGCGGGCGAGATGATCGATGCCGACGAGCATGAAGGCTGCGGTCGAGCGGAAGCGGGTCGTCTCCTCGATCGCCTCGGCCAGTGAGGCGATCAGATGGGAGCGGTTGAGCTCGCCGGTGAGCGGATCGAGCCGGGCCAGTTTCGTCAATTCCTCGTCGCGGGCATGACGCTCGTTGTTGATGCGGACGGAGCCGATCGCCCGCGTGGGGCGGCCGTCGGGACCGGCAAACCAGCGGCCGGTCTCCTCGACCAAGATCACGGGATCGGAAGCGCTCATGCGCACGCCGTACTCGACCCGATAAGGCGTGCCGCCGGCACCGTGCACGGCAGAGGTCTGCGCCAGCGCCGCGCTCCGTAGCGATTGCGCAGGCTCGATCAGCTTGGCGAATTCGGCCCCGGTGGCGAGCCGCTCGGCGGGAATGCCCGGGAAGACGGCGCTGACCTGCTCACCCCAGACGATGACGTCGCTGGCGATGTCCCAGGCGAACACGGCCTGGCCGAGCGCGGCGAGGATGTCGGAGGCTTGCGGCAATCCAGGGGTCAAAGTCGCCTCGTTTCGGGACAGTGGAAAAGTTCCTGAGCTGGCACAGGATAGAGCCAGATTCGCCGCCGACCCTAGGCAAAGTTGATAAACAATTTGGAAACCACGTTTGTCGGCACCGGGGAACCAATCCGGCCCGGCCGGCATAGGGCTTGCGAGTACATGGCACGCACCGGCGCCAGCGTCCCGAAACGCGACAATCCCGCCGGACTAACGGTGATTGCGATGTTGAGTACTGATCGAGCGGACGCAGGGGACAATGGGACTGGCACGGCCCTCGTGCCGCTAATGCCGACGTTGCAGTGGGTCCATAAGGCACCGCTGCCGCGACCCGATCCGAGCTTCGTCACCCAGCTGATCGCCAATGCCGAGCAATTGCCCCAGGCGAGCCGGCTGCGCCGCGCCTCGTCCGAAGATGCGCAGATGGCCTATGGCAGCAAGCGCCCGCTGCCTAGCGTCAGCGCGCGCACACGGCAGGTGGCTTGATCAGCGCGGCGGTGTATCCGGCGAGGACGGCGTGCCGTTGCCCGGCTGAAGATGCGGCGAGGGGATTTCCGGCGAGGGCGCGCTTTGCACCGGCTTCGGCGCGGGATGATCCGTCAGCACGGATTCGGCGACGGATTGCGCCGACGGTGCGGGTGGCACGACCGGTGCCGGCTGCGGCGCGATCACCGGCTCGAACTTGCGCTCGGACGCCACATCGTCCGCCGCCGCTTCGGCCTGGCGCTTGGCCTTGCGTGGCGCAGCCATCGTCGTCTCGGCGACATAGCTGACGCGACGGCGCGTGCGCTGGGCGATGCCACCGAGGAAGTCGGCCATCGCGAGCAGCACAAGCAGGAAATAGGTGGAATTGCCGAATTTGGGCCACATCACGAATTCGGCGGCGGCCGCGCCGAACACGATCAGCGACAGCAGGTGATCCATCAGGAATTTCGAGCCGGGCCGCGCGCCTTTGACCACCTCGAGCAGCAGCAGCACCACCCCGAGCGCGAGCAGCAGATCGGCAAGCGTGACCGGCCAAGTCTCGCCGGACACCATCGGCACCTTGAACAGCACGTCCGTAAAGGACACCGTTGGCATCAGGAAGGCGATGATGTTGTAGACCGCGAGCGGAATCAGAAGTAGCGGGAAACCGACCATCGGCAAGATGCCTTCTCGATCAAGATATCCGGACAGGATAATACAGCGGCGAAGCATTTGCTCCGCCGCCTCCCCGTCTATCTCATGGGGTGGCCGAAATCAGGCAGGCCAATCGGCCCGCCCGAAGAAAGGTCCTGCCCTCAGGATTCTTTCTTCTTCAGGACCTGGCGACCCTTGTACATGCCGGTCTTGAGGTCGAGATGGTGCGGACGACGGAGCTCGCCGGAGTCCTTGTCTTCCACATAGGTCGGCTTCTTGATGGCGTCGGCCGAGCGGCGCATGCCGCGGCGCGACGGCGAGGTTTTTCTTCTCGGAACGGCCATTTCAATTATCCTCTAGGGATTGGTGTCATCAGGGCATCGTCCGCGAAAGGACGGCTCAGCACCCGCAATACGAGGCGAGCTGAATGCCGATCAAGGCCGCGCTTATAGAGGAAGGCTGGCGGTAAAGCTAGGCTCTTGGACCGGAAAATACGCCCGGAATGGGCCCGGAATCAGCGATTTTCGTGCCAGCAGGTCGCAAGCGAGCTCGCCTGCCCCCGCGCCATATAGGTTGCTGCCAGCCGCCTCACACCCGGTCCGGGGCTCCGCGCACTGCGTTTGACCGGATTGGGCAGGATCGAGGCCAGAAGGGCGGCTTCCCGAGAGGAGAGGCTGGCGGCCGACTTGCCGAAGGCATAGAGGCTGGCCGCCTCGACCCCAAACTGCCCCTGCGGGCCGAGTTCTGCGATGTTGAGGTAGATCTCCAGGATTCGCTGCTTGGGCAGGACGAGGTCGATCCACAGCGCCAGGGGGAATTCCAGCGCCTTGCGGACGAAGTCCCGCCCCTGCCAGAGGAACAGGTTTTTTGCGACCTGCTGGGTGATGGTGGAGGCGCCCCGGAACGCCGTACCGTCCTCCTGAGCGTCATCGATCGCCTCGCGCAGCGCCCCCCAGTCGATGCCGTGATGCTTGCAGAAATGCGCGTCCTCGGCGGCCACCACCGACCGCGGCAGATACGGCGACATCGCCGCCAGATCGATCCATTGGCGCTGCATCGGCGCGCCCCGAAGCGAACGCCAGGCTATCAGCGTGGAAACCGGATGGCCGGTCCGGTAAAACGGCGCGATCACATAGGGCGCGAGAGCCACGACCGCGAGCACGACCAGCAGTATCTTGACGATGCGCAAATCGACCTTTCCGGCGCAAAATGAAACGCGGCCACGCGCTAGACCATTAAGTCTGTGATAATTCGGGCCTTTTCCAGCAGTTTTTAGGCCTTCCAAACGATTGACTGGGGCCGACTCATAAAGGATTGTCCCGCCGAATTTTTGTTCTGGAGCCTTTCTTGATGACCGGCACGTCCCCGTCCGATTTCGCCAAACGTCTGGACAAGACCGCTGATGACACTGAAGCCCTGCTCAGGCACCTGTTGTCGGACGACATCCTGCCCGATGAGATCGCTCGCCCCAAGCGACTGATGGACGCAATGCGCTATTCGAGCCTCAATGGCGGCAAGCGTCTGCGGCCGTTCCTGGTGGTCGAAAGCGCCGCCGTGTTCGGCGTGCCGCGCGAAGCCGCGCTGCTCGCGGGCGCGGCGCTCGAATGCATCCACTGCTACTCGCTGATTCATGACGACCTGCCGGCGATGGACAATTCGGACCTGCGCCGTGGCCGCCCCACCCTGCACAAGAAGACCGATGACGCCACCGCGATCCTCGCCGGCGACGGCCTGTTGACGCTCGCCTTCGACATCATCACCCGCGACGAGATCCATCGCGACGCCAATGTGCGGCTGCTGCTGACACGGGCGCTGGCGCGCTGCGCCGGCATTGGCGGCATGGTCGGTGGCCAGATCCTCGACCTCGCCGGCGAAGGCCGCTTCGGCGACCGCGAGCCCGTCGATGTCGCGCGCTTGCAGCAGATGAAGACGGGCGCGCTTCTGCGCTATGGCTGCATCGCCGGCGCGATCCTCGGCCAGGCCTCGAGTGCGGAATATCAGGCGCTCGACGATTACGGCCGTGCGCTCGGCGAAGCCTTCCAGATCGCCGACGATCTGCTCGACGTCGAGGGCGATGCGGCAGCGCTCGGCAAGCCCTCGGGCCAGGACGCCGCGCTTGGCAAGACCACCTTCGTCACCCAGCTCGGCATCGAAGGCGCCAAGCAGCGCGTGCGCGACCTGCTCGCGCGAGCCGACAGCGCCGTGTCGATCTTCGGCGACCGCGCTGCCGTGCTGCAAGCCGCGGCGCGATTCGTCGCCGAACGGAAGAACTGACGCGCGTCGATGGCCGCCGGCGGCAAAGAGGATCCCGTCCTCGCCCGCTTCCGCCAGATGTCGCGGCCGATGCGGTTGCTTTATGCACGGCCGCGAACGTTTGTTGCGCTCGCTGTCGGCATCCTCGTCTGCCTGCTGCTGCCGGGCACGCACCGGCTGGTGACGCGGCTCTTGCTCGGCTGGGACGCGCTGATCGCGGTCTACCTCGTGCTGGTCTATGCGATGATGCTGTGCAATGACCACCAGCACATTCGTCGCGCCGCTGCGATGCAGGACGACGGCCGCTTCGTCATTCTGCTGGTGACGGCGACCGGCGCCTTCGCTAGCATCGCGGCGATCGTTGCCGAGCTCGGCACGTCGCATCGCGGCGTCATGGAGCTGACGATCGCGATCACCACAATCGCACTGTCATGGGCTGCCGTGCACACGACCTTCGCGCTGCATTACGCGCACGATTATTATCGGCACGGTACGGCAGGAGGCCTTCAGTTTCCGAGCGGCGACAAGGAAGACCATGCCGATTACTGGGATTTCGTCTATTTCTCGTTCGTGATCGGCATGACCGCGCAGGTCTCCGACGTCGGCATCACCGACAAGACCATCCGCCGCACGGCGACGGCGCACGGCATCGTGTCGTTCATCTACAACACGGCGTTGCTGGCGCTGACGGTGAACATCGCGGCAAGCGCTATTGCGACCTGAACTCACTCCCAAGAATCGTCCTGGCTTTCGCCATGGCGATTCTTGAACACCGCGATCCTAGTAACAGACCTCGGCATTGGCGTCATTGCCGGGGCCGCCTCCGCCGCGATATTCGAGATGGCAGCCGCGATGGACCGGACGGCAGCCACCGCTATTGCAGAAGACCTGCCCGCCACCCTTAGCGCGACTGGCGCCAGCGGCAGCAGCAATGCCGGCGGCAGCACCGTAACCGTCCGCTGCGCCAGCGCCGGCGGACTGGCGACGCTGCCGTGCAGGACGTTCATCACCGTCGTCGCGCTTCGCAATCGCAGGCTTGGCCGGCTTGGCGGCACGCTTCTTCTCGCACTCATTGTCGTCGTTGACCGCATACCCGTCACGACAGACGATCTTGGTGCACTTGTCGCCGTCGGCCTTGAAGCCGTGCTCACAGACCAGCGGGCAGACGCGCGACGGTTTCGACTTGACCGCATCGAGCGCATCGGTGCTCGCGACCTTCACGTCGAGCTTGGTGCCGGCATAACGGTTGAACTGCGATAGGGAGCGCTGCGAAGACGTAGTCCAATTGCCGTCGGCCTGTCCGGAGAAGCAGCCGACGCGACCGAGCTCGGTCTGCACCGTGCGAGTGAGATCAGCCGGTGCGGTCGCGGGGGTCAGCGAAGCGACGTTGGTGCCGGCCGAACCGGCCGTGCTGGCCGGCGCACCGCCGGGTGCCGCAGCGGCGAGGTTGACGCGCTGCTGCTCGGCCACGGCTGCCTGCTGCTGCGCCTGCTCCTTCGCTTTCTGGGCGGCAAGCTGCGCCTGTTCGGCGGCTTTCGCATCGGCTGCGGCTTTGGCCTGCGCATCCTTCTGCGCACCAACGGCGGCGAGGCGGTCGCGCTCGGCCTCGGCCTGTTTCGCCTTCGCGATCGCCGCCGCATGGGCCTGCTCGGCACCGATCTTCTCGAGCTGGAGCTTGGCCAAGCTCGCATAGAAACCGTCGGGATGCTGGGCGAGGAAGGCATCCCACGCCGCCCTGTTGCCGAGCTGGAGCGCGAGCTCGTAATCGCGGCGGATATCGGCCTGCGGGTTCGCCATAGGTGCCGCCGGAGCCGCCGCCGTCATCTTCACCGGCACCAGTGGAACATCCTCGCCGCCAAGCGAGCCATAGACGAACGGCTCCTGCTTGTTGCCAGTCGACTTGAGCACGTCGTCGCGCACGAATCCGAAGGCGCGGCGGACGTCGAGGCCCGGCGTCGCCAGATGCTTGGACAGCGCGACCGTGAACGGGCTGTTGGCGCCGTCGCCGTCCTGCGCCGTGAAGCCGGCTTTGGCCGAATAGGCAATCAACGTGTTGGGACTGGTCGGCTCGACCTGGGCGAGGCCGCGGCCGATGCCGCGCGAAGCGATTGTGCGCTTCATCCTCTTGCCGAACGGATTGTCGCGGCAGGCATCCAGGATCACCAGGCGGAGCTGCTTGGCGGGCTCGACCGCAACCAGGACCCGGTCGAGCGAGAGCGCCTCGTCGTACACGTCGGTGTCGCGCTCGAGCCTGGCGTCGACCGGGATCAGATAGTTCGACCCCTCGACCTCGATGCCATGACCGGCATAATAGACCACGGCGATATCGGCATCGCGGGTCGCATCCGCGAAGTCGCGGAGCACCCGCCGCGTATCCAGCGCCGACAAATCGTGCCGGGAATCGACGATGTCGAAGCCGGCCTCCTTCAGCGTCTTGGCCATCACCGAACCGTCATTGACGGGGTTGGCCAGCAACGGCGCATGCTGATAGGCCGAATTGGCGAGCACCAGCGCAACGCGCTTGCCGGCGAAAGCCGGTTCAGTGCCGAACAGCAGCGCGAGGGCAAGGAGAAGCGGACAAAGTCTGAGCAAATTGCGCATGACACGACTTCCGAAATTCGGGCCGCTGGGCCCTTTGGGACCGCTTTAGCAGGATCCGCCACCGGCGCTTGTGATGGAGGTCACGAAGGCGGCGCCCGCAACGGGACGAAACACCCCTTTTGTTTGTCGCGCCAGCGCGGCCGTGGTTCGCCAGGAAGCAAATCGGGCCGGGTTCCCTCAGTCAACCCCGATATTGCGGCAGGTCATCCGTGATCTCGTGCCAGGGTGCTTTCGAGCCCACGAAAATATGGGCGCTAGGCCGGATCGAAGGGGCGTCGATCAGAGCTCCCATAGCGACGTGGGCCCATTTCCCCTCACGCACGTGGGAATAGAGCAACGAGCCACAACGGGCGCAGTGCACATCGTGGGTGATATCATCGCCGAAAACCGTCCGCTGGTCGCCGCCCCTGACGATGCGGAGCTTGTGTCGCACGATACCGGCGAAGGGTTTGAAGGCGGAGCCGGTGGTGCGGCGGCAGTTCGAGCAATGGCAGTTCATCGCATAGGAGAATTCGTCGGCCACCTCGAAGCGCACTGCACGGCAATAGCATTCGCCGATCAGGATACGAGCGTTCGAAATCTCTGATCCGGTCATCATGATGTCCTTGCGCAAACCGTCTGAACATCCATAGCGCATTTTGATGTGTACGACTAAACTCGCCTCAAGTCATTATTCCAAGGGATGACCCATGAGCCCAAATCGTTCAAGTCTCGAAGCCGTCGTGCAATCCTATTTTGACGGACTCTATGAGGGCGACGCCGAAAAGCTCGGCGCCATTTTCCATCCCTCCGCCGACCTGCGCTGGGTCGAGAAGGGCGAATTGCAGGTGCTGACCGTGCCGGACTGGCTCGACCGCGTGTGCAAGCGTCCCTCCGGCAAGGCCGAAGGCAAGCCGCGAGAGGATTTCATCGTCACCATCGACCGTTCTGACGACAAGACCGCCTTCGTCAAGGTCAGATGCCAGCTGCCGCCGCGCTATTTCACCGACTACCTAGTGGCGATGAAGCTCGCCGACGGTTGGCAGATTGTGTCGAAATCTTATCGATACGACCTGAGAGAGTGAGGGGGCTCACCTTCCGCTGCCCGAAATCGGGCGCGCTCGCCTCCCATTCTCCGTCATTGCGAGTGAAGCGAGGCAATCCAGAATCGCTCCGCTCGCAACGACAATGCGGATAGAGTGCGCCGCATCCCCCATCTTCATTCGCGCGAAAGTCCCCCATGCTGCTCGATCGCCGCTCCCTGCTTGCCTCGCTGTGCTGGATGGCCGCATCTCCTACGCTGGCCGCGGATGCGCTGCCTGAACTCGAAACATACGAACGCGAGAGCGGCGGGCGGATTGGCGTGTATGCGGAAAATCTCGCGACCGGCGCCAAACTCGCTTGGCGCGCCGACGAGCGGTTCGTCATGTGCTCGACATTCAAGGCCTCGCTCGCGGCCTGTGTGCTGGCGCGGGTCGACCGCGGCGAGGAACAGCTTGCCGCCATGATTCCCTACGGCCAGGACGACCTCTTGGAATACGCGCCGGTCGCGAAGCAAAATCTGGCGGCCGGCGCAATGTCGGTCACCGAGATGTGCAAGGCGATCGTCGAGCTCAGCGACAACACCTGCGCCAATCTGCTGCTGGCGCGGATCGGCGGTCCGACCGCGCTCACCGCGTTCTGGCGATCGATCGGCGATACCACCTCGCGGCTCGACCACAACGAGCCCGAGCTCAACCGCTCCCAGCCGGGCGATCCCCAGGACACGACGACGCCGGCGGCGATGGCCGGGAACCTGCGCCGCCTGATGCTGGGCGGAGCATTGTTGCCGGCCTCGCGCGCGCAGCTCATCGAATGGATGGTGAACTGCAAGACCGGTGCGAACCGGCTGCGCGGTGGCCTGCCCGCAGGCTGGAAGATCGGCGACAAGACCGGCTACAATGGCAAGGACGCAGCGGGCGACATCGCGGTGGCTTGGCCGAAGGCCGACACGCCGATCCTGCTTACGGCCTACGTCCAAGGCGGCACGCCGACTGCCGCACAGATTGCGGCGGCTTTCGCGCGGATCGGCCGGATGGTGGCGGAGCGGCTGGCGTGAGCCGCGCGCATTGACGTTGCGGCCGCTTCCGGGTCAAGACAGGCCATCATGGAAGCGAAGTTTCAGACCTTTCTCATCCTGCTGGCCGTGCTGGCAGGCGTGGCGCTGACCGCGCGCCGCTTCAACGTCGCCCCTGCCATCCTGCTGATGCTGGCCGGCGTCGGCCTCGCCTTCGTGCCGGGCATGCCGTCAGTGGAATTGCCGCCGGAGCTGGTGCTGCTGATGGTGCTGCCACCGCTGATCTACTCGGCAAGCGTCGCCATGAGCTGGCGCGAGTTCAGGAAGAATTTGCGCCCGATCGTGCTGCTCGCGGTCGGCGCGGTGATTTTCACTGCGGCAATGGTGGCGGCCGCCACGCATTACATGATCGGCCTGCCCTGGACCGTTGCCTTCCTGTTGGGGGCCATCGTCGCGCCGCCCGACGTGGTGGCGCCGCTCGCCATCGCACGCCGGCTGCACATGCCGCGGCGAATCCTGGTCGTGCTCGAGGGCGAAGGGCTCGCCAACGACGCCACCGCGCTGATCCTCTACCGCTTTGCGCTCGCGGCAATCATGGTCGGCCATTTCTCGCTGCCACTGGCGGCCGGCGAATTCCTCCTCATCATCGCCGGCGAGATCGCCTTCGGCATCGGCGTGGGATGGCTTTCCCTGCGTCTCCGCAAATGGTCGGGGGATCCGCAGGTCGAGCTCACGCTGTCGCTGATCACGCCTTACGTCTCCTATTGGCTGCCCGAGCATGTTGGCGGCTCCGGGGTGATCGCGACGGTCGCCTGCGGCCTTTATGTGAGCTGGAACGGCCCGCTGCTGATTTCTTCCGCGACGCGCCTGCAGGGCATCTTCTTCTGGGACCTCGTGATCTATTTGATCGAAGGCCTCTTGTTCCTGCTCACCGGCTTTCAGATGCGCGCGCTGTACGAGAAGTCGAAGGCCTTTCCGCTCGACGACATCGTGATCGCGACCGCCGTGGTCCTGGTGATCGTCGTCATTGCGCGCTTCGCCTGGCTCTATCCCGCGACCTATCTGCCGCGGATGTTCAGCAAATCGCTGCGCGAGCGCGATCCGTCGCCGCCGTGGCAATGGGTATTTACGCTCGCCTTCACCGGCGTCCGCGGCGCGGTGTCGCTGGCGGCTGCGCTGGCGCTGCCGTTCTCCCTGCCGAGTGGCGAGGCGTTCCCATATCGCGACCTGATCCTGTTCGTCGCTTTCGGCGTCATCTTCATCACCCTGATCGGTGTCGGCCTGACGCTGCCGCCGGTGGTGCGCTGGCTCGGCGTCGCCGAGGCTGGCCGCAACGAGCATGTCAGCGAGCATGAGGCCGAGATCGCCGCGCGTCGTCAGGCTCTCGAGGCAGCACTGAAATCGCTCGACGCGCTGACCGCGGAGAAGGAGGTATCCGACGAGGTGATGCGGCTCCTGCGTGCTCGCCACGAGATCCGCACCAGCCAGCTTCCGGATTTGCTCGATCCTACGCACCACGACGTCTCCGCCGCCGGCATCGCATTGACCCGGGAGCTGATCGTCGCCGAGCGCAAATTCATCCACGACCTGCTGCGCGACGGCCAGATCACCGACGAGACAAGGCGAAGGATCGAGCGGGATCTTGACCTGGAGGAGGCGAGCCTGGCCAACAGGGAGTATCGGGGCGCGCCGCTGTAGCTTCCCGCCGTCATTGCGAGCGCACCGAAGCAATCCAGAATCTGTCCACCGCGGCAGCCTGGACTGCCTCGCTGCGCTGGCAATAACAGCTGTTTGAACGACCAGGCAGTCTATCGCCTCTCACAGAACTCCCTCATCGCGACCGCAACGGCCCCCGCGACCGCGTCCTGCCGCTCCGACGAATTCATCTCCATCTCCTCGTCGCGGTTGATGATCGAGCCCGCCTCGAGCAGCACCGCGGCGCTTCTCGTCCGCGAGAGCACGACGAGCCCGTCATAGCGGTAGACGCCGACGTCCTTGTCGAGCAGCTGGCGCCGATAGCGGCCCATCACCGGAAGCGTGTATTGCCTCGCATAGTGCAGACCTTGCTCTTTCAGCTGCCTGCCGATCATCCGTGCCAGCAACAGGCTGGTGGCGAAGTGCGGATTCTGGTGCGATACGAACAGCGAATGGCCCGAAAAGCGATCGCTGAAATAGCTGTTTGCGCCGTCGAATTCCCAGGTCTCGAGCAGCTTGTCCGGCACCGAATCGTGATGGACCGACAGGAACAGATCGGCCCGGCCGTCATTCGCGGCACTGACGCGCTTGAACAGGCTCGCTCTCGCCTTACCGTTCGTGACGAGCAGGCGGGTTGCGGCAAAGCCTTCGGATTTGAGTCTTGCGGTGATGAGACTTGCGAGACGCAAGTTGAAGCCGAACTCCGGATCATTGCGCGCGCTCAACGCGCCGTAGGCGTCCGGGGTGTGCCCGACATCCACGACGATGCGGAATTTCGCCATCTCGCATTTGGCGGCCGGCGACAGCTTCGGCCTGGGTCTCGCGATCTTTCGCGTAGCAGCAGCCTCGCCGACGTCGACAAGCGCGAGCGGCGACAGCAGGATCGATGCGATGAGCCCGGCGATGATGCTGCGCGACTGCCCCAAGCTCTACTCCGCTGCCGCGATCCGCGGGCGGCCAACGAAGCCCGCGACATCACCGAAACGTTCCAGCATCACCGCGGGCAGGTCCTTGGTCTTGCTGGTGACGCAGGCGCCGGAGCGCACCGCGTAGCGATCCTGGTGCGCCGCCTGCGGCGGCGGCTCGCCGTGCTGGAGCGCCCGCGCCAGATCCATGACGGTTTTGCGGAAATGCATGATGCCGAGATCGGTCGGGCCGAGATGCTCGCGGGTGCGGTCGGCGATCGGCCCCTGGCTGTCCTGCACGGCAGCGTCCTGCTCGGAGACGCCCTTGATGCCGGTGTAGCTCCTGGTCTTCTGGAGCTTGCGGTCGATCAAATAGTCATTGCCCTTGTGGCGGAGCGGCACGTAATTGTCGTCGACCTCCGCGATCACGCCATTGCCGCGATCAAAAGCGTCGCACTCGGCTTGCGTCAACGGACGCTCCGGATTCCAGGCATAGGTGTAGATCCAGCAATTGGTGTCGGTCACAGGCACGAAAGTCTGGCCAAAGATATTCTCGCCCGGCATCGCGCTCGGCGCATAGGCGTGGAATGGCATCAGGAATTGCGCGATGCGCCAGTAGATGTTGTCGCCGCCGGTCAGCCGGCCACCGGCGATGGTCAGCCCCGCCTCGTGGGGGCTGACTTTGATGACTGGGCGCGGATCCTCGGCGATCCAGCGCATATGGTCCGTGTTCACGCGGGTGAGCGGATTCACAAAATGCTTCTTGATATCCAGAATCTCGTTCTCTTCCTTGTCGAAGGAGAGATGGGCGAAGGTGAAATGCGCGGTGTCGATCGAGCCTTCGAGCGCCTGCACCCAGTTGCAATCCTGCCACTTCTTGCTGACATAGCGATGCGAGGCCGGCAGCAGCGCCATCTCGAGATCGGGCAGCTCGGGCATCGCTTCGGCCGGGCCCATATAGGCCCAGATCATCTCGCCCCATTCGCGGACCGGATAGGATTTGATGCGGATGAGATCCTTGGCATTGAGATCGGGATAGGAGGTCGGCATGTCGACGCAACGTCCGTCGGTGTCGAATTTCCAGCCGTGATAGACGCAGCGGATGCCGCATTCCTCATTGCGCCCGAGCCAGAGATTGGCGCCGCGATGCGGGCAATATTGGTCGATGAGACCGACGACGCCGCGTGAGTCGCGAAAGGCGAGCAGCTCCTCTCCCAGCACGATGATCTTCTTCGGCTCGCCTTCGGGTTCGGGCAATTCTTCCGAGAGCAGGACAGGAATCCAGAAGCGGCGCAGCAGCTCGCCCATGCCTGTCCCCGGGCCCGACTCGGTCAGGAACTTGTTGTCCTCGGCGCGGAGCATGGAAAGTCCTCCCGATTTGTTTTTTGGGAAGATTGGCGCGGGAGTGGAAGGACGTCAACGCAAGAACAGCTTCGTAGGGTGGGTTAGCGCAGCGTAACCCACCTCTGTGTCACCGCCGTGGAGTTGGCGGATTACGCTTCGCTAATCCGCCCTACGCCAGTTTAAACCGGCCGCTCACCCTTCACCGTCACCCGCGTCCCCGAGCGCGTATGCGGCCAGTAATCCCACATCGCGCGGTGCTGGGTGCAGCGGTTGTCCCAAAAGGCGATGGCGTTCTCGGTCCAGCGGAAGCGGCACTGGAACAGCGGATTCTCGGCGTGCTGATAGAGGTAGGCGAGCATAGCGTCGCTCTCGTCGCGCGGGATGCCGTTGATGTGGCGGGTGAAGCCGCGGTTGACATAGAGCGCCTTCTTGCTGGTGACCGGATGCGTTCGCACCACGGGATGCTCCGCGTGCGGATAAGAGGGGCGGTCCGCGACGCCGTAATTGGCGTAGAGTCCACGATAAATCGGCTCGCCGTCATGCAGCGCAGTGAGCCCGTCGAGATAGGTCTTCATGCGATCCGACAGCGCCTCATAAGCTGCATACATGTTGGCGAACAGCGTGTCGCCCCCGCGCGGCGGACATTGCTTGATGTAGAGGATCGAGCCCATCGGCGGCTCGAGATCGCAGGACACATCCGAATGCCAACCCTCGCCATTGGCCCGTGGCGAGTTCTTGTCGGCGTAGATCTTCATCAGTGCCGGGTCTTCATCCTCATGCGGCGCGGCGGGATGAAAATGCAGCTCGCCGAACTTGCGGCCGAAGGCGAGATGCTGTTTTGGCGTGATGTGCTGATCGCGAAAGAAGATCACGAGGTTTTCGGCGAGCGCCCGATGGATCTCATCCATCTGCCGGTTGGAGCGGGTGTCGCCCTCGACGAGCCTGCCGATGTCGACGCCGGAGATTTCCGCGCCGATGATCGGGGTGAGCTTTTCAACCGCGATGGTCTCGTAGGGAGCGCCGTCTTCGGCGGTGTGGCGATAGCGCGGACCCTGCTTGCCGGCGAGTGAGCTCATGGCGTGTCTCCCGATCGTTTGATTGGGAGCATGGTAGCCCGGATGGAGCGCAGCGCAATCCGGGAACGATCAGCCTGCGTAAAACCCCGGATTTCGCAATGCTCCATCCGGGCTACACGCGCGCCGCAAGCAAACAGCGGAGTAAAACTACTCCGCCGCTGTCACCGGCACCTTGGCGCCTTGGCCGTAGCGCTGCTCGATATAGTCGATCACCAGCGCCTTGAAGTCGGCGGAGATCGTCGGGCCGCGCAACGTGCGGAACTTCTTGCCGTCGACGAACACGGGCGCGGCCGGGGCCTCGCCGGTGCCGGGCAGCGAGATGCCGATATTGGCGTGCTTGGACTCGCCGGGGCCGTTGACGATGCAGCCCATCACCGCGACGTTGAGCTCTTCCACGCCGGGATATTTCGTCTTCCAGGTCGGCATCTCGTCCCGAATGAAATCCTGGATCGAGCGGGCCAGCTCCTGGAACGTGGTCGAGGTTGTGCGGCCGCAGCCGGGGCAGGCCGCAACCAGCGGCACAAAGGTGCGGAAGCCCATGGTCTGGAGCAGCTCCTGGCCGACCTGCACCTCACGGGTGCGGTCGCCGCCGGGCTCCGGCGTCAGCGAGATGCGGATGGTGTCGCCGATGCCCTGCTGCAAGAGAATGCCGAGCGCGGCTGAGGACGCCACGATGCCCTTCGAGCCCATGCCGGCTTCGGTCAGCCCGAGATGGATGGCATAGTCGGAACGTCTGGCGAGATCCTGGTAGACCGCGATGAGATCCTGCACCGCCGAGACCTTGGCGGACAGGATGATGCGGTTCTTCGGCATGCCGAGCTCTTCGGCGCGCGCGGCCGACAACAGCGCCGACTGCACCATGGCCTCGCGCGTCACCGCGCGCACGTCGCGCGGATTGGCCGAAGCCGCGTTCTCGTCCATCAGCCTGGTCAGCAGTTCCTGGTCCAGCGAGCCCCAATTGGCGCCGATGCGCACCGGCTTGTTGTTCTTGTTGGCGATCTCGATGATGTCGGCGAACTGGGTGTCGCGCTTGTCCTTGAAGCCGACATTGCCGGGATTGATGCGGTATTTGGCGAGCGCCTCGGCGCAGGCCGGATAAGCCGCGAGCAGCTTGTGACCGATATAGTGGAAGTCGCCGATCAAGGGCGTGGTAATGCCGCGCTTGAGCAGGCCGTCGCGGATGTGCGGAACGGCGGCGGCAGCCTCCTCGCGGTCCACGGTGATGCGGACCATTTCTGAGCCGGCGCGCGCGAGCGCTGCGACCTGGGCAATGGTGCCGTCGATGTCGGCGGTGTCGGTGTTGGTCATCGACTGCACGACGATCGGCGCACCGCCGCCCACCGAGACGTCGCCGACTTTGACCTGGGTGGTTTGGTGCCGGGGCGCGGGGCCCGCGATGTCGGAATCGAGAGGGTTTTCGAGCTTGTTCATGGGGTCCAAATATCAGGTTTTGGTGACGTTCAGCAATGCATCGCGCGGCGCCGCAGCCGATGAGCTGGGACGGTTAACCAGAAAAAGCCCAGCAATTACAAGGACCGCGGCGGCTCCGAATGTCAGGCTTAGGGTGTCGTGCATGATGAAATAGCTACCGACCACGCCAAACAAAGGGGTGATGAAGGTAAAAGCCGACAATTTGCTGGCCGAATACGTCTTCACCAGCGCGAACCAAAGCGTGAACGTGGTTCCAACCACCCAGATTGCCTGGAAGGCCATGAGGGCGAGGGACAGGGGCGCAGGCGTATGCGTGACGGATTCGCCAAACAGCCAGGCTGCCAGCCCGAGGATCGGGATCGAAGTCGCGACCTGATAGCCCAGCGCCTTTTCGGGCGCGGCGAAGCGCAGCCGCGTGCCCTTGGCGACCAGCGTGGTTGCCGCCCACAGCGCCGCGCCGCCGACGATCATGAGGTCACCGAGCAACACCTTGGCATCGACATCCGGCTGCGGCACGCCGATGGCGAGCGCGACGCCGGCAAAGCTCACCGCCAGTCCCAGCCATTGCGTGCCGCCAAGCCGTTCGCCGAGCACCTGATAGGAGCCGAGCGCGACGAAGAACGGCGCGGTGTAGAGGAAGACGACCGCCCGAGAGGCCGGTGTGAAGCGCAGGCCCTGGAAGATCAGAACGAACTCGATGCCGAACATCAATCCGGCGATCACGCCGGGCTTCCAGGTGCCGTCACGTTCGAAGAAATTGACGCCACGAAGAGTGCCGATGATGAACAGCACCGGCAGCGCGCCCATCGAGCGGATCGTGGCCTGGAGCATCGGCGGGATATCCGGCAACACCAGCTTCACCGCAATCTGGTTGAAGCCCCAGGTCAGGCACAGCATCAGCATCAGGGCAATGGCGCCGGCGCTCAGCGGGCGACCGGCGGAGGATATAACTTGTGGTGAGGACATCTCTTCCCGACTACCGGCGTTGTGCCGTTGTTACTTTAGGCAGCTTTCTGACAATGGGTGCAGACGCCCGTGATCTCCACCACGGACAATTTGGGAGCGAAGCCTGAGCTGCGCGCAGCGGCATTGAGCTCCTTTGCGAAGGAGGCCGACGGGATCTCGCCGACCAGGCCACAGCGCTCGCAGATCAGGAACGCCACCGCCGAGGTCGCGTCGTGGTCATGGGCGGCGCAGGCCAAATAGGCGTTGCGGCTCTCGATGCGATGCACGAGGCCGTTGGCCATCAGAAAATCGAGAGCACGATAGACCGTGATCGGCGCTGGTCGCGCCATCGACTTGGCGAGTTCGTCGATCACCTCATAGGCGCCAAGCGGGCGGTGGCTGGAGAGCAGCGCCCCGAGCACCTGACGGCGGATCGGCGTGAATTTCTGCGCGCGCTGCTCGCAGACCTGTTCGGCATGCGCCAGCGCATCCGCAGTGCAGCGGTCGTGATCGTGATCGGGCGCGGGAAATGCCGTCTTTGCGAGGGTCATGCGGGACGCGTTCTAGCATTTTGCTGATGGAACCCAAAGCGCGACCGACAGCGCGGCTGCCAGCCATGCTCTTGGAGCGGGACGGCCCCCCGCTAATCCGCCATGAAATAATCATAAGCTTGCTTATTATATTCTAGGCTTATTGGAGACGAAGCTCATGACCCGAGGGTCGGTCGATCAGAATTTCCTGTTCACGCTGGGTGAGCTCTACCGCCTGTTGCGTGTCTATGCCGATAAGGAGGCGTCCCGTTTCGGCATCACCCGCGCGCAATGGGCCGTGCTGTCCAAAGTCGAGCGCAGCGAGGGCATGAAGCAATCGGAGCTCGCCGAGCTCCTCGAGATGCAGCCGATCACGCTGACGCGCCTGATCGACAAGCTCTGCGAGAATGACTGGATCGAGCGCCGCAGCGACGCCTCGGACCGCCGCGTCAAGCGCCTGTATCTGAAGAAGGCGGGCCGGACGTTGCTTGGCCGGATGAGCGGGCTGAAGTCCGAAATCACCGCCAACGCGCTCGACGGCATCAACGCGGCCGATGCCCACCGCCTCCTCACCCAGCTCGAAACGATCAAGGAAAACGTGCGGACCGCGATCCAGACATCCGGAGCGGAACAAGCACGCAAGGAGCAGCGCTATGGCTGATCAGGTTCTCAAGTTCCAGCCCGAGCAGAAGATCGACGGCGGCAAGCCCACAAAGAAGGCCGGCACGGATCCGCGCCGCCGCCTGGCGGCGGGCCTGCGCCGCTACCGCCGCTTCCTCCTCCTGGTCGTCCTGCCGGTCACCGTCGTCATCGGGGGCATCACCTTCTATCTCCATGGCGGCCGCTATGTCGGCACCGACGACGCATATGTCGGTGCGCAGAAGGTGCTGGTGACGCCCGACATCTCGGGCAAGATTCAGAAGGTGATCGTGAGAGAAGGACAATCCGTCAAGCAGGGCGACGAACTGTTCGAGATCGACCCCGTTCCGTTCCGCCACGCAGTGGATGAAGCCAAGGCGCAGCTCGCGCAGGCCCGCACGACCTATGAGAACCTCGTCGCCAATATCAAGATCTACGGCGACATGCTCAACCTTGCCCAGCAGGGCGTCGACCTGAAGCAACGCGATGTCGAGCGCAAGCAGGCGCTGGTGAAGAACAATTACGGCTCGCAGCTCGATCTCGACAACGCTGCCAACGCGCTGGTGACCGCAGGCGCACAGGCGCAATACATCAAGCAGCAGCTCTCCAACGCCAAGACGCAATTGCTGGGCGATCCCGCATTGCCGCTGGAGCAGTTCCCGCCTTACGCGCAGGCGAAAGCCAAGCTGGACGACGCCCAGCGCAACCTCGACCACACCGTCCTGCGCGCGCCGATGGACGGCGTGGCCACGCAAGTGGAACAGATCCAGCTCGGCCGCTACGTCGCCGCCGGCACGCCGGTGTTCTCCATCATCGACGTCGCCCGTCCCTGGGTCGATGCCAATCCGAAGGAGAGCGATCTCACCTACGTCACCGAAGGACAGCCCGTCACGCTCGAGGTCGACGCGTTTCCGAACCACCTTTTCAAGGGCAAGATCGGGTCGCTCTCGCCCGGCACCGGCGCGCAATTCGCGATCCTGCCGCCGCAGAACGCCACCGGCAATTTCGTCAAGGTGGTGCAGCGCGTGCCGATCCGGATCTACTTCGACGAGACCGACAAATACGTGCGGAAACTGAAGGCCGGCATGAGCGTCTACGCCACCATCGACACCGGCCATCGACGCTCGCTCGCCGGCCTGTTTGG
The DNA here is from genome assembly GCF_023073935.1 of Bradyrhizobium sp. 147. Lineage (NCBI taxonomy): Bacteria > Pseudomonadati > Pseudomonadota > Alphaproteobacteria > Hyphomicrobiales > Nitrobacteraceae > Bradyrhizobium > Bradyrhizobium sp. 147. The sequence continues at coordinate 32,438 of NZ_JADPKL010000098.1, read as the reverse complement.
CCTGTCGGCGACCGCGAGCCAGGACAAAGACTAAAGCACGATGCATGAGGCTCGATTGGCGCTGCGACGGAGGTGCGCTCCCTCTCCCGCTTGCGGGAGAGGGTTGGGGAGAGGGTGTCTCAACAACGAAGACTCGCCAGGAGGAAAAAGCCCTCACCCGCGCCTTCGGCGCGACCTCTCCCGCAAGCGGGAGAGGTGAACGCGCCGCGGCAATCGATTCGACCTACGCCATTCCGCTTTAAACTAACAAGACAAAGATTGATCCGATGTCCGGCCCCAATGCCAGTCTGATGGTCCCCGGCCTGCGCCGGAACATGGTGACGATCTGCGCCATGACCGCGACCATCATGCAGGCGCTGGACACCACCATCGCCAATGTTGCGTTGCCCTACATGCAAGGCACGCTGTCGGCCTCGCAGGATCAGATCAACTGGGTGCTGACCTCCTACATCGTCGCTGCCGCGATCATGACGGCGCCGGTGGGCTGGATCGCCAACCGCTTCGGCCGCAAGCGCATCTTCATCATCTGCTCGGCGGGCTTCACCATGGCGTCGGTGTTGTGCGGTCTCGCGCAGGACATCAACCAGATGGTGCTGTTCCGCCTGCTGCAAGGCGTGTTCGGCGCCGCCCTGGTGCCGCTGTCACAGTCGGTGATGCTCGACTACTACACGCTCCAGGAACGCGCCAAGGCGATGTCGATCTGGGGCATGGGCGTGATGATGGGCCCGATCATGGGCCCCTCGCTGGGCGCCTGGCTCACCGAGACCTATTCCTGGCACTGGGTGTTCTTCGTCAACCTGCCGTTCGGCGCCATCACCGTGCTCGGCCTGATCGTCTTCATGGACGAGACCCGGAAGGATTTCAGCCTCAAGTTCGACTGGTTCGGTTTCGCCGCGCTGGCGATCGCGATCGGCGCACTTCAGCTTGCGCTCGATCGCGGCGAGCAGCTGGGCTGGCTTGAGTCGAGCGAGATCCTGGCGGAATTCATCGTCTCCGCTGTCGCCTTTTACTTCTTCCACGCGCACTCCTTCACGACATCGACGCCGTTCATCCGCTTCGCGCTGTTTCGGGATCGCAACTTCGTCACCGGCTGCGTGTTCATGGTCGTGATGGGGCTCGTGCTGTTCTCGACCATGGCGCTGGCTTCGCCCTACATGCAGAACGTGATCGGCTATCCCATCATCACCGCCGGCCTGCTGCTGGCGAGCCGCGGCATCGGCACCTTCTTCGCCATGATGCTGGTCGGCCGCATGATGCGTTATATCGAGGCCCGCACGCTGATCATCGCAGGCCTCACGCTGACCGCGGGCTCGCTGTTCCAGATGACCGGCTGGACCGATCTGACCCAGGTACCGGAGATCGTCACGGTCAGCGTCATCCAGGGCTTCGGCTTCGGCCTTGTCTTCGTGCCGCTCTCGACCGTGGCGTTCCTGACGCTGTCGAACGAGCTGCGTACCGACGGCACCGCGATGCTGACCCTGATGCGCAACGTCGCAAGCTCAGTCGGCATCTCCGTCGTGATCGCCCAGCTGACGCAGGGAACGCGGCGGACTTATGCGATTCTCTCCGAGCACATCAACCCGTTCAACCACGCGCTCCAGATGCCCAGCGTCAGCGGCATGATCAATCTTTCCACGGATGCCGGCCGCGCCATGGCCGACAGGATGGTCAGCGTGCAGGCGCAGATCATCGCTTTCGCGCACGATTACCAGCTGGTGATGGTCTTCATCCTCTGCACCATCCCGCTCGCTTTGCTGATCGGCTCCACCAAGGCCACACTGCGCAAGCAGGCCGCCGGGCCGGAGCATGCGGTGATGGAATAGAGGCCTCGCGACCACCTTCGTCATTGCGAGCGTAGCGAAGCAAATCCAGACTGTATCTGCGGAGGCAGTCTGGATTGCTTCGTCGCAAGGGCTCCTCGCAATGACGGCTTGCTGCACGAGCGCGCTACAACAACTCCTCGCACCCGAGATCCTCGACCGCCATCATCACCCGCTCCAGGTTATTCCACCAGATCAGCGGCGGGATGTTGATGCTCCATTGCCAGACCGGCTTGGTGATGTGCCAGAGCACCGACCGACGATAGTCCTGATCGAGCGCGCCGCGCGTGTAACCAGTGACACCGTGCTGTATCAGCGTCTCGTGATAGAGGTTGAGCAGGGGCCGCTCGAGTGCCTGCCGGCGGTCCGGATACCATTGCGTCGCCATCATGTAGGCGAGGTCACCGGTCGGCACGTTGATGCGCCACTGGTCGAAATCGAAGATGCGAACGGTGTTGGCAACGCCTGTGCGCGGCAACAGAAAATTCCAGGTATGGGCGTCGCCATGAGCGATGGTGACATGCCGGCGCGAATGATAACGCTCGAACAACCGTTCCGACTGCTCGATGAAGCGGCGGAAGAGAATGCGGCGCTCCTCGCTGAGGCGGTCGCCGAGCAGATCGGCGAAACGATCGTAGTGACCAGCGAAGGTCGCCATCAGCTTCGCACTGTCGTCGGTGCTCATCCAGGTGCCGATAGTATCGCCGAAGCTATCGTGGTCCCACCACGCCGCGTGCCAGCGCGCGAGTGTCGTCACGATCGCCGTTGCTTGCTCTCGCGACGGCGGCAGCGGCCATTGAGTTGCAACCTCATGGCTGTCGGTGAGGTCCTCGAGCAGGTGATGCCAGGTGAGGCCGTCCTCGTCAAAATGTCCGTCGAAGCAGCGCGGCACGAGACCCCGCGGCGTTTCTGGCTCAAGCTGCGTGTAGAACGCGACTTCGTTCCGGCCGCTATTTGCGAGCGACTTGGCGAAGCCTGCATGCGCGGTCTTCAGGATCAGCGACTGTGGGGCGCCAGCGGACTCCCCAACATAGCGCAAACCGAGACGCACGATATGCGACACGATGGTGTCGCGCTGATGCAGCACCTTCACCTCACGCACGGCACCGGCGTCCAGCGCGCCGGCCCTGCGCAGCGCGGCCGTGAGGTAAGCGGGCTCGGCAACCGCCGGCAGTTGCGCATTCGTCATGAAAACCACGATGCCCCTGTGCCGCGCCATACTGCACGATCACAACCGCCGGCACCAGCGGCAGGCATCGCGCCGGGCGTCACGCCGCGGCCGTCGAGTCCCGCACGGTCCGCACCACGACCGACCGCAATTGCTCGAGATTGGCCGCCATGCCGGCGATCGCCTGCCTGACCTCCGCGGCGCGCTCGTTCACGGAGGCGGCGTCGCGGCTGACATGACCGATCTTGGCCGAGACCTCCTTCGCCGCCGACGCGGATTCGGAGATCGACCGCGTGATCTCACGCGTCGCGGCGTCCTGTTCTTCCATCGCGGCAGCAACCGAGGTCGCGACACCGTCGATCTCGGCGATGTGGCCCCCCATGGTCTCGACGGCGTCGACGGCAGCCTGAGTCGCGGTCTGGATCTCGGCAATCAGCCGCCCGATCTCCTCGGTGGACTTGGCGGTCTGATCGGACAGCGATTTCACCTCGGTGGCGACCACCGCGAAGCCGCGGCCGGCCTCGCCGGCGCGCGCCGCCTCGATCGTGGCATTGAGCGCCAGGAGGTTGGTCTGCCCGGCGATGCCGCCGATGAGATCGGAGACCTCGGCGATCTTCCTCACCGAACCGGCCAGCGCCTGAATGGTCGAGCGCGCCTGCTCACGGCCGGCGACCGCAGATTTGGTGACCGTGCTGGTCCTCGCGACCTGACTCGCGATCTCGCGGATCGAGGCGCTCAGCTCTTCGGCCGCAGCCGAGACGGTTTGCGAGCTGCCGAGGGCCTGGGTGGAGGCCGCGGCGACCGCCTGCGACTGCGCGGAGAGCGAACTTGCGATCTCGGACAGGCTGGTGGCGACCCGCTCGACGCCGTGCGCCGCCGTGCTCGCGGTGTCGACCGACCGGCCGGTCTCGCGTTCGACGGTCTCGGCCATCTGCTGCAGGGCGCCGCGCTTGGCGCGCGCGGCCTCCTGTTCCTGCCGCAACTGCTCCTCGCGCAGGCGGGAATTCTCGACCGCCGCCTGCTTGAACACCAGCAGCGCACCCGCCATCGAGCCAACCTCGTCCTGGCGGTGCGCGAAAGGAATGTCGGCTGCGAGATCGCCGGTCGCGAGCTTCTGCATCGTGTCCGTCATGCGGACGATCGGGCGCACCACGCCGAGCGCAACGCCGAGCAGGCCTGCGGCAATGAAGGCGAGGACGGCGGCGGAGACGCCGAGGAGGATGTAGAGCATCGAACTGTCGCGCTCCGCGGCCAGCTTCTCCATGGCGGCATTCTGCTTGTTGGCACTCTCGACGATGCTGTCGATGACGGCGCGATGCGCGGTGTATGCGCCCTTGAGCTGCGCATAGGCGCGCTCGGAAGCGACCGCGTCCTTGGCCTTGAGGGCTGGCAGGAGCTGGTCGGACGCCTTCCAGAATTTCTGCACCTCGGCATCGGACTTCGACACCAGCGCGGTCTTCAGGTCTGCCGAGAGACTGGAGGAGACCCAGATTGCCTTGCGCTCGTCGTAATCCTTGCGGAGCTGAACCAGGCGCTCGCCATGAGCGGCAAGCTGGTCCGGCTCGCGCATGGCAAGCGTGGCCTCGAGATAAGCTTCGATGACATATTCCGGCGGCGGCAGGATATCGGCGATGAGGTCGTTGCCGAGCTTGATGTCGGAATAGAGCGGGCCGCCGACCTTGAGCTCTTTTAGGGCGTAGAGGCTGGTGGAGACCACGGCCGTAAAGCCGAGGGCCAGGACGATGCCGAATGCAATGATCGCCAAGGAAAGCGAAAAACGAATTTTCATGGAACAATCCGATCGCGCGGTCGAAATCCAAATGGATGCTAAACGACTACGGTAAACACGGGATTGCTACGCGCGGAAATTGCGCTCGGCGAACTCCGGGGAAACTACGGGAAAAGCGGTCAGGGGCGGCTTCCGATACGGAAGGCGCCAGGCCGTCGTCCCGGACAAGCGCGTCTCAGCCGTCCGCAGGTCCGGGACGACGCGGGAGTTAAACGTCGAAGAACACCGTCTCGTCGTCGCCCTGGAGCCGCAGGTCAAGCCGGTAAACCGCCTTGCCGGCCTCGCGCGTCGCAACCAGCGTGGCGCGGCGCTCAGTGGGCACCAGCGCCAGCACGGGATCGGCGGAATTGCCGGCCTCATCGCTGAAATAGATGCGGGTATAGAGATGCCTGAGCATGCCGCGCCCGAACACCGCAAGAAGGATGTGCGGCGCCTGCGGCTTGCCGTCGGGATCCGGCACGGCGCCGGGCTTGATGGTCTCGAAGGCGTAATTGCCGTCCTTGTCGGTGCCGCAGCGGGCAAAGCCGCGGAAGCTCGCATTCGGCAGCGCACGCTTGTCCTGCGGGTCGGCAAAGCGACCTTGCGCGTCCGCTTGCCAGATCTCCAGCATGCAATCCGGCACGGCGACGCCATCACCGTCAAATACCCGGCCCTCGATGCGGATACGGTCGCCGGAAACGTCGGGCGTGAGCGTCGAGTTGGTGAACGCGTCGTTCCAGGCGTATTCGCCGTTCGGCGTCAGGCCGTACTTGAAGAACGGACCGACGGTTTGCGATGGGGTGATCCCGTTGGGCTTCACAGAATCCTGCACTTAATGGTTCTCCATAGGCGTCGCGTTCTGGCCGCGCAGCACGATGTCAAAGCGATAGCACAGCGCCCATTCGGGCTGTGTGTTCTCGAGATCGAACGACGAGACCATCCGCGCCCGCGCCTTTTCGTCCGGCACCGAATTGAAGATCGGGTCGAACGGGAACAGCGGATCGTTCGGGAAATACATCTGCGTCACGAGGCGCGTGACAAAGGAGTGGCCGAAGACCGAGAGGTGGATGTGCGCGGGCCGCCACGCATTGTGATGATTGCCCCAGGGATAAGCGCCCGGCTTGATGGTGACGAAGCGGTAGTAACCGGAGGCATCGCTCACCGTGCGGCCGGCGCCCGTGAAATTTGGATCGAGCGGTGCCGGGTGCTGGTCACGGACATGGACATAGCGGCCGCAGGAATTGGCCTGCCAGATTTCGACCAGCGAGTTCGGCACGCCGCGGCCGTCCTCGTCGCGGACGTGGCCATGCACGATGATGCGCTCGCCGAGCGGCTCGCCACTGTGCTGGCGGGTCAGATCATTGTCGCCCTCGCGCACGGTCTCGTGGCCATAGACCGGGCCAGTCAGCTCCGACAGGGTGTGGCGCATCGGAATCAAGGGCTGGTGCGGCGCGCGCTTGATCGAGCTCTTGTACTCGGGAGACAGCGGCAGCGGATGCGCCTTGTTGCTGTCGACGGGATAGACGAATGTCATTGGCGAACTCCTCCCCGGCCGTTCTGGGGCCGGTCAACGCTCGACAATCATTATAGGACATAACTAATTTGGGGAAGCGGGTTTCGCAGCCCCTATTACTTGTTGTTTCCGGGGGCAGCCCGAGAGGGCTGAACCTGAGATCCCGGGTTCGGTGCAAGCGCACCGCGCCCGGGGATGACGAGATGCGCCGCGCTCCGTCAGTTCAACTTCTCGATCGCGACCGCGACGCCCTGGCCGACGCCGACGCACATGGTGGCAAGCGCGAGCTTGCCGCCGCGCTTTTCCATGCCATGCACGGCGGTGAGCGCGAGACGGGCGCCACTCATGCCGAGGGGATGGCCGAGCGCGATCGCGCCGCCATGCGGATTGACGAAGTCGGCGTCATCAGCCACGCCGAGCTGACGCATGCAGGCGATGCCCTGCGAGGCGAAGGCTTCATTCAGCTCGATCAAGTCGAAATCGCTGATCTTCTTGCCGAGCCGCTCCATCAGCTTGCGCGTCGCCGGCACGGGTCCAATGCCCATGATGCGCGGCGGCACGCCGGCCGAGGCGAGGCCGAGAATGCGCGCGCGGGGTGTCAGCCCGTGCTTCTTCACCGCAGCTTCGGACGCGAGGATCATCGCGGCGGCGCCGTCATTGACGCCGGAGGCGTTGCCGGCAGTGACCGTGCCGGGATTGCGCACGATCGGCTTCAGCTTGGCGAGCCCCTCCAGCGTGGTCTCGGGGCGCGGATGCTCGTCTTGGTCCACCGTGATGGGGCCGGCCTTGCCACCGGCAATGGTGATCGGCGTGATCTCTTCCGCAAAATAGCCGGATGCAATCGCCGCGCCGGCACGCTGCTGCGAGCGGATCGCGAAGGCGTCCTGGTCGGCGCGCGAGACCTGGAACTCCTCGGCGACGTTTTCGCCGGTCTCCGGCATCGCGTCGACGCCATACTGCGCCTTGAGCAGCGGATTGATGAAGCGCCAGCCGATCGTGGTGTCGAAGATCTCGGCCGAACGCGAGAACGCCTCCTGCGCCTTGCCCATGACGAAGGGGGCACGGGTCATGGATTCGACACCGCCGGCAATCGCAAGCTCGATCTCGCCGGAGCGGATGGCGCGCCCCGCGGCGCCGACCGCATCCAGCCCGGACGCGCAGAGCCGGTTCAGGGTCTGGCCCGGAACCGAATCCGGCAGGCCCGCCAGCAACAGCGCCATGCGTGCGACGTTGCGATTGTCCTCGCCAGCCTGATTGGCGCAGCCGAAGAAGACTTCGTCGACCTGGGCCCAGTCGAGCTTGGGATGCTTGGCCATTAGCGCCTTGATCGGCGCGGCCGCCAGGTCGTCGGTGCGCACCTTGGCGAGCGAGCCGCCGAAACGGCCAATCGGGGTCCGCACGGCATCGCAGATAAAGACGTCACGCATCGCTGTTCTCCCTGAATGCCGTGGTTCGGCCGGAATTCTTCAATGACGGCGGAGTTTTAGGAGGCCGCCCGCAGCAGGTCAATTGACTGATACGCGCGTGTTCCGATGGGGCGCACGCCAGCCACGCATGCCGCAATGCGGACAACGTGGAAAACCTCGCCGCTGCGGCCAAAGCGATAGGAGCAGGTGCCGAAATTTTGTAGGTTGCACCGCCCATGACAATGCAACAGCCAATACCTGTACCGCCTCCCGACGACACGCCCGCGCCGCAGGCGGAAGCTGCCGCGCGTGTCACGCCGATGATGGAACAGTACCTCGAGATCGAGGCGGCGCATCAGGGCTTGCTGCTGTTCTACCGGATGGGCGATTTCTACGAATTGTTCTTCGAGGATGCCGAAATTGCCTCGAAGACGCTCGGCATCGTCTTGACCAAGCGCGGCAAGCATCAGGGCACGGATATCCCGATGTGCGGGGTGCCGGTCGAACGCTCCGAGGATTATCTGCACCGCCTGATCTCGGCCGGTCACCGCGTCGCGGTCTGCGAGCAGACCGAGGATCCCGCTGCGGCCAAGGCGCGCGGGAACAAGAGCGTGGTGCGCCGCGGCGTGGTGCGGCTGGTCACGCCGGGCACGCTGACCGAGGACACCCTGCTGGACGCGCGGGCGAACAACTACCTGCTGGCGATCGCGCGCGCCCGCTCCTCCGCCGGTGGCGACCGCTTCGGCCTTGCCTGGATCGACATCTCGACTGCCGAATTTATGGTGACGGAGTGCGGCGGCGGCGAGCTCGCCGCCACGCTGGCGCGCATCAATCCGAACGAGGCGATCGTCAGCGACGCGCTCTATAATGACAGCGAGCTCGGACAGACGTTGCGCGAGCTGCCGGCGGTAACGCCGCTGACCCGCGACGTGTTCGACGGCGCCACCGCCGAGAAGCGGCTGTGCGACTATTTCGCTGTCGCCACAATGGATGGGCTGGCGCAGCTCACGCGTCTGGAAGCCACCGCGGCGGCCGCCGCCGTCACCTACGTCGACCGCACCCAGGTCGGCAAGCACCCGCCGCTGTCGCCGCCGGCGCGCGAAGCCTCGGGCGCAACCATGGCGATCGATCCGGCCACCCGCGCCAATCTCGAATTGACGCGCACGCTCGCCGGCGAACGCCGCGGCTCGCTGCTCGACGCCATCGACTGCACGGTGACCTCGGCCGGTTCTCGGCTGCTGGCGCAGCGACTGGCGGCGCCACTGACCGATGCGCCGGCGATCGCCCGGCGGCTCGACGCCGTCGGCGCCTTCGTTGCCGATTCCGCCGCGCGCGAAGACATCCGCAGCATCCTGCGCGGCGCGCCGGACATGTCGCGGGCGCTGGCCCGTCTCTCCGTCGGCCGCGGCGGACCGCGCGACCTCGCCGGCATCCGCGACGGCATCATCGCCGCCGACCAGGTGCTGACGCGGCTGTCCGAACTCGACCAGCCGCCGCAGGAGATCGTGGCGGTGATGGCGGCGCTGCAAAAGCCATCTCGCGCGCTGGCGACGGAGTTTGCCGGCGCGCTCGATGAGCAACTGCCATTGATCAAGCGCGACGGCGGCTTCGTTCGTCAAGGCTTTGAGCCTGCGCTCGACGAAGCCCGCAACCTGCGCGATGCTTCGCGCCTGGTGGTGGCCTCAATGCAAGCCCGCTACGCCGACCAAACCGGCGTGAAGGCCCTGAAGATCCGGCACAACAATGTGCTCGGCTATTTCGTCGAGGTGACCGCGCAGCACGGCGACAAGCTGATGTCGCCGCCGCTGAATGCGACCTTCATTCATCGCCAGACGCTGGCGGGCCAGGTACGCTTCACCACCTCGGAGCTTGGCGAGATCGAGGCCAAGATCGCAAATGCCGGCGAGCGCGCGCTCGGGCTCGAGCTCGAGATCTTCGAGCGGCTCTGCGCCAAGGCGCTCGAGATCAGTGAAGACTTGCGCGCCGCCGCGCACGGGTTTGCGCTGCTCGATGTCGCGACGTCGCTGGCCAAGCTGGCCGTCGACGAGAACTACGTGCGGCCCGAGGTCGACACCTCGCTCGGCTTTGCGATCGAAGCCGGCCGCCATCCCGTGGTGGAGCAGGCGCTCAAGCGCAATGGCGAGCCGTTCATCGCCAATGCCTGCGACCTCTCGCCGGCGCCCGGACAGAAGTCAGGCCAACTCTGGCTGCTCACCGGTCCCAACATGGCAGGTAAATCCACATTCCTGCGCCAGAACGCGCTGATCGCCCTGATGGCGCAGATCGGCAGTTTTGTGCCGGCCGCGCGGGCGAGGATCGGCATCGTCGATCGCCTGTTCTCGCGGGTCGGCGCGGCCGACGATCTCGCCCGCGGCCGCTCCACCTTCATGGTCGAGATGGTCGAGACCGCGGCGATCCTGAATCAGGCCGGCGAGCGCGCACTCGTGATCCTCGACGAGATCGGCCGCGGCACCGCGACCTTCGACGGCCTCTCGATCGCCTGGGCCGCGATCGAGCATCTGCACGAGAGCAATCGCTGCCGCACGCTGTTCGCCACGCATTATCACGAGCTGACGGCGCTCTCGGCAAAACTGCCGCGCATGTTCAACGCCACCGTGCGCGTGAAGGAATGGCAGGGCAATGTCGTGTTCCTGCACGAGGTGCTGCCGGGCTCGGCCGATCGCTCCTACGGCATTCAGGTGGCCAAGCTCGCCGGCCTGCCGCCGGCCGTGATCACGCGGGCCAAATCGGTGCTGGCCAAGCTGGAGGCCCAGGACCGCGGCCAGACCGCCCGCGCCCCCGCCGACGATCTGCCGCTGTTCGCCGTGCCCTCGCGCGCCGCGGCGGAGGCCGCGCCGCCGAGCGAAGCGGAGCTTCTAATGGAAGCGGTGAAGGCGTTACATCCCGACGAAATGTCGCCGCGCGAGGCGCTGGATGCGCTGTATGCGTTGAAGGCCAAGCTGCCGAAGCAATAGGCACGCCGCGACCGCAATCGTCATTGCGAGCGGAGCGAAGCAATCCATTCTCTCTCCCCGTGATCGTCTGGATGCTTCGTCGCCTCGCTCCTCGCAACGACGGAGGTTAGTGCGCCAGCCGCTTCCTTCGTCCATTCCACCACAGCGTCAGGTTCCACACGATGCAGGTGGCGAGCCCCATGCTGAGGCCGATCGCGGAGCCGAAGTTTGCGGCGCCGACATGCATCACCGCAATCGCCATACCGAACCCGAGCAAGCCCCAGGCAGAATTGGCAAGCACCGCGGCGGTCGGCGGGCCACCGATGCGCGGATGCAGGATCACCATCATGCTGGTGAAGACGATCGGGTAGAGCGCGATGACACCGGAGACCCGCGGGCCGACCCAGCCCGAGGTGGAAACCACGATGGCGACGAGCGTTGCCACCAAAGCGGCGCGGAACGGAATATCGTACCAGCGACGCGTCACCAACGGCATCTTCACATGGCGGTACTTAGCGAGCAGCGGAATGCAGATGCCGAAGGCAATCAGGTTCACGGCGAGTCCGGCCGTCAAGGTCCAGTCGAACAGGCGGATGATGGAGGCCAGCACGATCCACACGGCGATCGCGCTGCCGGCACTCACCAGCAGATTGTGCCGCTGCGCCAGCACGACATAACAGAGGCCAAGGACGATCGTCGCGGCGTTGACGGGAAGGCTCGACAGGGCGCCTTGCGCGATGAAGGCGGCGTTATGGTCGAGCGCGAGAAAGACATAGGAAGGGCCCGCTGAGATCGGTAGCGTCGCCACCAGCGCACCGATCACTGGGCCGGAACGTTCGGTGATGATCGACGCCGTCACGACGAACGCCGCCGCGATCGCCATGCGCAGGAGAAGGAAAAGGATGAGGTGGAGATCGGGGGACATCTAGCGCGGGATGATTTTCGTTGAGGCGAATTAGCCGCGGGTTCGTTCACCTCTCCCGGAGGGAGAGGTCGATTTGCACAGCACATCGGGTGAGGACTTCAGGTCCCCACGAGAGAACGCCCCTCACCCGCGCCGTCGGCGCAACCTCTCGCAATGGAAGTGGGCAGCTACATCCGCTGCATCGACACCGACACCTTCGGGCCGTTCTTGATGGTCTGATAGACCACGCAATAGCGCTCGGTGAGCTTCAGCAGCAGATCGAGCTTGTCCTGCGGCGCGTCGGTGTCGACCTCGAAGCGCAGCCGGATCTCGGCGAAGCCGACCGGGGTCTCCTTATCGACGCCGAGCGTGCCGCGGAAATCGAGATCACCCTCGGCATAGACGTTGCCGGTCTTCAAGGGCACCTCGATCGCGGTCGCAACCGATTTCAGCGTGACGCCGGCGCAGGCGACCAGCGCTTCCAGCAACATGTCGCCGGAGCACAGTTCGAGGCCGGAGCCGCCGGTGGCCGGATGCAGGCCGGCCATCGCAATGGCGCGTCCGGTCTCGACCTTGCAGGCGATGCCTTCGCTGTCTGTCGAACCCTTCGCCTTCAGCGTGATCAGCGCAGCCTTCGGATCAGTCTTGTAGCGCTCCTTGATCGGGGCCTGCATCTGGCGCAATTGGGCAGCGTCCATGTTCGTTCTCTCCCGGAAGATTGCCCCTCGATGTACCGGCTTGGAGACGAATTGTCACCACCACATGGCCTGACCGGGACCCTGGGTTGCGTCACGGTCAGGCACCCTGCGGTCGAGTGAGCGGTCGAGTGAGGTCAGCACACTTCTTTTGAAGTTCTCGAACAGCGGCGAATTGCGGTCGCGCGGCCGACCCAGATTGATCTCGATCTGATCGAACAATCGGCCGGGCCGCGGCCGCATCACCAGCACGCGATCGGCCAGCACGACGGCTTCGTCGACGTCATGTGTGACGAGCATCAAGGTCGGCCGCGTATCGGCCCAGAGGTCGAGCAGATGATCCTGAAGGTCGCGACGGGTGAAGGCGTCAAGCGCCGAGAACGGCTCATCGAGCAGCAGCACCTCCGGCTGCGGCACCAGTGCGCGTGCGATCGCGACGCGCTGCGCCTGCCCGCCGGAGAGCTCGCGCGGCCAGGCCTGCGCCTTCTCGGTGAGCCCGACGCGTTCGAGCGCGCGCGCCACCTTCTCGCGCCGCTCGGCTGCGGGCAGATCGGCAAGTCCGAAGCCGATATTGTCAGCGACGCTGAGCCAGGGCAAAAGCCGCGGCTCCTGGAAGATGATGCCGATCTTGGCGTGCGGCGCGGCGATCGCCTCATCGTCGAGCGTCACTGTGCCGGAGCTGGCGCGATCGAGGCCGGCGATGGCGCGCAGCAATGTTGATTTGCCGCAGCCGGAGCCGCCGATGATGGCGACGATCTCGCCTTGGCGGATCTCGGCGGAGAAGCGCGCCAGCGCCTCCACGCCGTTGGGATAGGTCTTGCTGACCCGGTGGAGCGCCAGCATCGCGTCACGCTCCCTTCGCGCGTCCGAAGGCATCCTGCCAGCGCAGGAAGGGCGCGGCCGCGACTTCGATCAGCCAGTCCGTGAGCTTGCCGAGGATGGCGAAGATCACGATGGCCGCGAGGATCTGTGCGGGCTTGCCGAGCTGCTGGCCGTCGAGCAGGAGATAGCCTAGGCCTTCGGAGGCGCCGATCAGCTCGGCCGCCACCACGAACATCCAGCCCAGACCGAGGCCGACGCGCAAGGACACGACATAGGCCGGCAGCACCGCGGGCAACAGGATGCGCCGGATCATGGCCGGCCCTGAGAGGCGGAAGGTGCGGCCGACCTCGACGATCTTGCGGTCGACCGCGAGGATCGCGCCCATCACGCCGAGATAGACCGGAAAGAACACGCCGACCGCGATCAGCGCGATCTTCGAGGTCTCAAAGATGCCGAGCCAGAGAATGAAAAGCGGCACCCAGGCCAGTGAAGGGATCGCGCGCAGCGCCTGCACGGTCGGATCGAGCAGCCGCCGCGCCAGCGACCAATAGCCGGAGATGGCGCCTAACAGCGTGCCCGCGACCACGCCGAAGGCGAAGCCGAGAGCGACCCGCCACAGCGTCGCTGTGATGTGGCGCACCAGCTCGCCGGAGCGGGCGAGCTCGGTGATGGTGGCAAACACGCGCGAGGGCGATGGCACCAGCCGCCCGTTGGACCAGCCGAGCCAGACCACGAGCTCCCAGCCAAGCGCGAGCATCAGCGGCAGCAGCACACCCAGCACCGGCCGCGCGTAGCGGGCGATGCGCGAAGGCGCAGCCGCGGTTTCGGCCGGCTCCGAGGATTGTTGCAGGACTGGCGCGTCGGAGATCATGGCCATAGCAAGCGCGTCTGGTCGGGGAATGCAAGGAGCCTCAATTCGTCGGCAGCGGAACCTGGTCGTCGATCAGGGCATCCAGCGTCGCCTTGACGTCGACCTTGGCGTCGACGACGCCTGCCTGCTGGAGCGCGAGACCCGCGGCGAGGATCGATTCGCGCTGGGGCGCGCCGATGCGGCTATGGGTGAGCTCGGTGCGCTCCCTGAGCTGCTTGTCGACGACCGCCTCGGGCAGTTTTGTGACCGCGATGAAAGTCTTCTTCAGCTCGTCGTAATTCGCCAGGGCGTATTTCCGCGCTTCCTCGTAAACCGCGAGGACGCGGCGAGCAGTGTCCGGATAATCCTTCAGGAACTGCTCGCGCACATTGAGGATGCCCCAGGTGTTGGCATCGGCCTTGCGGTAGAACAGCTTTGCGCCCTCTTCGACCTCGGCCTGCGCCATCATCGGATCGAGACCGGCCCAGGCATCGACGTCGCCGCGGACCAGCGCGGTCTTGCCGTCGGCGTGCTGGAGCAGCACCGGCGTGATGTCCTTTTCGGTGAGACCCGCGCCAAGCAGCGCGCGGACCAGGAAGATGTGCGGATCAGTGCCGCGCGTCACCGCAACGCGCTTGCCCTTGAGATCGGCAACGCCAGCGATCTTGGAATCCTTTGATGTCACCAGCGCCGTCCATTCCGGACGCGAATAGACATAGATTGACTTGATCGGATTGCCGTTGATACGGGCGACCAGCGCGGCCGAGCCCGCGGTCGAGCCGAAATCGATCGAGCCGGCGTTAAGGAATTCGAGCGCCTTGTTCGAGCCGGCGGACTGCACCCAGGTGATCGTGATGCCGTCCTTGGCGAACTCTTTCTCCAGCAGTCCCTTCTGCTTCAGGACCATCGACACCGGATTGTAGGTCGCCCAGTCGATGCGGATCTCCTTGAGCGGATCCGCCGCCCGTGCCGCAGGGGTCAATGCGAGCGCTACGGCTCCCGCCAACAGAATGCGTCGTGTAATCCTGGTCATGCCCAGCTCCTCCAAAATTTCATTGTTTTTCAAGGAGTTATTTCTAGAGGTCAACGAGAAAATCCGTCCCTTGCAAGCGCGCAGCCCGAGAACAGATTTGCCCAAAGCCGCAGCTTTCCAGCATGGAACGACTATTGCCAGAGAATCGCGGGTGACAGCGCCTGCCGCCTCTTATATCCGGTGAGGCATGGACAGCATCGCGACTGAGCAGAAGCCCGAAACGGATGACCGCTTCGACAGCGCGCGGATCACCGCCGCGGTCGATGCGCTCGCCGAAAAGCACGAGGGCCGCGAGGACGCGTTCCGCACCGCCATGGCGCAATTGCTCAAGGCCGAGTTGATCGCGGCGCGCGCCGCCGCACAGGCGATCCTGCTCAAGGACCGCCACGGAAGGCGCTGCGCCGAGCGACTGTGCCACGTCCAGGACGAGATCATCCGCATCCTGTATTCGGCCGCGACCCGGCATCTCTACCGCTCGCCAATCCCGAGCGGCGCCGAGCGCATGGCGGTGGTGGCGACCGGCGGCTATGGCCGCGGGCTGATGGCGCCGGAATCCGACATCGATCTGCTGTTCATCCTGCCCTACAAGCAGACCGCCTGGGGCGAGCAGGTCGCTGAAGCCATCCTCTACTGCCTCTGGGACATGGGGCTGAAGGTCGGCCACGCCACGCGCTCGGTCGACGAGTCGATCCGGCAGGCGCGCGGCGACATGACGATCCGCACCGCGATCCTGGAGACGCGCTTCCTGACCGGCGACAAGCCGCTCTATGACGAATTGGTCGAGCGCTTCGACAAGGACGTGGTGCAGGGCACCGCGTCCGAATTCGTCACCGCAAAACTCGCCGAGCGCGAGGAGCGGCATCGCCGCGGCGGCCAGTCGCGCTATCTTGTCGAACCGAATGTCAAGGACGGCAAGGGCGCCCTGCGCGACCTGCACACGCTGTTCTGGATCGCAAAGTACGTCTATCGCGTCCGCGATACCGACGAGCTGGTCGAGCGCGGCGTGTTCGACGCGCAGGAATATCGCAGCTTCCGCCGCTGCGCCGATTTCCTCTGGTCGGTACGCTGCAATCTGCATTTCTACTGCAATCGCGCCGAAGAGCGCCTCTCCTTCGACCTCCAGCGCGAGATCGCGGTCAGGCTCGGCTACACCTCGCATCCCGGCATGCAGGACGTCGAGCGCTTCATGAAACACTACTTCCTGGTCGCCAAGGAAGTCGGCAACCTCACCGCCATTCTCTGCGCCAAGCTCGAGGACCAGCAGGCCAAGCCCGCGCCGGTGCTGAGCCGGATGATGGCGCGGCTGCGGCCCAGCACCGTGAAGCGGCGCGTGCCTGACAGCGACGACTTCATCGTCGACAACAATCGCATCAACATCGCCGCGCCCGACGTCTTCAAGCACGATCCGGTCAATCTGATCCGCATTTTCCGCCTGGCGCAGAAGAACAACCTCGCCTTCCATCCGGATGCGATGCGCGGTGTGACGCGCTCGCTGGGCCTGATCAACGCCCAGCTGCGCGAGAATCCCGAGGCCAACCGGCTGTTCATGGAGATCCTCATCTCCGACAATGCCGAGATCGTGCTGCGGCGGATGAACGAGACCGGCGTGCTCGGCCACTTCATCCGCGCCTTCGGCAAGATCGTCTCGATGATGCAGTTCAACATGTATCATCACTACACGGTCGACGAGCACCTGATCCGCTGCATCGGCTTCCTTCAGGACATCGAGCGCGGCGGGATCGAGGAGTTCGCGCTGGCCAGCGACCTGTTCCGCAAGATCAGGCCCGAGCACCGGCCTGTCATCTACATCGCGACGCTGCTGCACGACGTCGCCAAGGGCCGCCTCGAGGATCACTCCATTGCCGGCGCCAAGGTGGCGCGGCGGCTGTGCCCCCGGCTCGGCTTCAGCCCGGCCGATACCGAGCTCGTGGCCTGGCTGATCGAGGAGCATCTGACGATGTCCACGGTCGCGCAGTCGCGCGACCTCTCGGACCGCAAGACGATCGAGAATTTCGCCGCGGTGGTGCAATCGGTCGAGCAGATGAAGCTGTTGACCATCCTGACAACCGCCGATATCCGCGGCGTCGGCCCGGGCGTGTGGAACGGCTGGAAGGCGCAGCTGCTGCGCTCGCTCTATTACGAGACCGAGCCGGTGCTCACCGGCGGCTTCTCGGAGGTCGACCGCGGAAAGCGCCTCGCCGTTGCGTACGCCGAATTCCGCATGGCCTTCGCCGAATGGCCGGCTGACGAGCTCGATGCCTATATCGGCCGGCACTATCCAGCCTATTGGCTCAAGGTCGAGCTGCCGCGAAAAATCCGCCATGCCCGCTTCGTCCGCTCCAGCGAGCAGGCCGGCCACAAGCTCGCGATCAATGTCGGCTTCGACGAGGTGCGTGGCGTCACCGAGCTCACGATTTTCGCCGCCGACCATCCCTGGCTGCTCTCGATCATCGCCGGAGCCTGCGCCTCGGCCGGCGCCAACATCGTCGACGCCCAGATCTACACCACCACCGACGGCCGTGCGCTCGACACGATCTCGATCTCGCGGGAGTATGACCGCGACGAGGACGAGGGACGGCGCGCCACCCGGATCGGCGAGATGATCGAGGACGTGCTGGAAGGCAAGCTGCGCCTGCCGGAAGTGGTGGCGCGGCGCACCGTGCGCAGCAAGGCGAAGCCGTTCGTGATCGAGCCGGAAGTGACCATCAACAACCAATGGTCCGACCGCTACACCGTGATCGAGGTCTCCGGCCTCGATCGCCCCGGCCTGCTCTACGAGCTGACCACCGCGATCTCCAAGCTCAACCTCAACATCGCCTCGGCGCATGTCGCGACCTTCGGCGAGCGCGCGCGCGACGTGTTCTACGTCACCGACCTCCTGGGCGCACAGATCAACGCGCCGACCCGCCAGGCCGCGATCAAGAGCGCGCTGACCCATGTGATGGCCGGCGACAAGGCGGTGCAGCCGGCGGCGTGATCTCGTCCGTTGTTCCGGGGTGCCGCGGAATGACGAAAAGGAGAGACCTAAAGCTCCACCCCCTCATGCCGCAGCAGCCAGCGCTTGCGCTCGAGCCCACCGCCGTATTTCACCAGCGAGCCATCGGCGCCGATCAGGCGATGACACGGCAGCACCACGCTGATCGGATTGGAGCCGTTGGCATGGCCGACGGCGCGAATGGCTTTGGGCATGCCGATCTTTGCCGCGAGTGCGCCGTAGCTCATCGTGGTGCCGGCGGGAATCCGCGCAAGTGCGGTCCAGACCTTCCGCTGGAACGACGTGCCGCCGATACGCCATGCGACGCCCGAGAGCTGGCCGAGATCGCCTTCAAAATAGCCCGACAGCGCAGCCCGCATCTGCGTCGGCGCAGGCTGATCGCTCAGATCCACCACCCCATAATGCAGGCGCAACAGCTCGCGCATGCGGTGCTCGTAATCCGCCCAGTCGAGCGCGCGCAAGGCACCATCGGCATCTGTGACGAGCAGGGCGATCCCGATCGGCGTCACCAGGCGATCGAGACCAAAGCGTTCAGGCGTTTTGGTTGGTCCAGCGGGCATTGCGGCACCATTGCATCGAAACACGCCGCCGGACTTGCCACGCCGGCCGTACTATCGTCCACCCGAAAGCTGACGCTTTGGGGGAGCCAACCTGATTTTGATCGCCAACCTTAGCGTTTCCGGACAAAGCTGTGCGTGACGTGGCCGGCGACGGTTTGCGCTGATGGCATTGTTCCTGGCCTAGTTTTTAGCCTGAGACGCTACGGCGCAGCGCCGTGATCCTTGCGCGGGGGCGAACGTTCCTCCACAATCTTTGGCAGCGATGGCGACCGTTGCAATCAACGGACAAAGACCATCGATCGATAATTCCGTCAGGAGGAACGAACTAACATGAACAATCGCAGAGCCTTCCTAGCTGCCACGGCGGCGCTCGCCTTCGCATTCTCCGCGAGCCAAGCCCTCGCCCAGAAGAAATACGACACCGGCGCGAGCGACACCGAGATCAAGATCGGCCAGACCGTTCCGTTCTCCGGTGCCTACTCGGTCTACGCCAATATCGGCAAGACCCAGGCCGCCTATTTCAAGATGATCAACGATCAGGGCGGCATCAACGGCCGCAAGATCAATCTGATCCAGTATGACGACGCCTATTCGCCGCCGAAGACGGTCGAGCAGGTCCGCAAGCTGGTCGAAGGCGACGAGGTGCTGTTCACCTTCCAGCTGATCGGCACCGCGGCCAATGCCGCCGTGCAAAAATATCTCAACGGCAAGAAGGTGCCGCAACTGCTGGCGTCCACCGGCGCCGCGCGTTTCAACGATCCGCAGAACTTTCCCTGGACCATTGCCTACAATCCGAACTACGTGTCCGAAGGACGGATCTACGCCAAGTACATTCTCGCCAATCACCCCAATGCCAAGATTGGCGTGCTCTACCAGAACGACGACATGGGCCGCGACTATCTCGCGGGCCTCAAGAGCGGCCTCGGTGACAAGGCCGCCAGCATGATCGTCGGCGAGGTCTCCTACGAGGTCACTGATCCGACCGTTGACTCCCAGGTGGTCAAGCTGAAGTCGATGGGCGTCGATCTGTTCTATGACGCTTCGACGCCAAAATTCGCGGCGCAGGCGATCAAGAAGCTCGCAGACCTCGGCTGGTCTCCGGTGCATATCCTCGACATCAATGCGAGCCCGGTGTCGGCGACGCTGAAGCCGGCCGGCCTCGATATTTCCAAGGGCATCATCTCGACCAATTACGGCAAGGACCCCGGCGATCCCCAGTGGAAGGACGATCCGGGTGTGAAGGCCTTCTTCGCTTTCATGGACAAGTATTTCCCGGAAGGCGACAAGCTCAACACCGTGAACACCTATGCCTATTCGGTGGCGGAGCTCCTGGTCCAGGTGCTGAAGCAATGCGGCGACGACCTGACGCGTGAGAACGTCATGAAGCAGGTCGCCAACATCAAGGGCTATACGCCGAGCCTGGCGCTGCCCGGCATCAAGATCACCACCGGTCCCAACGACTACCGCGTCAACAAGCAGATGCAGATGATGAAATTCAACGGCGAACGCTGGGAGCTGTTCGGGCCGGTCATCGAGGACACGGGGCCGTCGGGCTAGGCTAAACGGTCATTCCGGGATGGCGCGCAAGCGCCAGACCCGGAATGTCGAGATTCTCAGGTGCGCAAGTGCGCACCATCATTCGATGCATTCGCATCGCCCCGGAATGACGGGGCCTACTCCGGTATCTCCCCAAAATTCTTCCCCACCGGCAACACCGCGTGTCGGATCAGGCGCGAATCCTCCACCGCTGCCTGCCTATGCTTCACCGCCTCGCGATAGACGGGATCTCGGATCATCTCGACGAAGGCTGAGACGCTCGGATATTCGGCGATGAAGCAATGGTCCCAGCGCTCCTCCGGGGGACCGATCAGCATCAGCTCGAATTTGCCTTGCCAGACAATGCGGCCGCCGAGGCGTTCGAACACCGGGCCGCTCTCGCGGCCATAGGCCGCATAGGCTTCGGCGCCGCTCGCCTTGCGGCCGTCCGGATAGGCCGCCTCTTTGCGCAGCCGCACCAGATTGAGCATGTGGATCGGGCCCGGGCGGTCGTTCTCCCGGAATTGCGCGAAGATCTCCTTGGTCGGATCGATATGGCCCATGCGAGTTTCCTTTTTCTTGATGCGAGCGATCCTAGCTCTGGCGCTCCAGAAGCGGAACTGCGGCCGGCGAATGCCGCACCTCCTAATTGCGCGTTAAGCTCTGGTTAACCGGGCCTTAAACAGCAACCGCTAGCGTGCGGCGGGGCGGGCTGACCGGGCGTTTGGCGTATGGCGTGGGGAAAGAAGAAGGGTGGGCGGAAGGAGCCGCTATTCGGCTTGCCTGCGGCGCTCGCCGACCTGCGCCTGACCGCGGCGGACCGCATTCCCGGTGGCGACGACAAGCCCAAGAAATCAGCGAAATCATCCGCCAAGCGCAAGAGCGACGATGCCGGCGACGAGCCGCCGCGCGAACGCAAGGCATCGGCCGGCCGTAGCGGCGCCAAGCGGCGGCCAAAGTCGCGCGGAGGCTTCAGCCTCGGCCGTCTGGTCTATTGGAGCGCGGTGCTGAGCTTGTGGGGCGTGATCGCCGTGATCGGCGTCGTGATCTATGTCGGCGCCCATCTGCCGCCGATCCAGTCGCTGGAAATCCCTAAGCGCCCGCCGACGATCCAGATCGTCGGCATCGACGGCAGCATGCTGGCACAGCGCGGCGAGATGGCCGGCGCCAACGTCGCGCTGAAGGACCTGCCGCCCTATCTGCCCAAGGCGTTCATCGCCATCGAGGACCGCCGCTTCTATTCCCATTTCGGCATCGACCCGGTCGGCATCCTGCGCGCCCTCGTCACCAACGTGCTCCATCGCGGCGTCTCGCAGGGCGGCTCGACGCTGACACAGCAGCTCGCCAAAAACCTGTTCCTGACCCAGGAGCGAACCATGCAGCGCAAGCTGCAGGAGGCGGAGCTCGCGATCTGGCTGGAGCGCAAGCATTCCAAGAACGAGATTTTGGAGCTCTACCTCAACCGCGTCTATTTCGGCTCCGGCGCTTATGGGGTCGAGGCCGCGGCGCAGCGCTATTTCGGCAAGTCGGCCAAGAACGTGACGATCGCCGAAGCCGCGATGCTGGCGGGCCTCGTCAAATCGCCCTCGCGCCTTGCGCCGAACCGCAATCCCGAGGGCGCGGAAGCGCGCGCACAAATCGTGCTCGCGGCGATGGCGGATGCAAAATTCATCACCGACGCGCAAGCCAAGGCCTCGATCGGCCACCCCTCCTATAACGTGAAGCCGGTCGGCGCCGGAACGGTCAATTACGTTGCCGACTGGATCGGCGAGGTGCTGGACGATCTCGTCGGCCAGATCGACGAGAGCATCAAGGTCGAGACCACGATCGATCCGAAGCTGCAGAGCGTGGCGGAAGCCGCCATCATCGACGAGCTCGCGGCCAAGAGCGTGAAGTTCAACGTCAGCCAGGGTGCGCTGGTGGCGATGACGCCTGACGGCGCGGTGCGCGCCATGGTCGGCGGGCGGAACTATTCCGACAGCCAATACAATCGCGCGGTCACCGCAAAACGCCAGCCGGGCTCCTCGTTCAAGCCGTTCGTGTACCTGACGGCGCTCGAGCAGGGGCTGACGCCGGATACCGTGCGCCAGGACGCCCCGATCGAGGTCAAGGGCTGGAGGCCTGAGAACTACACCCACGAATATTTCGGCGCGGTGACGCTGACGCAGGCGCTGGCGATGTCGCTCAACACGGTCGCGATCCGCCTTGGCCTCGAGGTCGGACCGAAGAACGTGGTGCGCACGGCGCACCGGCTCGGCATCTCCTCGAAGCTCGAGCCGAACGCCTCGATCGCGCTCGGAACATCGGAAGTCTCTGTCGTCGAGTTGGTCGGCGCCTATGCGCCGTTCGCCAATGGCGGCCTCGCGGTGGCGCCGCATGTCGTGACGCGGATCAAGACGCTCGGCGGCAAGCTGCTCTACATGCGCCAGCCGGACGAGCGCAACCAGGTGATCGACCCGCGCTATGTCGGCATGATGAACACGATGATGCGGGAGACCTTGATCAACGGCACCGCCAAGAAGGCCGAGATCCCGGGCTGGCCGGCGGCCGGCAAGACCGGCACCAGCCAGGATTACCGCGACGCCTGGTTCATCGGCTACACCGCCAACCTCGTCACCGGCGTCTGGCTCGGCAATGACGACAACTCGCCGACCAAGAAGGCGACCGGCGGCGGGCTGCCGGTGGAAGTGTGGACGCGCTTCATGCGCACGGCACATGAGGGTGTGCCGGTGGCCGCCTTGCCGAGCTCACCAGGCGGCTGGGGCCTTTCGAACCTTGCGCAGGCCGCCTCGCAGGTCTCCGCGCCGACCTCGGCCGGACCGGCCCCGACGAACAATGGCGGCTATCGGCCGCCGCCTCCGACGCGCGCCAACGTACGCCCCGAGGCGGCGGCAGGGCTCGACGGCTGGTTGATGGACCGGCTGTTCGGCGGAAATCGATAGGTTCGGGTTGAGGTCCTGAGCGCATCAAAACAAAACTGCGAAAACAACCCCATGCACAGTAGCCGGTGATAGAGGAATCAACGGCTTACGCGGATCGCAGAACAGCCGACGCTGGCGGCAAGACCATTTGACACGTCGGCTCAAAACAGCAGCGTTCGGCGAGGCCGATGCTGGCTGGGCTTTGATCCAGCGCAGCAGCTTCTCGACCAAACAATCACTGCCTCTCGAATACCGGATCGCCCGCTCCAGTGCGCGAGCGCCCGACAAAAGCAGGGCCTAATCCTCGACCCCATACCGGTGCAGATCATTCCCGTACGTGTCGAGCCACTTCTTGGCGCGTTCCATTGACGGGCAGATCTTACCGCAGACGCGCCAGAACCGCGCCGAGTGGTTCATCTCGACGAGATGGGCAACCTCGTGGGCAGCGAGGTAGTCGAGCACGAAGGGCGGTGCGAGGATCAGCCGCCAGGAGAACGACAGCGAGCCCGCCGAGGTGCAGGAGCCCCAGCGGCTGGACTGGTCGCGGATCGAGAGCCGCTTGACCCTGACGCCAAGCTCGGCCGCGTAGGCCTCGGCTGAGCGCTGGAGATCGCGGCGCGCCTCACGCTTGAGGAAGTCGCTGACGCGGCGGTCGACATGCTCGAGACCACCGGCGACGCAGAGAATGCGTTCGCCGGACTCGCGCATCTCGGTCCACACCGTGCCGCGCTGTCCGGCGCGATGAACGATGCGATGGGGCGTGCCGCGCAACGGTATCACCGTGCCTGGCTGGAACGGCGCCGCCTTCGGCAACCGGCCGAGGCGTGCGGCGATCCATGCGCCGTGACGCTGCGCGAAGTCCTTTGCTTCGGCGAGCGTGCCGCGCGGCGGCATGGTGAGGATGGCTTCGCGGTCGCTCGGATGGATTCTGAGCGTATAGCGTCGCGCGCGTCTGTGGCGGCGCAGCCGGATCGCAAAAAATTGCGAGCCGTGGGTGATGACGAGGGTCTTTGGTTCGTGGGGCCGCCGATAAAGGAGCGCGCGAGTGGCCATGTCTGTCAGTCCGGGGGGCAGGAGGGCGCCCGGATTCTGCCATAACCGCCGCCATGGGAAGCGCTCGGCGCAAAAACAAATCATTTGCCCAATATACAGCGGTCAGGCGTCCGGGAGACCCTACAGACTGGGGTTGGAACCATCAATTTTCGCCCCCGCTGGACGCATGAGGCGCCCCCAAGGGGTGAGTGGCGACTCACTCCTATGAGGCTACCTCAATACCGCGAATCTGGACGGAACCGTGCTCTCCAGGAGGCTCCGACAGGGCCTGAATTTTCGACGGGAAAGCCGAAATACGCGACTATTCGGCCGCGAGCGCCTGCAGCGAGGTCGGATTCGCCGCCGAGACCATGAAATCATGGATCCGCGGCACGATTTCCGACTTGAAACGCGAGCCGTTGAACACGCCGTAATGTCCGACGCCCTTCTGGACGTAATGAACGCGGCGATGATCGGGAATCGCGCTGCACAAAGTGTGCGTTGCTTCGGTCTGACCGAGACCGGAGATATCATCCTTCTCGCCTTCGACCGTCATCAAGGCCACGCGCGTGATCTTCGAAGGATCGACGCGTGTTCCGCGATGGGTCATCTCGCCCTTCGGCAGTGCGTGCTTCACGAACACCGTGTCGACGGTTTGCAGATAATACTCCGCGGAGAGATCCATGACTGCGAGATATTCGTCGTAGAATTCGCGATGCTTGTCGACGAGATCGCCGTCGCCCTTCACCAGATTGGCGAAGAGCTGCTTGTGGGCATCCATATGCCGGTCGAGATTCATGCTGATGAAGCCGTTGAGCTGCAAGAATCCCGGATAGACGTCGCGCATCATGCCCGGATGCGGGAACGGCACCTTGGTGATGACGTGGTTGCGGAACCAGTCGATGCCGCGCTCCTGGGCGAGGTTGTTCACCGCGGTCGGATTGCGGCGGGTATCGATCGGCCCGCCCATCAGCGTCATCGAGGTCGGCACAAAGGGATCACGCCGTGCTTCCATGATCGAGACGGCGGCGACGACGGGGACGGAGGGCTGGCACACCGCCATGACGTGAGTGTTGCCGCCGAGAACGTGCAGCATCTCGATGACATAGTCGATGTAGTCGTCGAGATCGAAGCGGCCCTCGCTGAGCGGCACCATGCGGGCATCGGCCCAATCGGTGATGTAGACCTCATGCGCGGGCAGAAAGGCCTCGACCGTGCCGCGCAGCAGCGTCGCATAATGGCCGGACATCGGTGCCACGATCAGCACGCGCGGCTGCGGACTGCGCAAGGGGCGAGCGAACTTGCGATCGAAGTAGAGCAGCTTGCAGAACGGCTTTTCCCAGACCGAGCGGATCTCGACGGGGACGCGGATGCCATTGACCTCGGTGTCGTTGAGGCCCCATTCCGGCTTGCCGTAGCGGCGCGTGGTGCGCTCGAACAATTCGCAGGCCGCGGCGACCGACTTGCCGACCTCGGTCCGCGCCCAGGGATTGAGAGGATTCTGAAACAGGAGCTTGGTCGCATCGGTGACCGCGCGCGCCGGATTGAGAGAGGCTTGCGCCATCTCGTACATCCAGTACATCGGCGTCGTCAGGACCGGACTGCCTTCAGCCGCCAGGGGCGGCGCGCCGCCAAACTCACCAATAGGCATCGCTTATATTCCTCTTCGCATCGCAGCATACTGCCGAATGCGCAATATTGCGTCAATGCATGGTTCCGTACATCTACGTAGCGGAAACGCCAAAACCAGCATGAATCCACGGGAAAGTGACGTTATTCGCCAGCCGAGAGCAGCGAACCGTGCTTCCTGGCGCTTCGCAATAGGGCAAGGAATGCCCCAAAAGATGCGACCAGCAGCACTGCGTTGATGGCCAACGCCTCCAGCATCAGATCGGTCCTAAAGGTTTGCTCGATCAGGAGCGCGCGCATTCCCTCGAAGGCGTAGGTCGGGGGCAACGCCCAGGCGACGTATTGCAGCCAGGCAGGCAGCACACTGACGGGATAGTAGACGCAGGCGAGCGGCAGGATTGCGAACATCAAGGTCCAGACGATGCTCTCGGCGCCGAGGCCGTTTCGCAGCACCAGGCCCGAGACGAAGATGCCGACCGACCAGCTCGTGAAGATCAGATTGCAGAAGAAGGCGATCAGCGGCAGGCCGAGGGCATAGACATTGAAGTGAAACAGGAACAGCGCGAGCAGCGTCATCGGAATGATCCCGATCGCAAGCCGGATCAGGCTCATCACCATCAGCGACAGCAGAAATTCGATCGGCCTCAAAGGGCTCATCATGAGGTTGCCGATGTTGCGCGCCCACATCTCCTCGAGGAACGAGATGGAGAAGCCGAGTTGCCCACGGAACAGGATGTCCCAGAGGATAACGGCGCCGATCAGCGTGCCGCCGGCGCGCGCGAAGAAATTGGCATTCTCGGCGATATAGAGCTGGAGGAAGCCCCAGGTGATGACTTGCAGCGCCGGCCAATACAACAGCTCGAGCAGCCGCGGCCAGGACGACATCAACAGATACCAATAGCGCAGGACCATCGCGCCGATGCGATGTGCGGAGATGCCGCGGTGGAGGGAGAGCTCGCTCATGGCACCCTCCCGCATAGCGATGGAAATGCCGCGCACGATCTATCCAAGACGTCATTGCGAGGAGCTCGCGACAAAATTGTGCAGCAATTTTGCGCTGATGCGACGAAGCAATCCAGAGTCCTTGCGCAGAAAGATTCTGGATTGCTTCGCTTCGCTTGCAATGACGAAAGGAGCACCCGCTGCCGTCTCACTTCGCCGCCTCCTCTCGCGCACCGTTCACCCGCCCGCGTGCGACGTCCAAAAACACCTCCTCCAGCGTGGTGCGGTTGTAGCGGGCCATGATCGCCTCGGGCGTGTCGTCGTCCTCGATGCGGCCGCGCTTCATGATGATGACGCGGTCGCATAGCCGCTCGACCTCGAGCATGTTGTGCGAGGCCAACAGGATGGTGGCGTGGTGGTGCCGGCGATAGCGCTCCAGATGCGCCCGCACCCAATCGGCGGTGTCAGGATCGAGCGAGGCGGTCGGCTCGTCCAGCAAGAGCAGCTCGGGTTGGTTGATCAGCGCTTTCGCCAGCGCGACGCGGGTCTTCTGCCCGGCGGAGAGCTTGCCGTTGGCACGGTCGATGAAATCGCCGAGGTCGAGATCATCGGCAAGCTCGGCGATGCGCTCGGACAGGTTCTTCACCGCGTAGAGCTTGCCGAACACGGTGAGGTTCTGTCGCACCGTGAGCCGCATCGGCATGTCGACATAGGGGCTCTCGAAATTCATCCGCCCCAGCACGGACGCGCTCTCCTCAGGCATCCTTCGCCCGAGCACCTGCACACGGCCGGAGGTCGGCAGCACCAGGCCCATGATCATCGCAATGGTCGTGGTCTTGCCGGCGCCGTTGCCGCCGAGCAGCCCGGTGATGCTGCCGCGCGGCAGCGAAAAGGACATATCATCGACGGCGCGGGTCTGCTTGTAGACCTTGACGAGATGATCGACCGCAATCGCCGCAGGTGCGCTGCGATCCGCGACAGTCGGCCGACTTGAAGCCTTGTCAATCTCAGTCATGCTGGCCGTTCTTCTGCTATTGCAGCCGATAGCGCAAGGCTTGTAATTCCTGGGTGGTTCCGTGAGCCCAGCGTTTGTGATCGAGAAGGCACCTGCACATTGGCCGACATGACCGAAATTGCCGATTCCGGCTTTCGCCACGCGCAGCGGCATATCCGCCTGGACACGATCCTGCGGCTGCGCTGGCTCGCGGTGCTGGGGCAGCTCGCCGCGATCTTCATCGTGGCGCAGGGGCTGGAATTCGACGTCGAGATCGTCCCCTGCGTCAGCATCATCTTCCTGTCGGCAGCACTCAACCTGGCGCTCCAGACGGTGGCCAATCCGATGCAGCGGTTGGAGCCGATGCAGGCGGCCGGACTGCTGGCGCTCAACATCGTGGAATTGGCTGGACTTTTGTTCTTCACCGGCGGCCTCCAGAACCCGTTCTCGTTCCTGTTCCTCGCACCCGTGCTGATCTCGGCCACGGCGCTCCCCGCCCGCTTCACCTTTGGCCTCGGCCTGCTCGCCGTTGCCTGCGCCTCGATCCTGTTCTTCTTTCATCTGCCGCTGCCCTGGGATTCCGATGATCCCCTGGTGCTGCCGCCGATCTATCTGATCGGCGTCTGGCTCTCGATCGCGCTCGCGATCGGCGTCACCAGCCTCTACTCCTTCCAGGTGACCGAGGAGGCGCGCAAGCTTGCGGACGCACTGGCTGCAACCGAGCTCGTGCTGACGCGCGAGCAGCATCTGACCCAGCTCGACGGATTAGCTGCCGCAGCCGCGCATGAGCTCGGCACGCCGCTTGCGACCATCTTCCTGATCTCGCGCGAATTGGAAAAGACGGTGAACGATCCGGCCATCGCCGCCGACCTGAAAACCCTGCGCGAGCAGACCCAGCGCTGCCGCGACATCTTGAGCAAGATCACGCAGCTGTCCTCCACCGGCGCGCCGTTCGACCGCATGAAGCTGTCGGAGCTGATCGAGGAGGTGGTTGCGCCACATCGCGACTTCGGTGTCGAGATCAAGGTGCGGATCGCGGTGGCCGTCGCGGCCGAGCCGGTCGGCTCACGCAACCCCGCGATCCTCTACGGCATCGGCAACATCGTCGAGAACGCAGTCGATTTCGCTCGCACCACCGTTGAGGTGAACGCCTGGTGGAACAAGGACCATATCGAACTCGTGATCTCCGACGACGGCCCCGGCATCCCGCCCGACATCCTCAACCGGATCGGCGAGCCCTATCTGTCGCGGCGGCGCACCCAGGATGAAGGCGGCGGCGACCGGCGCGGCCTCGGTCTCGGCGTGTTCATCGCGCGCACGCTGCTCGAACGCACCGGCGCCAAGGTCTCGTTTACCAACCGGACCTTTCCGGATCACGGCGCGGTGGTCCAGATCAATTGGCCGCGAGAGCGTTTTGAGGCTATCGAGACGCTTGAAGAAACAATAGGATAGGCCGCGACCTTGCGTCGCACAACGGGGCCGATCGACTATTTGCCGCCTTGGCACCGAACGATTGCGACGCCATATGTCAATGCGCTGGAGAGAGGACAACACCTTGAACGCCATCGCCGAACTGAACGAACAGACCGACCGCTCGCTTCTCATCGTGGAGGACGACAAGCCGTTTCTGGAGCGGCTATCGCGCGCGATGGAGACGCGGGGCTTTGCCGTGACATCCTGCGACACCGTCTCGGACGGTCTTGCGCAGATCGGCAAATCGGCACCGGCCTTCGCCGTGGTGGATTTGCGGCTCGGCGACGGCAACGGCCTTGACGTGGTCTCGGCGCTGAAGAAGAAGCGCCCGGACGCGCGCGCGATCGTGCTGACCGGCTATGGCAACATCGCCACCGCCGTGACCGCGGTAAAGATGGGCGCGATCGATTATCTCTCCAAGCCCGCGGACGCCGACGACGTCGTCGCGGCGCTGCTCTCGACCAGCGCGGAGAAATCCGAACTGCCGACCAATCCGATGTCGGCCGATCGCGTGCGCTGGGAACACATCCAGCGCATCTACGAAATGTGCAACCGCAACGTCTCGGAGACGGCGCGCCGGCTGAACATGCACCGCCGCACGTTGCAGCGGATTTTGGCCAAGCGCGCGCCGAGGTAATGGTCTCCTAGGGTGGGCAAAGGCGCGTAGCGTCGTGCCGACTGCTTCTGCCTCAATTCTGATGTTGAATGGTGGGCACGCTACGCTTTGCCCACCCTACGGCGCCTGCTCGTAGCGCCGCTACTCCCAGAAATCCGCGTGTCCCTGCGGATCGACCAGGCGGTTGATCCGCAGCGCTGCCGCCATCGCGAAGCGCACCGTCATCTGCTTGCGCGTGGCGGCAGCAAGCTTGTGCTCGGGCGCCTCGCAATGCATGTGCGCGCCGTAGGCGTCGGCAATGATGAGGCCGGTACCTTCAGGAAAAATCTCGCACGGCAGATCCTGCGTGAAGGCGAAGAACAGCCGGTCGCAATGGGCGCGGTATTCGTGCCATTTCTGATCGGCGCGCAGATCCTCCACCGACGACTTGATCTCGACGATCCAGATCTCGCCGCGTTCGTTCAACGCTACGAGATCGGCGCGGCGGCCCGACGGCAGCGGCAATTCGCTGATGCATGAGAAGCCGAGCGATCGCAACAGCCGCGCCGTCCCGCGCGCGATCGCAAGCGCCGTCTCCGACTGGCGACGGTCCGGCGGCGGTACGAAGGCGATGTTGCGGGCGGTGTTGTCCATGGGAGGAGGATAGCCGATTCCATGAGGGACGGACACTGTCTCCCCACCCGTCATTCCGGGGCGCGCCCGCTTGGTGCGAGCCCGGAATCCATAACCACAGGGAGTGGTTGCTTAGCCAAAACGGTCACTCCGAATCTTCGTCAGGCTTCTTCCTGGGGTTAAGGGTCCCAGGCTCGCTACGCGCCCCGGACGACAGCGAGTGTGAGGCGAGAAGGCGGAACCTCCCTTCTCCTTCACACTTATCACGCAGCCGCCGCGCCCGGGCGGATCCATCGAGGCTGCGGCGCATGATCGACGATCTCTGGTACAAGAACGGCATAATCTATTGCCTGTCCGTCGGCTCCTACATGGACGCCAACGGCGACGGCATCGGCGACTTCAAGGGCTTGCTCCGCCGGCTCGACTATCTGCACGGGCTTGGCATCACCACGATCTGGCTGATGCCGTTCCAGACCTCACCGGGCCGCGACGACGGCTATGACATCGCCGACTATTACAGCGTCGATTCCCGCTACGGCACGCTCGGCGATTTCGTCGAGTTCGCCCATGGCTGCAAGCAGCGCGGCATCCGAATCATCATCGATCTCGTGGTCAACCACACCTCGGATCAGCATCCCTGGTTCAAGGAAGCGCGGCGCGACAAGAACTCGCCCTATCGCGACTGGTATGTCTGGTCCGACAAGAAGCCGGCCAACGCCAACGAGGGCATGGTGTTTCCAGGCGTGCAGAAATCGACATGGACGCGCGACAAGGAAGCCGGTGCCTGGTACTTTCATCGCTTCTACGATTTCCAGCCCGATCTCAACACCTCAAACCCGCGCGTGCAGGCCGAGATCCTCAAGATCATGGGGTTCTGGATCCAGCTCGGCGTCTCCGGCTTCCGCATGGATGCCGTGCCCTTCGTGATCGCGACCAAGGGCGCGAAGGTGAGGAAGCCGGTCGAGCAGTACGACATGCTGCGCGCCTTCCGCGAATTTCTGCAATGGCGCCAGGGCGACGCCATCATTCTTGCCGAAGCCAACGTGCTGCCGAAGACGGACATGGAATATTTCGGGCGCGACGGCGATCGCATGCACATGATGTTCAACTTCCACGTCAACCAGAACCTGTTCTACGCGCTGGCCTCGGCCGACTCGCGGCCGTTGGCGAAGGCGCTCAAGGCGACCAAGCCGCGGCCTGCCACCGCGCAATGGGGGCTGTTCCTGCGCAATCACGACGAGCTCGATCTCGGCCGCCTGACCAAGGCACAGCGCGAGGTCGTGTTCAAATGCTTCGGTCCCGACAAGGACATGCAGCTTTACGACCGCGGCATCAGGCGACGCCTCGCACCGATGCTGGGCGGCGACCGCCGGCGGCTCGAGCTCGCCTACAGCCTGATGTGCACGTTGCCGGGGACGCCCGTCATCCGTTATGGCGACGAGATCGCGATGGGCGACGATCTCTCGCTGCCCGAACGCAACTGCGCGCGCACGCCGATGCAATGGTCGACCGAGCCGCATGGCGGCTTCACCAAGAGCAACAAGCCGGCATGCCCCGTCATCGACAAGGGCCCTTACGGCTACGACCACGTCAACGTTGCCAAGCAGCGGCGCGATCCCAACTCGATGCTGAACTGGACCGAACGCATCGTGCGCATGCGCAAGGAGGTGCCGGAAGTCGGCTGGGGCGATTTCGCGATCATTCCTGTGCGCGATCCCGCCGTGTTCATCATGCGCTATGACTGGCGCAACAATTCGGTGCTGTTCGTGCACAATCTCGACGAGAAGCCGCGCGAGATCGCGTTCTCGGCCGGATTGCCTGATGGGGCCGGCGCGCACCTCATCAATCTGCTCGCGGAAGACCACAGCCACGCCGACAAGCGCGGCCAGCATCGCGTCGTGCTGGAGCCCTACGGCTATCGCTGGTATCGCGTCGGCGGGCTGGATTATCTGTTGAAGCGGAGCGACATCGACGGGAGTACGGTGCGGGCGAAGAAGCATCCGGGGTAAGCGGGGATGCCTTAGTTTGCTCCGCCGTTTCAACGATCGTCATTGCGAGCGCAGCGAAGCAAATCCAGACTGCCTCCGCGGAAAGATTCTGGATTGCTCACATGGGGGTTTGGTGTGTCAAGATTTATGATCAGCTCTTTGTTCGATTGCAGGCCAGCTCTTCGTCCCGACCGTGGGATCTTTCGG